>JAIDPH010000074.1 GCA_029062885.1 Lachnospiraceae bacterium
CTCAATATAAGTCAAATCCAGTTTCAGTTTATCATAAGGCGTCGTATTATATTTTCCATAAACCTGCGCATACCCTGCCAGCCCTGCCTTTACCTTCATGCGAAAAGTAAACTCAGGCATCTCTTCCGCATATTGCGCAATAATCTCCGGACGTTCCGGGCGCGGACCCACAAACGACATATCGCCTTTCAGGATATTGAATAACTGCGGCAGTTCGTCAATGCGGACAGCGCGTATAAATTTCCCCACGGGCGTAATCCGCGAATCATTTCGTGAAGCCAGTCTGGCAACGCCATCCTTTTCTGCATCAACACGCATACTGCGGAATTTTAAAATATTAAATTCCCTTGCGTCCCTTGTGCAGCGAATCTGCTTATATAAAACCGGTCCTTTGTCATACACCTTAATAGCAATTGCCGTTATCAACATGAATGGAGAAGCAATCACAAGCAAAATAATTGCACAAACCAGATCAATAAGTCTTTTTATTATCCTCTGCTCCATTTTCAGAGCATACTCCCTTGTCAGTAAAATCGGCGTATCAAACAAGTGCAATTGGTCGGAGCCTTTGACCAGCACGTCAGAAATTTTTGGCATCATATAGACACGAATAGACTTACTGTAACAATATTTCAAAAGATCGTTTCTGTCATTTATAGGGATATCCCACAGCACGATTGCTCCGTATCCCGACAATATTTCTGAACGTATTTTCTCACCATCTTCGGAAATACTTATACAACCGGCGATACGGTACTTGTCCTTCCTTGTATTGAGTTTATTTACAATATCGTCAATGGAGCGTTCCCCATGAATAAGCAGAATATCCCGCGGCGGAAAAGCCTTACGGTAAAACGTGTTACAAAGATACACCCATACCGCTGACACAATTATTTGAATCAGCATTGTTAATATAATCGGTCTGACAGCCGCCAGCCAGTTCGCCATCAGTGAAATCTGAAAATATGATATTACATTGACCGCAAGCAAAGAAAAAAACTGTGAAACATAAACATCCATCGGCTTTAAATATCCGATTTTCAATCCTCCGTATGTGCTTTCAAAGAAAAACAACAATACAAAATAAATCAGAAACATCAATATATGACCCTTAAAATAAAATTTCAGCCCTCGGTGCATCCTAAGAAACGGGTGATATTCCGTAAGCCAGAAATAAGCATATATACCTGTCTGTATAATCAATCCAATAAAAGAAAGTTGTAATATTATAAGTCTTTTAAAAGAATCCAATCGTTTCACTTCGTCACCTCATTTGTGAATATATTGTTTACTATATTCTCCTTAACGTTGCACGTATTGCCCACATGCAAAAGCAAAATGCACTGACTGGTATAGTCAACTTTTCTTCTTGTCGGTAAAGCCGCCAAATTCGTCTTATTGCCACTATTTTATTAGAAGATAGACTTTTTGCCGGTCTTCTGTATATTGCAAGTACCTCGTTCAATCCATATGCCATGTATCCCGCCTTAAGAATTTTCCACCACGCAGCCGTATCTTCGCTTTCCACATTCGGCATATGTATCTGCTCTTTAGTAAGTCTTGCCATATCGAACATAACAGTTGTTGTAAAAATCACTGTTCTGCTCAAAGCCTTACGATATGTCAGTTGTTCGGGAACTGCAACAATTTTTCCTGTCCCTTTGGCATTCTCATCTCCAAATTCATATGCAGTAAATGCAAAAGCCGCCTGCTTTTCTTTCATAAAAGCAAGCTCTTTCTCCAGCTTATTTGGAAACCAGATATCATCTGCGTCCAAAAACGCAATATACCTTCCTTTTGCTGCATCAATTCCCGTATTTCTTGCCTCGGCCGCACCTTCGTTGCTTTCCTTACGAATTAGTCGTATGCGCTCCGTCTCGTGAGATAACTGCATTCTCTGAATAATATCTGCGCTGTTATCCGGAGAGCAATCATCCACCAGAATCAATTCCCAATCCTTATAAGTTTGTCTTCTTACCATATCTATCGTTTCAGCAATATAAGCCGCCGCCCGGTAGACCGGTACAATGATACTGACCATCTCTTCCATCAGATATCCTCTTTTATCAGATAAATAGGTCTTTTCTTTACTTCCATATATGTCTTGGATAAGTATTGCCCTACAATTCCCAGACAAAACAACTGAACGCCGCTTATCATGGAAATTATGCAAACAAGCGACGGCCAGCCTGAAGTAGGGTCACCAAATACAAGTTTTCGCACAATCGTCACAACAATCAGTAAAAAAGCTGCAAAGCAGAACAGAACACCCATTACAGACGCGATCGCGAGCGGCATCGTAGAAAAAGCTGTAATTCCTTCGATGGAATAGAAAAACAGTTTCCAAAAAGACCATTTCGTCTCCCCTTTATTCCGCTCTATATTTTCATACTCAAGCCACTTTGTTTCATATCCTACCCATCCGAAAATCCCTTTGGAAAAACGATTATATTCCGTCATAGATAAAATGGCATCCGCGACCTTCCTTGTCATAAGCCGGTAATCACGTGCACCATCCACGATTTCAGTCTTGGAAATTCTGTTCATCAAACGATAAAACAGCCTTGCAAATGCAGAACGAATCACAGGTTCTCCTTTTCTTGTCACTCTTCTTGTAGCAACGGAATCATACCCCTCTTCTATATAAGAATACATCTCCGGTAATAGCGCAGGCGGATCCTGTAAATCCACATCCATTATTACCACATAATCCCCTTTGGATTTTTGAAGTCCCGCATAGATAGCTGCTTCTTTTCCAAAATTTCTGGAAAATGACAAAAGATGCACTCTTTCATCCTGTTCCCTCAACTTCTTTACCTCAGATACTGTGTTGTCTTTAGAACCGTCGTCAATATACAGTATTTCCAGTTCCAATTTCTTTTCATTGAAAAACTCTTGATTCTTTAACAATTCTTGATAAAAATCCGCTATATTTTCTTCCTCATTATAGCAAGGCACTATTACACTTAACAGACTCATCTTCATAAACTCCATTGATTCAATCCTAAGCATGTATTATTTACCTTTACATCTTATCATGAATACTAAAAAAAAGGAAGGGCGATATCACCCTTCCTGATTACTTATTTTATACAAATCCCTGCTCCAGACGAACATAGTCAGCAACTGACGCAATATACTCACTGTTCGTAGGCCGGTTATGTTCTACACTATTACTATATCCAAACAGTTTTTCAAATAATTCTCTATTTCCTCGTTCCCACGACACCTCAATTGCATTTCTTATTGCCCGCTCTATCTTCTGAACGGTTGTCATATACTGCTTCGCCAACTCAGGATACAAAAGTTTGGTAACGCTTCCAATCAGCTCCATATCCTCTACACACATTGTAATCGCCGTACGCAGATATTGATACCCTTTAAGATGCGCCGGTATGCCAAGTTCTAACATCAATCCCGAGATTACCTGCTCCGCTCCCGGTCTTACCAACATATCACTTTCCATTGTTTCATTCCCCTTTACCGTATATCTGGGAAAATCATATCATGAAGCAGTAAATTCTGTAAACTGTAAGGTATCGCCCTGTGAAGTTTTTAATTATAAATATTGCCTCTTATTGCAATCCTGCAAAGCCTCTACTACTCTCTTTACTTCTTGTGCCCGGTTCTTGTCACATACTAGTACCGCATCCTCTGTCTCCACAACAATTACATTATCCAGTCCGATCGTAGTTACCAGTTTGTTTTTAGCATAAATAATGCAATCATGCGTATCAATATGAACCTGCTCTCCATAAGTAATGTTTCCGTGCTCATCCTTATCATACAACGCTTCCAGTGCATCCCAGCTACCCACGTCGCTCCATCCGAAGCTGCCCTCTAACACCAAAACATTTTCAGCACGCTCCATAATACCATAATCTATGGATATTTTCGGAATTACCGGATAAATTTCATTTATAACCTCTTTCTCTTTCTCCGTATTCATTGCCGCACCTATTTTTTTCAAACAAACGCTTATGTCAGGGAGAAGCTCCTCAAAGCATCTCATGATAACTGATGCTTTCCAAACAAACATACCGCTGTTCCATAAATAATCTCCTGATAGAAGATATTCCTTTGCAGTCTGTAGATTAGGTTTCTCCACGAAATGTCTGACATTATAATAGCAACCGGCTTTCTTTTCTTTTTCATAACGGATGTATCCGTAACCCGTCGCCGGATAAGTTGGCTGAATGCCAATGGTAACGAGAGCATCCGTCTCCTCAGCTACACGAATTGCATCCGCAATCACCTTTTTGTAAACAGCTATGTCCTTAATATAATGGTCAGATGGCAGGATGCACATAATACCGTCTCCGTATTTTTGCAAAATCTCCGTCGCTGCATACCCGATACAAGCTGCCGTATTTCGTGCCGCCGGTTCTGCCAATACATGCTCCTTACGGATTCGTCCATCCGTCGCCTGAATCATAAGCTCCGCCTGAGAAATATTCGTCACAATAAAAATATCATCTTTTTCTATGTTTCCTTCCAGCCTGTCAATGGTTTCGTTCACCATCAAATCCTTTCCGGTCAGGTTAAGAAGCTGCTTAGGCAGATCTTGTCTGCTTAGAGGCCAGAAACGTGTTCCCCCGCCTCCTGCCAGAATAAAACCATACGTCTTCATATTAATTCCCCATTCGCGCTGTTTCTACATTTTCCCTGAACCAGTCATATGCCGATTTAATTCCCTCTTCCAGCTCAATCTTATGTTTCCAGCCAAGCTCATGCAGTCTGGAAACATCCGTAAGTTTTCTCGGTGTTCCATCCGGCATATCATGATTCCAGACAATTTCACCCTTATAATCTACTGCCTTTTTTACCATTAACGCCAATTCTTTAATCGTAACTTCTTTACCGGTTCCAATATTGACATGACTCTCACCACTGTAAT
The DNA here is from genome assembly GCA_029062885.1 of Lachnospiraceae bacterium. Taxonomy (GTDB): domain Bacteria; phylum Bacillota; class Clostridia; order Lachnospirales; family Lachnospiraceae; genus UBA3282. The sequence goes on from JAIDPH010000074.1 coordinate 4,898, forward strand.
TTTCCAACAGAAATACGCATGCATCCGCCATATCGTCCACATGCAAAAATTCCCTTAAGGGTGCGCCTGTTCCCCAAAGTTCTACCGTAGGCGCATTACTTATTTTTGCCTCATGGAACTTACGGATCATCGCAGGCATTACGTGCGAACCCTGTAAATCGTAATTGTCATACGGACCGTAAAGATTGGTCGGCATACAACTGATAAAATCGTCTCCATACTGACGTTTAAAAAACTTACACATCTCAAGTCCGGCAATTTTCGCAATCGCATATGCTTCATTGGTCTCTTCAAGCGGTCCCGTCAAAAGCGCATCTTCCGGAATCGGCTGCGGCGCCATCTTCGGATATATGCAGGTGCTTCCGAGAAACAGTAATTTTTTCACCTTATAATCATGACTGCATTTAATCACATTACATTGAATCTGCATATTCTCATAAGCAAATTCTGCAGGTACAGTATTATTGGCATTTATTCCGCCCACCTTTGCAGCAGCCAAAACTACCACATCAGGTCTCTGCGTTTCAAAGAATTTCTTTACCGCTGCCTGATTGGTTAAATCCAGTTCCGTGTGCGTTCTGCCTATTATATTTTCATATCCTTTTGCTTTCAGATTTCTAACGATTGCGCTTCCCACCAGACCCCTGTGTCCCGCTACGTATATTTTATCAGTCTTGTCCATATCTCTTTTATTCACTTTCCTTATTATTCTTTTTCTGCTTTTTATTCTTGTACTCGTTGCAGCTTATTCCCGCCACTTCTTTCAAATCGGCATCCATCATCATGGAAACAAGCCCTTTAAAATCTACATTCCGTTTCCAGCCAAGCTCTTTCTCTGCCTTTGCACAATTGCCCCAGAGAAATTCAACCTCTGCAGGACGATAGAATTCGGGATTAACATCAACTAAAAGTCTGCCCGTTTCAGCATCATATCCCTTTTCGTTTACTCCTGTTCCTTCCCACCTGATTTTGATGTCCAATTCGCCAAGAGCCGCTTCAACAAATTCTCTTACTGTATGCGTTTCATTTGTAGCAAGCACATAATCATCCGGTTTGTCCTGTTGCAGCATCAGCCACATACCCTGCACATAATCACCCGCAAACCCCCAGTCACGCTTTGCATTCATATTTCCGAGGGAAAGTTTCTCCTGTTTTCCCGCAATAATATTAGCAATTGCCAGAGTAATCTTTCTTGTGACAAAATTCTCACCTCTTCTCGGTGATTCGTGATTAAATAAAATGCCATTGCAGGTAAACATGTTATAAGATTCCCTATAATTGACCGTAATCCAGTAAGAATACAGTTTTGCAGCGCCATATGGACTTTTAGGATAAAAAGGAGTTGTCTCACTTTGTGGCGCCGTTTCCGGAATGCCTCCAAACAATTCAGAAGTGGACGCCTGATAATACCTACAGTTTCCGCCATTAACACGGATTGCCTCAAGTAGTTTCAAGGTACTGACGCCCGTTGCTTCAGCGGTATATTCCGGCACCTCGAAGGAAACTCCCACATGTGACTGTGCCGCCAGATTATATACTTCCGTCGGTCGGATTTCTGCAATCAGACGCATCAGATTACTGGAATCTGTCGTATCGGCAAAGTGCAGAAAAAATTTAATTTTATTATAGTCAGACTGCAAAATATGGTCTATTCTTGCCGTGTTTGTAATGCTGTGCCTCCTGATAAGCCCATGCACCTCATATCCTTTTTCCAGCAAGAACTCAGCCAGATAAGAACCATCCTGACCTGTAATACCTGTAATTAACGCTACTTTTTGCATATTAATTTTCCTCTTTCTTTATTATTTCATGTAAAAGCTTTCAAAACATACTTTCTTGCTATTCCATATGGAAGTATACTATTGTATAATATAGGTATCAACATAAAATATTGCCGCATAATAGTAAAATCTTGCTCTATCAATACTAAAAGAGAAAGGAATAAAAAAATGGCAAAATCCTCTTCCCAACGTATCATAGCAACGCCTTCTTCCTATGCCAAAGAGCACTATCTTTACGTGCAGGAAGTCGGTACACTGCAAAGTCTGGAACCACATATAAGCCAAAGACAGAACCTTAGCTCTTGCCTCTTCTTCATTGTTTTAAACGGCAGTGGTTATGTTTCTTATGACGGAAATCGTTTCATTATTACTGCAGGGGACTGTGTCTGGCTGGATTGTACGAAGCCTTATTCCCATGAAAGCAGCGCAAATGATCCGTGGAGTCTTATGTGGGTACACTTTTACGGAAAGGAAATTCCGTATTTTTATTCTAATTTTTTGAAGCAGTCCCGCTCATTTCTTTTTCATCCGGAAAATACTCTTGCTTTCATGAATATTTTGCAGCAGATATATCAAATTCATTCTTCAAAAACTTCTTTAATGGAGCTATTTGCCAACCGCTGCCTTACTGACCTTATTACTTTGTGTTTTAGTGAAAATCAGGGAAACCAGGAGATATCTTCCATTCCTGAAAAAATGAAACAAGTCAATGACTATCTTGAGAATAATTATGCTCAAAAAATAAATCTGGAAGATTTATCTTCCAGATTCTATATCAGTAAATTTCATCTTTCAAGAGAATATAAAAAAATCTATGGCGTTACTATTGGCAGCGACTTAACCTCCAAGCGTATTTCCCATGCGAAATCCATGCTTCGCTTCTCTGACGCTTCTATAGAAAATATCGCGTTTGACTGCGGATTTCAGAACGCGGGATACTTCATCAAAGTATTCAAAAAATACGAGAATATGACGCCTTTAGAATATCGCAGAAAGTGGTAACGCTATTATCAGAAAATACTGTATCCTGCAACCATAAACTGACAGGTGAGGAAACCTGTAATGATTCCAAGCAACGCACCTATCCAAACCTGTAACGGTGTGTGCCCGACAAATTCCTTCAGCTTATCCTCTACTGACATTTTAGTTCCCATTTCCCGAAACAGCGCCATCATCTCATTGAGTACCCGCGCCTGTATTCCGGTTTCTCTTCTGACACCCGAAGCATCATGCATGACAATAATCGCCATAATCACAGCTATTGCAAACTCAAAGCTTCCTCCACCATATTGTATGCCTGTCGCTGTTGCCAGCGCGCATACTGTAGCAGAATGAGAGCTCGGCATACCGCCGCTTCCTATCATTCGCTCCCAGACAAGTTCTTTGGTAACAAGAAAATGAATCGCCATTTTCAATACCTGTGCAACAAACCATCCCATAACCGCTGCAACAAATATAGGATTCTTAACAAGCGCTTGTAAAAATGTCATTTGAGTTTTATCCTTTTCTTTTTGTATAATCCTAAATTTCTCTCATGTATTTCTCAATAGCGTCATGCCAGTCGGCAAACATGAAATCAGTCGTCAGTTTGAACATATAATTCTCAAGAATCGAATATGCCGGACGTGGCGCTTTCGCACCGAATTCTTCCGTAGTTATCGCCTCTACGACTGTCTTCTTTCCCGCCAGACGGAAAATCTCTTCCGCAAATTCCGACCAGCTGCAGTCTCCTTCGCATGTACCATGAAAAAGTCCGTAGTTTTCGGTAGGCAGTAAGTATGCAATCGCTTTTGCCAACTCTTCCGCGCTCGTAGGCGAGCCTACCTGATCTTTTACAACTCTGACCTTATCATCCGTTTCTGACTTATTCAGCATTGCTTTTACAAAGTTTTTTCCATCTCCATAAAGCCATGCCGTACGAATAATAAAGTATCTATCCGCAAATTCCTTTACAAAATTCTCTCCCGCCAATTTGGTTAAGCCATACATTCCCTGTGGGCCCACCGCATCAAACTCCGTATAAGGTCTTGTTCCTTTTCCGTCAAATACATAATCCGTGGAAATATGAATCATCTTAGCTCCGGTTTCTGTAGCCGCAATGCTTAGATTTCTGGGACCTATCGCATTAATACGGTATGCCTTATCACCTTCCGTTTCACAGGCATCTACCCCGGTATGCGCCGCACAGTTAATAATGGCATAAGGCTTAATGTCTCTTGCAAATTCCATCACTTTATCAATACTTGTAATATCCAGTTCGCCTACGTCAGTATTAACAAACTCATATGTATTATCTCCGGCAAAATGTTTATTTACCGCACGGCCTAACTGTCCGTTACATCCTGTGACAATAATCTTATTCATAGTTTTTCATTCCTTCCGTTAATACTTAATATAATAATACATCTAAAAAAACAATTGTGCAATAATACTGTTATTTTATGTTTTCTTCTAAAAATGCCATTATAGTATTATAGTATGCATCAGGATCTTTATCCTGAGACTGCGCATGTCCTGCACCTTCCACAATCAATAACTGCTTCTGACAGGCTGCCGCTTCATACAAATCTTTTGTCATCTGAACAGATATCATAGCATCGTCAGCACCGTGAATAAAAAGCGTAGGAACCCTGCTTTTTTGTACCGCTTCTATTGCCGATGCGTCTTTTAAGTTATATCCCCCACGAACCCGAAGCACTAAACACGCTGTATCAACCAATGGAAATGCCGGAAGATAAAACCATTCTTTGACCTTTTCACCAAACATTGAATATGCGTCTGTATATGCACAGTCCGATACTACTGCAACAACATTTTCCGAAAGATTCACTTCTCCGGTCATCATCAAAGCAGTTGCAGCTCCCATAGACTGTCCATGAAGCACTATTTCTGCCTCAGAATCCTGAGAAAGAATATAATCAATCCACAGATTGCAGTCATAATGGTCTGTCCAGCCCATTCCTATAAAATCGCCTTCGCTCTCTCCCTGACAGCGTAAATCGGGCGCAATGACATGATATCCATGTGTATTATACCAATATGCAAACGGATACATTTCTTCTTTCCAACCGGTATATCCATGAAGTAAAAGCAGCCACTTATGGCTGTCTTCTTCCACAAAAAATTCTTTCGCAATTAATTTATAGCCGTCATCAGTCATCACAGAAATCTTTTGATTATTGACCGTTTGCAGCCATTCACCGGTCTCATTCAGAGCTAACTGACGATTCACTTTAATATCCGATGTCTGTACCTGAGCTTCATAGCTTTCATCCGTAATCCTTTCAAAAGCTTCCAGCTTTCGCATAAAAGACGGCACAAGAGCCGCACTTACCAAAAAGTTTACTAACACAAAATACAGGGTAATAAATAACCCTGTTATAATGCAAATTGCAATAATGATTTTTTTCTTCTTCCTTTTTTTCTTTTCCCTCATAAACAGCCTTTGCAAGTTTTGTCAGTAATAGAAAATATTCTCTAATAATATCTTAACATACTGTCTGTCGGAAATACTATGGTAATTTTCGGATATCGTCACCCCTTTTGCATACTCAATAAAAAATCATTCAGATTCAGCAATACCTTTATTACCGATTTCATCTCATCCTCATTTAAATCCTTCACGATTGACTTTATCATGTTCTTATGAAAATCTCTGTGATGGAAGAATGCTTTCTTACCTTTATCCGTAAGTGCTGCCAAAACAACACGCTTATCGTCTTCACTGCGCTGACGAATGATATATCCCTTCTTCTCAAGGCTGTTCATATTAGTCGTAAGCGTGCCTACTGTAACACCAAGTCGTGATGCTATCTCGGACATATTGCGCAATTCATCTATTCCTATTGCCTCTATAATGTGCATATCGTTATTTGTAATATCAATGAATTCCTCCGTTATGATGGCTCTTTCCTCTATATCCATCATATTGTTGAATATCTTTACAAGTAATTCATTTAATGTTTTGTTTGTATCCCTTTTCATATATGCACTAACCCATTTTACTTCCATATCAGTCTTTAGCCCCAGACAAGTACGCTGGCTCCATATGTAAGCCCAGCTCCAAAACCCGATAACACAAGTCTGTCACCTTTCTTTATTTTACCACCCCTGTTCAATTCGTCAAGCAATACCGGAATCGTTGCAGACGACATATTCCCTACCCTGTCTAAATTTACGGGGAACTTTGATATATCCGCCTTTAAGCGCTTCGCTACAGATTCAATAATACGCATATTCGCCTGATGAAGCACAAACGTATCAATATCGTCTGTCGTAAAGCCGGCTTTTTCCAATGCCTCACTAATGCAGGCAGGAACCTGTCTTGTCGCAAATTTATATACTTCCTGTCCATCCATATGGACATATGAATTTACTTCTTCATTTTTTCCCACGTAAGGGTTAGCAAGTCCCCTTTCCATACACGAAAGCGTCATTCCCTTTGTGCCGTCGGAACCCATTACTATACTCTCAATACCAGCTTTTCTACCGTTTTCACAAATTTCATCTATGTCTGACGTTTCCACAAAAGCTGCTCCCGCTCCATCTCCAAAGAGTACACATATAGAACGGTCCGTCCAGTCTATCAGTTTAGAAAGCACTTCACTTCCTACAATTAAGGCATTTTTATAAAGCCCCGTCTGCATATACGCATAAGCCGTATTCAAAGCAAACAGGAATCCGGAACAAGCCGCATTTAAATCAAAAGCCACGGCCTTATGAGCTCCTATATCACTCTGTACCTGACACGCACAGCATGGAAGCAGAAACTCAGGCGAGCAGGTTGCAACTATGATAAGCTCCACATCTTCTGCATTACGTCCTGCCATCTCAAGCGCTTCCTTACATGCTTTTGAGGCAAGTGACGATACTGTGTCATTTGTGGCAATTCTACGCTCTGATATTCCTGTACGCTCACGTATCCAGTCATCAGAAGTATCCACAAGCTTCGCTAAATCGAAATTCGTCACTGTTTTTTCTGGCAAAGCGCTACCTGTACCTGTGATTTTTATTGTCATTTTGAAAATTCCTCCATTATGTCTGATACCGACTCAATTCTATCTGCCCGATAAGCATTACTTCCACAGAAAATTAAGCCCTCATCAAGATTTCCTTTCACTGCATTTACAAGCGCCTCCGTTATACAATATGGAGTTGTCTCAGGATTACAGGTACTTACACACTGCCTGCATCCTCTCATAAACCGCTCTCCTGCTGCCACTTTATCCAAAAATGCATTATGTATCGCACGTCCCGGCATTCCAACAGGACTTTTCACGATAACGATATCCTCTTTCTTAGCATCAATATATGCCTGCTTATACGCATCAGATGCGTCACACTCTCTGGTCGTGACAAAACGCGTTGCTACCTGAACAGCCTTTGCTCCCATTGCTAAATAGTGTTCCATATCGGCACGATCATAGATGCCGCCTGCCACTGCCACAGGCACCTCCAACTCATCTGCAAGCGCTATTATCTGCCTAATCTCATTATCGTAATTTTTTGTCTTTGTAACCGTATATTCATCTATTTCTTCCGTGCTGAATCCTAAATGTCCACCTGCCATCGGTCCCTCTATGACTATCAAATCAGGTTTTCTATTGTATTTCTTATACCAATATTTTGATATCACAGATAATGCTTTTTTACTTGATACGATAGGAGCTATCTTAGCGTCTCCTGAAATTTCAGGGAGTGTCATCGGGAGTCCCGCACCTGATATTATTATGTCAGCGCCGGATTTGACTGCTGCCATTACATAATCTTCGTAGCGTTTTGTCGCCACCATTATGTTTACTCCAATGATGCCGCCATCCGCAATTACTCTCGCTTTCTTTATTTCATCATCTATTGCCTTAAGATTACACTCTATCGGGTGTCTGTCAAATTCAGGATCACGATAGCCAATTTGCGCTGTGGAGATGACTCCTATTCCGCCTGCTGCCGCAACTGCTCCTGCCAGTCCCGACAAACTCACTCCTACACCCATTCCGCCTTGTATTAATGGGACACGGGCTGTTATACTGCCTATTTTCAACTCATTTATTTTCATTAAGTTACCTCTTAAAATCCCCTATAACGAGCATAGCGCTCGGCTGCAATTTCCTCTCCGCTCATACCATTATATTTTTCCAAAAATTCCATAATATGCTTCTTCATATATCCGGCAATCGCTTTAGAAGTTTCAGCACCTGCTCCGCCAAACTCTGGCACAATGCGCTCAATAACACCAAGACGTTTTAAGTCCTGTGCTGTTATATTCATAACTTCGCTCGCCTCCTGAGCCCTTCCTGCATCCTTCCAAAGAATTGATGCAAAGCCCTCCGGTGAAAGGATTGAATATGTAGCATTTTCCATCATCCAAACTTCATTTCCTACAGCAGTAGCAATCGCTCCGCCGCTTCCGCCCTCTCCTATCAAAATGCATAAAACGGGCACCTTTAAGCCTGACATCTCCAGCAGGTTCTTTGCAATCGCCTCAGCCTGACCACGTTCTTCCGCCTCAATACCGCAGAATGCACCTGATGTATTTACAAAGCTGATAATAGGTCTGTTAAACTTTTCAGCCTGCTTCATAAGCCTTAAAGCTTTTCTGTATCCTTCAGGCAGCGGCATTCCAAAATTTCTCTGTTGACATTCCTCAAGACTGTTACCCTTTAAATCAGCAATAACTGTTACGGGCTGCATTCCAATAAATGCAATTCCTCCGACAAGCGCCTTATCGTCACCGAAACCTCTGTCACCATGTGCCTCCACAAACACGTCGAATATGTTATCCATATAATCCATGGCGGACGGTCTGTCTAGCTGTCTTACTGCCTTTACCTTTTCCCAAGCCGTAAATTGCTCCGCATTCCATGACTGTTCCTTTAAACTCTCGCTAAGTTCAAACTTAAAGTCTTTTTCTTCTCCAAAATTATTATATATCTTCTTTCCTACGCCCTGATGCGCGGTTATTAGAAAATGTATTGTTTTCTTTAACCGTTCTCTTTCAACGATACCATCAACAAAACCGTGCTCTACGAGAAATTCCGCTGTCTGAAAGCCCTCCGGAAGCTCTTGACCTATTGTCTGTCTGATAACACGTGGTCCGGCAAAACCAATAAGCGCTCCTGGTTCAGCCATAATTACATCTCCAAGCATGGCAAAGCTTGCTGTTACACCGCCTGTTGTAGGGTCTGTAAGTATTGGGCAGTATAAAAGTCCTGCATCTCCATGTTTTTTTATTGCAGCAGAGGTTTTCGCCATCTGCATTAAAGATATAATTCCTTCCTGCATTCTTGCACCGCCTGAGCAGCAAAACAAAAACACGGGAAGTCTAAGCTCCGTTGCACGTTCGATTGCCATTGTGATTTTCTCACCCACAACATGTCCCATACTTGACATCATGAAACGCGAATCGCACACGCCAAGTACTATATCATCACCAAACACCTTACAGCGACCGACTGTAACTGCCTCATTAAGTCCTGTCTTTTCGCGCGCTGCTGCAAGCTTTTCCTCATATCCCTCAAAGTCAAGCGGATTACTTACCTCCATGTCCTCAAACCACGGTTCAAATGTTTTGAAATCAGCTACCATACGAATACGGTTTTTAGTTCTAACACGAAAATATCCACCGCATTCATAGCATACATACTTCTTTTTAACTACATGCGCACGTTCTACCATCTTACCACACTTAGGACATTTTATAAGATCCTCACCTATCGCATCCTTTGGATTATCAAAATTGTTATTTTTTAACTTATTTCTAAGTCTTTCCTCAAGTCTGTTATACAGATTAGTCGGAAATCTCCGCTTTCTATTCATACTTAACCCCTTTTCTTTCTCAGCCTAATCTCCAATTGCAAACGTCAATTCTGCCCTACAGACAATTTTTCCATTTACAGTGGCTGTCGCCTCGCCTACTCCGATAGGTCCCTTCACCTTTACAATCTTCGTTTCGAGCATAAGAACATCCCCAGGATAAACTTTTTGCTTAAAACGTGCTTTGTCTATTCCCACAAAATATGCTGTCTTTCCTTTCCACTCAGGCATTCCCAAAATTGCTACCGCACCAACCTGTGCAAGTGCCTCGATTATAAGAACTCCCGGCATTACAGGATTTCCTGGGAAGTGACCTGCAAAATATGGCTCGTTGAAACTTACGCACTTTTTACCGAGTGCTCTTTGTCCCTCCTCAAGCTCCTCAATTGTGTCTATAAGCATAAAGGGATGTCTGTGTGGAATTATATCCATTATTTCTTTAGCTGTGTAAACTGACATATCTACTACCTTTCCTGCGTTGCATCTTACTCTGAATATTTTTTAATCAGTATGCTTGCATTGTGTCCGCCAAAACCGAGTGAATTACTGAGAGCATATGTAATATCTTCCTTTGAACTCTCTTTACAGTAATTTAAATCCATCTCTTCTTCACTCTCCTGAAGACCTACTGTCTTATGAATAAAGCCTTCCTCAATTTCCTTCACACATGTAACAAATTCAACCGCACCGGCGGCACCAAGCAAGTGCCCTATCATTGACTTTGTAGAATTGATTTTTATATTATACGCATGATCACCAAACGCATACTTTATCGCCCTTGTCTCAAATAAGTCATTGTGATGTGTGCTTGTTCCATGAGCATTAATATATGTTATATCTATAGGCTGTATGCCTGCATCCTTTACTGCATTTATCATAGCTGTCGCCGCGCCTGAACCGTCCTCTGCAGGTGACGTAATATGAAATGCATCCGCTGAACAACCATATCCTGCTACTTCTGCATAAATCTTTGCGCCTCTTGCCTTTGCATGCTCAAGCTCCTCAAGCACTACTATACCGGCACCCTCTCCCATAACGAATCCGCTTCTGTCCTTATCGAATGGAATAGAACATCTTTCGGGATCTTCATTGGACGAAAGTGCTGTAAGCGCTGCAAACCCGCCAACTCCCAAAGGCGTAATTGAACTCTCGGTACCGCCTGCCAACATGATATCAGCATCTCCGTATTGAATTGTCCTAAATGCCTCGCCGATTGAGTTTGTTCCTGTCGCACATGCTGTCACAACATTAATGTTTTTACCCTTTAATCCAAAAACAATACTGACATTTCCCGCAGCCATGTTTGAAATCATAAGAGGCACAAACAAAGGTGAAATTTTCGACGGTCCTTTTTCCACAAGCCTTGTATATTCACGCTCCATTGCCTGAATGCTTCCTATGCCGCTTCCTACAGCGCAACCAACCCTGAATGCGTCCTCCTTCTCCATATCTATTCCGGCATCCTCCATAGCTTCTTTAGCCGCTGCTACTGCGAACTGACAGAACTGCTCCATTCTACGGGCTGATTTCTTATCCATATAATTTTCAGCATTAAAGTCCTTCACCTCTGCTGCAAGCTTACATTTATACTCTGACGCATCAAAATATGAAATCTTGCCAAATCCGATTTTACCCTGCTTAACGCTCTCCCAAAAAGAGTCTACACTATTTCCGATAGGAGTGATCGCGCCCATACCTGTTACTACTACTCTTTTTTTCATTTGATAACCATGCCTTTCTTTGATTTCTCAATTAATCACCATTAAATAGCCATACCACCGTCAACACATATCACCTGTCCGGTAATATAATCTGAGTTTTCGCTTGCAAGAAACATTACCATATCGGCAATATCCTTTGCGCTTCCCATTTTGCCCATAGGTATCATTTCACTAACCACTTTTTTCGCATCATCTGTCATATTCTTTGTCATGTCTGTATCAATAAATCCCGGCGCCACTGCATTTACATTGATGCCACGGCTTGCAAGCTCTCTTGCCACACTTTTTGTAAGTCCGATAACTCCTGCCTTTGATGCCGAATAATTAGCCTGACCTGCATTTCCAAGCACACCACTCACTGATGTAATGTTAATTATTTTACCGCTTCTTTGTTTAATAAAACTTCGTGAGAGGTGTCTCATCATATTAAATGTGCCTTTTAAATTTGTGTCGAGCACCGCATCATAATCTTCCTCGCTCATGCGCATTATCAGATTATCTTTTGTAATACCCGCATTATTTACAAGAATGTCTACTCTTTTGTACTTATCAAGTACCGTTTTTACAAGAGCTTCACTTTCCGCAAAATCAGCCACATTACACTGAATTGCCTCTGCTCTTCCTCCGTTTTTTGTTATCTCCTCAACAACTTCATCCGCCGAGGCTTTTGAGCCGTTGTAATTTACAATCACTGTGGCGCCGTTTTTAGCAAGTGTTAGCGCTATCTCTCGTCCGATGCCACGTCCCGCTCCTGTCACAATAGCTATCTTTTCTTTTAACATTTTAATGACCATGCCTTTCTACAAGACTTCTAATTTATTTAAATCTTCTATTTTATCTATATTAATACACTTAACATCATTATTTATCTTTCTCATAAAACCGCTAAGGGTTTTACCCGGTCCTATTTCAATAAACGTATCAACACCTTCAGCTATCATCTTCTCAATAGTCTGCTGCCAGCATACGGAATTTGACACCTGATTTTGTAAAAGCTCCTTTATAGGCGCCTCATTACTTACATATGTCGCATTCACATTGCTGATATATGGTATTGAAGGCTTTCTTATCACGATATCCTTAAGCTCTTCTCCAAGTTTTTCGCCTGCTCCCTTTAAGAGCTCTGAGTGAAAAGGTCCGCTTACCTTTAAAGGAACACAGCGCTTTGCTCCTGCTGACATAAGCGATTCCGCAGCCGCAGCCACCGCTTTTTCTTCACCTGTAATTACTATCTGTCCCGGGCAGTTGTAATTTGCAACTGTCACAATCCCATCTGTTGCTTCGCAAATCTCATTTATTTTCTCAGCGTCAAGCCCAAGTACTGCTGTCATTGCTCCGCCTACCGGATATGCCTCCTGCATGAAGATACCGCGCTTTCTTATAATATGAAACAAATCTCTTAGATCCATAACATCTGCCGCTGCAAGTGCACCGTATTCACCAAGACTTAAACCTGCCGCAATATCTGCCTTTATCCCCTTGGACTCAAGTACCTTTAAAATTGCAACTTCATCTGTAAGCATAGCTATCTGAGTAAACTCTGTGATGTTTATTTTATCGTTCTCCTCAAAGCAGAGCCTCTCCATATCAAGCCCTGAAACCTCACTCGCAAGTTTAAATACTTCTCTTGCTTCACTATATGTATTGTAAAAATCCTTTCCCATGCCAATGTACTGTGAACCCTGACCCGGAAAAATAAATGCTGTTTTGCTCATTCCAATCCTCCATACTTCCTATTCAGCAATTCTGTTCCCTGAGACATTATCTCATCGATAATCTCCTTACAGGGTTGTTCCTTCTTTACAAGTCCGGCTATCTGGCCTGCCATAATCGTACCATTTACTACATCTCCTTCAACGACTGCCTTTCTTAGTGAACCAAGAGTAAGCTTTTCAAGCTCCATAAAATCTGCGCCCTCTTTTTCAAGCTTTAAATAATCCTTTGTCATCTTGTTTCGAATGCTTCTTACAGGATGACCGTTTGAAAGGCCTGTGACTGCTGAATCAATATCCTTTGCTTTTATAATCATTGCTTTGTACTTTTCATGCACTACTGACTCCGTTGCTGCTACAAAACGCGTACCCATCTGCACGGCCTCAGCACCAAGCATAAATGATGCTGCGAAACCTCTTCCGTCTGCTATACCGCCAGCAGCAATTACAGGAATACTCACTGCATCTACTACCTGTGGTACAAGCGCCATCGTTGTTATCGAGCCAATATGGCCTCCGCTTTCTGTTCCTTCAGCAATAACAGCATCCGCGCCGCCGCGCTCCATAAGTTTCGCTAAAGCTACACTTGCAACTACAGGAATTACTTTTACATTTGCTGCTTTCCACATTTCCATGTATTTTGCCGGATTTCCCGCACCTGTAGTTACAACCTTTATACCCTCATCCACAACAACCTTTGCAATTTCGTCTGCTTCAGGATTCATCAGCATTATGTTCACACCAAACGGTTTGTCAGTCAGTTCCTTTGCCTTACGTATTTCTTCTCTCACATAAGCAGCAGGAGCTCCACCTGCACCAATGATTCCAAGACCACCTGCTTCTGATACCGCTGCCGCAAGTCTATGCTCAGCAACCCAAGCCATGCCGCCTTGTATTATAGGATATTCAATTCCTAAAATCTCTGTAATTCTAGTTTTCATTATGCGTCTACGCCTTTCGCTTTCATATAGTCAATAACTGAACCAACTGTTTTAAGCTTTTCTAAGTCCTCTGAAGGAATTTCAACGCCGTACTCTTCCTCAAATGCCATAACGAGTTCAAAAAGGTCAAGTGAATCTGCCTCTAAATCTTCATTAAAACGTGTTTCCTCAGTAATCTCTACTCCTTCAAGATTTAACTGCTCCTCAATAATTTCTTTTACTCTTTCTAACATAATCATTCTCTCCTTTTAATTATATATTGTTTGATAATCAATTCCTTTGATTTTCAAATATTTTGATTTTCAAACTATTAATGCAACATATACAGATTAACTTGTTGAATTAATATTGTCAAGTATATATTTAAATTTTTTCTATGGGGAACGTTTTATATAGAAAATATAAATATAAGAAAATAAAAAAACCTGAAAATCAACATTTTCAAGGTTTTCTAAGAGGCGCAGACCGGATTTGAACCGGTGGATACTGGTGTTGCAGACCATTGCCTTACCACTTGGCTACTGCGCCTTATT
>JAIDPH010000075.1 GCA_029062885.1 Lachnospiraceae bacterium
TCCTAAACCACTTGCGTTAATCAAATATTTTGTGAAGATGGCTACTGCAACGACGAAAGATGATCAGGATATCATTCTTGATTTTTTCAGTGGCAGTGCTACAACTGCCCATGCGGTAATGCAATTAAATGCGGAAGATGGCGGGAATAGGCATTTTATCATGGTTCAACTTCCAGAAGTATGTAGAGAGAATACCGAGGCAGCGAAAGAAGGTTATAAAAATATTTGTGAAATAGGAAAGGAACGTATTCGCCGAGTAGGAAAGAAACTCATGGACAATGAGACTGGACAGTTTACCGATGACGAAGTCAAGTTGTCAGTAGATGTTGGCTTCAAAGTATTTAAATTGGATAGTTCTAATCTAAAGATCTGGGATGATACACCCATTGAGGACGATGATGTGGATATCTTGCTTAATCGCATGGCAGGGCATGTTGAAGGTTTGAAAGCAGATCGCGGCGATATGGATTTAGTCTATGAAATACTGTTGAAGATGGGCTATTTTTTAACAGTAAATCTTTCTGCATATGAAGTAGGAGGGCTGATGGTTTATAAGATATCGGACGGTGAAATGCTCATTTGTTTACAGTCTGGCATTACCGCAGAATATATTGAAATATTAGCAGATTTGAAGCCTAAAAAAATTGTGATTGCAGAAAGTGCCTTTGTGGATAATTCGACAATGTCGAATGCTTATTACTTGTTGGGAAATAGAGGTATTGAACTGAAAGTTGTATAGGGGACTGTCATGAAGAGATTTTTAAAGTCGCCTTGGACGGTTAGCATGACAACGGCATTTTTAAGCTTTTTTGCTATTGGCTATGATCTTTTGAAAGGGAAGCATATATTCGAGACAATAAAAGTGTAGTATCCACTCTTTGGAAATGGGATGTTAGGTAATTATTGATAATTTAAATCGGGAAAAAAGGATAGGGAGATACAAGGTTGAAACTAAAGTTCAAACAACAAGATTTCCAGACTGACGCAGTAAATGCGATATGTGCTCTCTTTGATGGGCAGCAGCGTCAGACTACTACATTCAGCATGGAACAAAGCGGTGGCCAGATGGAACTGTTTGCGAGCATTGGTGTTGCAAATGCTATGTATTTAGATGACGAAAAAATCATTGAAAATATGCATTCTGTCCAGCGCAAACATAACTTGCGGCAAACAAATAATCTGCAAGGACGGCAGTTTTCTATTGAGATGGAAACGGGCACAGGAAAGACGTATGTTTACACCAAAACCATATATGAGTTAAATTATTTATATGGTTTTACCAAGTTTATTGTTGTAGTTCCCAGCGTGGCGATTCGTGAGGGTGTCTATAAATCTTTACAAATAACTCAGGAGCATTTTTCAAGGTTATATGATAATGTCTCTTGTCGTTACTTTATATACAATAGTGCAAAACTGTCTGATGTGCGTCAATTTGCCATCAGTGCAAATATTGAGATTATGATTATCAATATTGATGCCTTTCGTAAAGCGGAAAATGTCATAAACCGGGAGACCGATAAATTAAATGGTGGTACAGCTCTCAGCTATATACAGGCGGCAAATCCCATTGTTATCATTGATGAACCGCAGAGTGTAGATAATACACCAAAAGCGAAAGATGCCATTGCTTCTTTGAATCCTTTGTGTGTGTTTCGTTATTCAGCGACACACCGTGAAAAGGTCAATCTGCTTTACCGATTAACGCCGATTGATGCCTGCCAGATGGGACTTGTAAAGCAGATTTGTGTATCAAGCAGTCAGGTTTCAGGTAGTTTTAATAGGCCGTATATTAAACTTTTGTCTGTCTCCAATGAAAATGGATTTCGTGCGCGGATAGAAATGGATATTGCAGATAAAGAGGGAAATGTAAACAGAAAGTCTATTACTGTCCGACAGGATGCAGACTTATACAAGTTATCTGGGAATCGTAGTTTATATGAAGGGTATACTATCTCTGGTATTGATTGTACTCCGGGAATGGAGCAGATTGAGATTTCCGGTGTGGATTCCATATTGCTTGGGAAGGCAATGGGAGATATTGATGATAATATTATAAAACGTGCGCAAATCCGGCGAACGATTGAAGCGCACTTTGATAAGGAACTTCGGTATACACAGAAAGGAATAAAGGTACTGTCTTTATTTTTTATCGATGAAGTAAAAAAATACCGCGTAGAACACGGCGGAAAAGGGATTTATGCACAGATGTTTGAGGAAATCTATAATGAGCTGATAACGCTACCGAAATATGCAAGTTTGAGGGAAAACTTTCCGATGGATGTTTCGGCTGTTCATGACGGATATTTTTCACAAGATAAAAAAGGAGTCTATAAAGATACGAAAGGGGACACACAGGACGATTATAATACATATAACACGATTATGAAAGACAAAGAATGGTTATTGTCTTTTGAATGTCCACTGCGTTTCATTTTCTCACACTCTGCATTAAAAGAGGGATGGGATAATCCTAATGTGTTTCAGGTATGTACATTGATTGAACAAAAAAGTACACTGACAGCTCGCCAAAAGGTAGGGAGAGGTTTACGTCTTTGTGTCAATCAGAATGGGGAACGTATTGAAGATAGAGATATTAATCTTTTACATGTGATGGCAAATGAGAGCTTTGCCGAGTTCGCTGACAATCTGCAAAAGGAGATTGAGGATGAGACAGGTGTGAAATTTGGTGTTATACAGCTTGATTTGTTCAATGGTATCACATTTACGGAGACTGTTACGGAGGAAAGGCCGCTTACGGAGGAACAGGCAGAGTTGCTTATGATGCATTTGGCGGAAGAGGGTTTCCTAAAGCAAGGGATTGCTGCAAGTGAAAAAGCAGAAACTGAAATAGAAACAACGGAATTGCCGCAAGAACTGGAGGCAGCAAGGGCAAAGGCAGTTGAGATGATTGCCCGTGAGGGTAATATTACGCCAGAGGATATCACAGAACTTACTGCGCAACAGAAGACAGTTGTGCAGAAAACATTGGAATATGAAGATGCGCAGGAACTTATCAACCATCTTGAAGCAAAGGGATATATCACAAAAGCGGGTAAGACAAAGGACAGTTTAAAAACAGCGATACAGAAAGGGACACTTGATTTGCCGTTGCGCTTTGAAGGGGCAAGGGCGCAGATTGAAACTTTGATACGCCGTGCGGACACAAAATTTCCAGTTCGTGATGCTTCAAGAGATGTAACAGTACGTTTGAAAAAAGAAAAAATGGCATCTCCGGAGTTTTTAGAGTTATGGGATAAAATAAAGCAAAAGACTACATACCGTGTCAAAATTGATGACCATGAGTTGATACGCCGCTGTGTTACAGCATTGAAAGAGATGGAACAGATACCTAAGGCGCATATTGTCACGCAGACCGCAGATATTCAGATTGATAATCCGGGAGTTATATATACTGAGAGGGGAATTAAAACGGCGGCACTTTCAGAAAGCTATCCCTCACTTCCGAATCTTCTTGTAATAATCGGCGCACGAACATTGGCTAAGCGGGCAACTGTCTATGAGATATTAAAGCAGAGTGGACGATTGGGGGACTTTTTGAACAATCCCCAGTTATTCATAGAAAAGGTGACAGAAATTATTCTGAATGTACGGCATGCTTTGGCAATCGATGGTATCAGCTACAAAAAGCTGTACGGCGAGGAATATTTTGTTCAAGAGATTTTTGACAGTGAAGAACTAATCGCAAATCTTGACCGTAATGCTATTTTGGTCAATCATAGCATTTATGACTATATAGTTTATGACAGTACGACAGTAGAAAAACCGTTTGCGCTGGCTTTGGATGATGACCCGGATGTGAAAATGTTCTTTAAATTGCCTGATCGGTTTAAGATAGATACACCGATTGGCTCCTATAATCCGGACTGGGCTGTTTATGTTGAAATTGATGGAATGAAGAAACTGTATTTTGTACTTGAGACGAAAGGAAATACAAGTCTATTTGACTTGCGCGGAAATGAGAGCATGAAAATCCAGTGCGGAAAGGCACATTTTAGGGCAATCGGAACAGGGGCGGAGTTGTTGGGTCCAGTGAAGGACTGGAAGGATTTTAAGGTGCAGAATGTGTGAGCAATCAAAGAAACAATAGATTTTTTTACGATATGGCTTTTGATGCTGAGCAGAGAAAGATGAATGATATACTGTCAGGTGATTTTAAATACATTATTCCCAGATATCAACGAAAATATGTATGGCAGGAAAAACAATGGAGAGAATTATTTGATGATATTAAATATTGTCATTTAATTGTAATAGATGGACAGCAGCGGCTCACCGCTTTATCAATTATGCTTTGTGCCATATGTACTATGTATAGTGAGTTTAAAGACGAAGCGCATTTTCGCGGCGTAAAAAAATATATAATTTGGACAGATGACATATTACCGACAGCGGGGATGATGAGGAAGTATTTACCATCATGAAAAATTCAGCCTTAAATGTGGCATCCCAAACACTATTCCGGCGCAGCGGTCTGTCAGATGATGTGGAAGAATGGTTGAGGACAAATGGGATTACAGAATAGGGTGGAACATGGAATTTGTGAAAAGGAAAGGCACAATGGGAGAGAATGAATTATTTTCCGATCAGGAATTAAAAAAGATGATTGTGCCCCTGTTTTTGGAGCAGCTTCTGGTAATGCTTGTGGGGCTTGCGGATACGCTGGTCGTCAGCTATGTCGGGGAATCGGCGGTATCAGGGGTATCTCTTGTCAATCAGTTTAATACCATCTTTATCTACCTGTTTACAGCGCTTGCTTCCGGCGGCGCTGTTGTGATCAGCCAGTATATCGGCAGGCAGGAAGCAGATCACGCAGGGGAGTCCGCAAGCCAGCTTTTCCTATTTTCGACTGTCTTTTCCGTACTGCTTGGGGTGGCGGTTCTGCTGGGGAACGAAGCGATGCTGCGCCTGCTTTTCGGAAAAGTGGAGCCGCCGGTCATGGAGGCTTGTACTACATACCTGAGGATTTCGGCCTATTCCTATCCGGCACTTGCAGTTTACAATGCGGGGGCGGCTGTTTACCGCAGCCTTGGCAAAACAAATGTGACTATGTATATATCGGTGGCATCCAATGTGCTCAATGTTATTGGCAATGTGATAGGTGTTTTTCTGTTACGCGCCGGGGTGGCCGGAGTGGCATGGCCGTCTTTTATCTCCCGTGTTTTTTCCGCTGTGGTCATCACAGTTCTTTGTTTTCGGAAAGGGAATGGAGTGGTGTATCAGAAGAAGTGGATTTTGGGCTGGAATGGAAGCCTGATGAAAAGCATTTTGGATGTGGCTGTACCAAACGGTATAGAAAATGGTATTTTCCAGCTTGTCAAAGTGGCGCTGAGCAGTATCGTTGCGCTGTTTGGGACTTATCAGATTGCCGCAAATGGTGTGGCACAGAGCATCTGGTCGCTGGCAGCGTTAGCCGGTGTCGCCATGGGGCCGGTATTTATTACCGTCATCGGGCAGTGTATGGGGAATGGAAACACAGAAGCCGCAGAATATTATTTCAGAAAACTCATTAAACTGACGCTTTTAATTTCGGCAGCATGGAATTTTTTAATCTTTATCCTGACACCGCTGTTCCTGCGTTTTTCTTCGTTGTCATCGGAAACAAAGCAGTTGGTGATTTGGCTGGTGCTGATTCATAATGTATTTAATGCCGCAGCATTTCCTTTTTCCGGGGCGCTCAGCAACGGTCTGCGCGCGGCAGGCGATGTGAAATTTACCATGTATGTGTCGGTGGCTTCTACGGTTGCGGTGCGTCTGTTCCTGTCGTATCTGTTGGGGATTACCCTGCAGATGGGCGTAATCGGAATTGCCTTTGCCATGGTGTGTGACTGGGTAGTCCGGGCAGCCCTGTTTATCTGGAGAGAAAGGACCGGAAGGTGGAAAGCCTTCCGGGTGATCAAATCATAAAAGAACAGACGGAAAAAGAATGCAGATTGTCAAGTAGAGCGGATTTCTAAAAGTAATATCAGAGGGGCGAGATAATCGCCCCCTTATTGCTTACATTTCCACCAGTTGACAATCATGCTTTTTAAAGAAATCTACTTTCGGTTCCAGATACTTCAATTTATGACTCTCCACGTCTGCAATATAAAAAGAAACCGGTTCAAATATATTACTCCAATCCCACAATTCTTCTCCCAAATTTAGATATTCTCTAAACATTTCACATCCTTCCGGTGCAATTGGATGAATTAGTATTGCCATAACCTTACAAGCATAAAAACAATCAATAACAAGCTGTTTTCTGAATTCCGCATTATTCGTGGCATCTGCAATCTTTACATTGTTTACCCAATGCTTGTTTACCCCCCGGATAAAGTCATCTAAAACATAAGAGATACGATGAAACTCATGGTTATACATATAACGCTCATAATCAAGAACAGTTTTCTCTGTCATAAGTCTTATTTGTGCACTCACATCGCCCTTAGGAATTTTTCCGTCACAATTATTTTGAATAGCATAGAAGCAGGTCCGGATTAGCCGGTTAAACACATTGGTTATTAAATTACCATCTTTCAGAACCATATCTACACCAACCCTGTCTTCCTCTTTCATAAATACCTGCGGTTTAAAACCTACACTTTTGGAAGACAGCCCCAAACTCATAAAATGCATTCGCAACTGATCCTTAGTGTAATAATTAAGCAATTCATCTGCCATAGGAGGCTTTAATTCGGAACTGCTGCTGGCTTTTGTATCCATATACAATAAATGCCTGTTGGCTATGATATGAGATAAGTATACTGTCTCCATATCCGGTACTTCTCCTTTGGGAACCTGTAATCCTGTAAATAACCCTGTCTGAGCGATGGCATAGAAATAAATGTTATCTTCTCCAATAAACTGATAAACTTTAGATTCCTCATCATACCACCACCTGGATAAGTCGGCTTCTTTTCCTTGCTCTTTCAAATATGCTAAAGTAAAGGAAATCGGCGCCCATAGCGATTCCGGCCATACCCAAAAGGTGAGGTCTTTTAATTCTTCACACTCCGGGAATGGTATACCCCATTCTACATTACCGGACAGCCGAAAGGGAACCAGTGTCTTTCCGGAAGTATAATGAATGCTGCTGGCTTCCAATACATTTTTAGCCTTGTCACGGTCATCCAGATTTTCAAATTCAAACACAACAGACGGTTTCTTTTCCTCATTGGTTAATTTATGAGGGGGCAGCTTTGCTGCCAATTCTGCCAGGTCACCTATATACTTTCTTGGTACATATATTAAGGGTTTTTTCAAAAATTCTCCTACGGTTTCCAACTGATACTTGCGCGTATTTGTATTACTCCGCAAGAAATCATTATATTCCTTTACTGCAGGAATGCAGTATTCTAAATCGAAATACCAGTTTTCCACATCTCTGAGGACAGGTTTTTTATTTGATAAGCAGCTGACGGGATTGATCAGTTCCGAAGGCAAAAACTGATGTCCTAATGAACACTCATCGGCATATGCTTTTTCCGAAGTGCATCCCGGTATAGGACATTTCCCTGTTACTTGTCTTCCGTTTAAAAA
>JAIDPH010000076.1 GCA_029062885.1 Lachnospiraceae bacterium
CTTGATATATCCTGTGCTTGGCAGCATATATCCATAATAATAATCAAAATAATCTCCCAGGCAATACACATTAATCGTAGAACTTCTCCGGTAGCGGAACAGTTTCACCTTATCTGACATTCCGTATGCTTCAAACAGCTTGACGGCTTCATCCGCCTGATATGCTTTTTTGGTAACCGGAATATCCGCGTCTACCAGTTCTTTCATTCTTTCCTTAACTTTAACAATCTGTGTATCATCCAGCGAAATATCATTTGTAAACCGGCAGTAATATCCCGCACCAATGGCAAATTCAACTTTCGTTGCTGCAGCCGCATCAACCCCCGCTACATCAGCAATAGCTTTCATAAGCAGCATTATAGCGGAGCGCACATAGGTCTTATGACCGATGGAATCCCCATACGTGGCGAAGCTTAGTTCACAATCCCTGTCAACCCTCTTCATCAACTCCCGAATCTTCCCATTAACAATTACCAGCGCAATGGAATCCCTATATAAGCTTTGATACTCCTTGGCAATTATTTCATATTTAATGCCTTCTTCATATAATTTCTCTTCACCGTTAATTCTGATTTTTACCATATCCGCCCTCCCGGTTTATTGTTTCCATAACACGTACGCAATCCCTCAATTTCTTTTCTACTTCTTCATACCTGCTATTATTTCTAGCATCATTGTCAACATACCCATTCAGCTTCTTCAAAATCTCTTCATAGGTGCGTTTTTCCTTTTCCAAATAACGGTACAATACAATGGATTTCTTTTGCAGCAGTATGGCTCCATATCTGTCTTCCATCTGCTGCCACCAAATCAGTTCATTCTGATCCTCTTTTTCTCCCTTAACAGCCTTCATTATCGGATAGAATTTTCCATCCTCCTCTATCATATTCTCTTCCACAATCAGATATCCCTGACAGCGTAAGAAACAGCGAAACTGCTGTAATTCAGACTGCGGCTGCAGAATCATTTCTTTAAAAGAGGCTGTCTTCGCCTCATCCTCTTGCAGGATACGCATCATAAGCCTGCCGCCCATTCCGGCACATATGAGAGAGTCAGCTTCTCCCTCCCTGAATGAGCGCAGACCATCCGAAAGTCTGGTCTCTATGTATGCTCCCGCCCCATATTCCTGTATATGCTCTATAGCACGTTTAATGGGGCCTTCGTTTACATCCATTGCAATTACTTTCGGGCTTATTCCCTGTCCTATAAGATAAATCGGCACAAAACCATGGTCGCACCCAACATCACAGACTCTGTTTCCCACTGTTACCATATCGGCAATCGCCTGCAGTCTGTCAGAAAGCACTATATTTTTGTTCATTAATCCAAATAATCCTTTAATTTACGGCTTCTGCTCGGATGACGCAGTTTTCTTAAAGCCTTAGCCTCAATCTGACGGATACGTTCACGGGTAACGCTGAATTCCTTACCAACCTCTTCCAATGTTCTGGCGCGGCCGTCATCCAGTCCGAAACGCAGCCGCAGGACCTTCTGTTCTCTTTCCGTCAAGGTTCCAAGTACCTCTACCAGTTGTTCCTTTAACAGGGTAAAAGCAGCGGCATCTGCCGGAACAGGCACGTTGTCATCCTGAATGAAATCTCCCAAATGGCTGTCTTCCTCTTCGCCAATTGGAGTCTCTAAAGAAACCGGCTCCTGGGAAATTTTCAAAATCTCCCTGACTCTGTCCACCGGCATATTCATTTCTTCGGCAATCTCTTCGGGGGTAGGTTCCCTCCCAAGCTCCTGAAGCAGTTGTCTGCTCACACGAATAAGTTTATTAATCGTCTCAACCATGTGTACCGGGATACGTATCGTTCTGGCCTGATCCGCAATCGCCCTTGTGATTGCCTGACGTATCCACCATGTTGCATAGGTAGAGAATTTATATCCCTTTCTATAATCGAACTTTTCAACAGCCTTAATCAGACCTAAGTTACCCTCCTGAATCAAGTCCAGAAAGAGCATACCACGGCCTACATATCTTTTGGCAATGCTGACAACCAAACGAAGATTAGCTTCTGCAAGGCGTTTTTTGGCCTCCTCGTCTCCCATCTCCATCTTCTTGGCAAGCTCTATTTCGTCTTCTGCGCTAAGAAGCGGAACCTTACCGATTTCCTTAAGATACATCCTGACCGGGTCTTCAATGCTGATTCCATCAGGCACTGACAAATCGATGTTCTCTACATCAACATCATCCTCGTCTGTCAGAATAATCTCCTCGTCATCTACATCCACGTCGTCACCTTCCGTGATACGCAGAATATCCACGCCATTCTGTTCCAATGTTTCTAAAATCCTGTCAAACTGTTCTTCTTCCAACGGCAAATCGTGGAAAAAGTCGTTAATCTCATGATATTCCAAAACATTCTTTTTCTTCTTAGCAATATTTAAGAGTTCTTTCATACGCTCTTCAAATTTTGCCTGTACATTTTCTTCCATTATCCGGTCCATCCTTCCTTTTACGGATTAAACTTTGCGATTATTCTTGCCTTTAATGCAGGGAAATATGCGTTTTGCTAAGTTCTTCCAGTGCTTTTTTGCCTGAAATCACCTGATTTAGCGCATCCATATCGGTTCCTGTCCTGGCTGAATAATATTCAAAACTGTTCTTCTTGACTGCATATACAATATCGTTAAATGCCTTTTCCCGCTCCGCGTCTGTGGTCACTTCCTGTAATTTGGTATTAAACAAAGAAGCTGCCTCTCTTTGTTCCTCTTCGTCCTGAAACATGCTTATAATCGACGCAGGACTGTAATTTCCCTCATCCAGGTCAGTAAAAAGCTTACCGGCAACCTTCCGATACAGTTCTTCCGTAAAGTCTTCCACTTTAATAAATTTTTTAATCTTCTGATATAACCCAGGTTCATCAGTCAGCCACGTAAGCAACAGCTTCTGAGACTTCTTTATATTTTCCTGAGGTTCGTTTTTCTTTATAACCGTAGGCTTGGGTCTTTCTACCGGCTTAACAAAACCCGTATTCGCTGCATATGAAGCTGTCAGTTTTCGCAGATTCTCAAGACCTATGCGGTACTTTTCCGCTACCGCCTCCATATAGTTGTTGCGCTCTACCTCCTCTTCAAAACCGCACAGCTTCTTGGCTATTTCCCTGTAAAATCTGGTCTTGGAGTCAGGATCGCTCAAATCATAATCCTTCTCTAAAATCCGAAGTTCAAAGAAAAAGCTGTTCTCAGCCTTATCAATCCGCTCCATAAAAGCTTCGGCTCCGTTTGTCTTAATGAACTCATCCGGGTCTTTAGCCGGTTCCATGTTTATTACCCTGCCTCTAAGCCCTGTCTCTTTCAAAATACTAATCGCCCTAAGTGCGGCGCTCACTCCCGCGCCGTCGCTGTCATAGGCAAGCAGCACTTCCTGTGTATATCTACGAAGCAGATTAGCCTGTCCTACCGTAAATGCGGTTCCAAGAGATGCAACAGCCTGATTAAATCCCGCCTGATGCATGGCTATGACATCCATATAGCCCTCGCATAGTATAATATTATTTTTGCGTGATGTCCTGGCAAAATTCAATCCATATAAATTTCTGCTCTTATCAAATATCATCGTCTCCGGAGAATTGAGGTATTTAGGTTTTCCATCCCCCATGACTCTTCCGCCGAAGCCGATTACCCTGTGATTAATGTCCTGAATCGGAAACATTACCCTATTCCAGAATTTGTCATGCATTCCCCGTTTCTCGTCAAAGGCTGCCAGACCTGCTTCCACAATAAGCTTGTCCTCATATCCTTTAGACTTAAGATAACTTATCAATTCAGAATTTGATACGTTGGCAAAACCAAGTCCGAACTGTTTCATGGTTTCTTCGCTTAGGTTTCTGCCTGATAAATATTTATAGCCTGCTGCTCCTTTTGGAGTCCGTAGCAGATAATAGTAGTATTTGGCTGCCTCTTTATTGATTTCCAGAAGCTTAGTCCTCATACTGTCACGTTTCCTTGTTTCTTCTGAATATTCCGCCTCAGGTAATGTCACTCCCGCCCTCTTGGCAAGCTCTGTAACCGCTTCCTGAAACGTATAGTTCTCATAAGACATCAAAAATGTGAAAATATTACCGCCGGCTCCGCAGCCAAAACAGTAATACATCTGCTTGTCCGGAGAAACAGAAAAAGACGGAGACTTTTCACTGTGAAAAGGACACAGACCAAAATAGCTGCTTCCTTTTTTCTGGATACGGACATATCCGGAAATCACATCCACTATATCATTTCTTGTTCTTACTTCCTCTATCAGTTCATCCGGATAATACATATTTCATCTCCGTTCCTGCTAAATACCCAATATACCTTCTTCGACCTGCGAATTTGTGCCCTCAAGCACAAATTTGCGGGTGAAAAATTTATTTTTCACCCATGCCATGTCTTCGGGATATAAATATTCTGATAGGTGGCAATTGCAAACCTGTCTGTCATGGAGGCAATAAAGTCACACACTACTTTCTCGACAGGCTCGCCTCTATCCAGCAAACCTCGCAGAAAATCCGGCAGTTTATCAATATGTTCAAGATAATAGCCGTATAACGTCTCTATCAGTGCCTCCGCTTTGCCCTCTTCGCTCTTGGCTACCGGATTCTGATAAACATTCCTGAACATAAAATCCCTAAGTTTCTGCATCGCCTCCGCCACGTCCGGAGACATCATTATGTCATTCTTTCCCCGGCTCGACGTCACTATGTCGTGTATAAAAAAGTCAAGACGCGCTCCGCAGCTATAGCCGATTATTTCTCCAATCTCCTTCGGTACATCCGATTCTTTTAAGATTCCGCCCCGGATGGCATCATCCATATCATGATGAATATAAGCAATTTTATCGGAAAATCTGACAACCCTGCCCTCAAGGGTACATGGCTTACCCGAAGTCTGATGATTCAGAATACCATCCTTTACTTCATAAGTCAGATTAATTCCCTGACCATTCTTCTCTACAAGCTCTACCGTTCTGATACTCTGTTCATTGTGGGAAAATCCATATGGGCATACCCTGTTCAGGGCACGTTCTCCGGCATGTCCAAAAGGCGTGTGTCCTAAGTCGTGTCCAAGCGCGATTGCTTCTACCAAATCTTCATTCAACTGCAGCGCTTTGGCAATAGTACGCGCGTTCTGGCTCACTTCCAATGTATGTGTCAGACGGGTTCTATAATGATCGCCCTCAGGCGTCAGGAAAACCTGCGTCTTATCCTTAAGCCTTCTGAATGATTTACTATGTATGATTCTGTCTCTGTCCCGCTGGAATACAGGTCTGATATCACATTGTTCTTCAGGCTTGCTTCTCCCTTTGGAATTCATGCTTAACATCGCATAGGGACTTAAATATTCTTTCTCCCACTGCTCCAAACTTTCCCTTATGTTCATATAACGGCCTTTCTATAAAAAATAACCCTGCTTATAATATTCTACTTCTTTTCCCATAATCCTTTTTTTATTTTATAAATTATTACATCACAGCGTAGTAATACTCAACGGCAGATATCATAAATAAATTCTGCATTCTTATCCATCGCATCATATGCCGTCTTAAACGGCGACATCTGAAATACATGCCACATTCCCTTAAATACATCAAGCTTGACGGAAACATTAGCCTTTACCATCTTTTTATGCAACATAGTTGAATCATTGAGTAATATTTCATTGTCACCTGCCTGAATATAAATCGGGGGAAAGCCGTCATACTCCCCGAATAACGGTGAAATCAAAGGATTCTTCAAATCCTCTCCTGCCGCATAATTATCAGTCATTTCCTTAAGGTAGGCAGCATCCAGAATAGGATCGATATTTGCCCTGCTCAGATGCGATTTGCCGGAAGCAGTCAAATCCGTCCACGGTGACATAAGAATGGCTCCGCGCGGTAAAAGCCTTTTTTCCTGTTTTAATTTCAGCATAAGAGACAACGCCAGATTTCCACCGGCAGAGTCACCGGCTATAATTATGTCTCTGGCTCCATACCCTAAAAGCATCAGGCTGTTCCAGACTTTCATGGCATCCTCGGTCGCCGCGGGATAAGGATTCTCAGGCGCCAGCCTGTAATCAAAGCACAGGACATCCATGGAGGTTGAGACCGCCAGCTTCGTTGTCAGAGTACGCGCATACACGCTGCTTCCTGTGGAATAGCCGCCACCATGACAATAGAGGATAACATATTTTTTCATATGCGCCCTGTTCACAGAAATCCACTCGCAATGAATATTATCAATCATTATTTCTTTAATATCCACTTCCTTATTGCTGCCAAACAGAACCCCTAGATGATCCTGCGACAGCCTGTGTTTTTCAATATCCGCATTTTCCACCCTGCTGTGCATTCTCTTGATAAGATGCATCAAATTCTGATTCTTCTTTGTAACTGCCATAAAATAATTATGCCCCTTTCTTTGTTACGCCTTGCAATACCCAGCCGCCGATTTAATTAAATTTTAATACAGTATGTCTTTTTCCTGTGGTATACTATAAACAATACTAATGACTAATAAAAATTTTACTATAGGAGTCCCTATGTCCACTTATGACCAAAAGAAGCCGTCGCTTCCAAAGAACAGAAAAGAAATCTGGTACAAGCTGGATCTGTCTGCCATCGTCTATCCGACCCTGCAGAGAAGAGACTTTTCCTCAGTATACCGTTTATCCGTCGTGCTTAAAGAAAAAATTGACCCTGAGCTTTTACAAAAGGCGCTCGACATGACGCTGCCCCGTTTTCCGACATATAAAGTCGCTATCAGAAAAGGGGTTTTCTGGCGCTATCTCGAACCCAACAACAGACCGGGGCCTTTCGTCAAAGAGGATATCAAGAATCCCTGCATGCCTATGCCTTTTAAGGCAAATAACAGATATCTGCTCAGAGTCTATTATTACGGCCGGCGAATATCACTGGAAGCACACCACGCCCTCGGCGACGGAACAGGCGGTATGTGCGTGCTGCAGACTCTTACGGCTGTATATCTTGAGCTTCTGGGACATTCCATCACTCCGTCCGGATTCGTAATGGATATCCACGACACTCCCGATCCGGAAGAACTGGAAGACGCCTATATGCGCTATGCCAACGCAAAGGTGTGTCCTCCGCGTCCCGGCGAAAAGACATATCGTGTCAGAGGCACAAAAGAGCCCTTTTATACTTTAAATATCATAGATGGAATAATGTCAGTCAGTGAAGTTAAGGCGGTTGCAAATAAATATAATGCCACGCTTACCGAATACTTAAACGCTGTTCTGCTTTATGCACTGCTACAGAAACAGGAAAACGACCATCCCTTAAGAACAAGGCCGGTTAAAATCGCAATGCCTGTCAATCTGCGGCGTTTTTTTCCTTCACGGACTCTGCGCAATTTTATTACAATGGTCTATCCGTCAATAGACCCGCGTCTTGGCGACTATAGCTTTGAGGAAATAGTCAGTCATGTCCACTACTATATGAACTATTATATAAATGAAAAATTCCTGCGCGGAGATATCACTACCAATGCCGCCACACAGCGAAATCCAGTCATTCGCATCGTACCGCTTTTTATTAAGGATTTCGTGGTACGTACGTTTTATACGAAAGTTCAGGATAAAAATTCTTCCGCCGGGCTTACAAATATGGGCGCCCTGAAGGTTCCGGAAGATATGAAAGCCTTTATAGAACGATTTGACATCTATATGGGGCAGCCATTTTCTTCCCGTACTAACTGTGCCATTATCAGTTTTGAGGATGTCCTTACCATAAATTTTGCCAGCAGCATAGTTGAAGCAGATGTGGAACGCTTCTTTTTTCAAAAGCTGGTACAGGACGGAATTCATGTAACTATTGAAAGCAACCGTGATACAAAACTAAAATAGTATCTCTCAATATAATAAAATAAAATTAAGGAGTAATGTCTATGTCTTACTGTGTAAATTGCGGTGTGGAACTGGAGCCTTCTTTAAAAGAATGTCCGCTTTGCAACACGCCCGTAATCAACCCCAACCAAATCTCTTCCGCTGTCTCCAATCCTTATCCGTCATCTAAGGGACAGGTAGAAATCGCAAGTAAAAAGGATTTCGGCATTCTTCTGACTGTCGTTTTGTCCGCTACAAGCGTCACCTGTCTGCTTTTAAATCTTCTTGTTTTTCAGGGACACCTATGGTCTTTCACGGTCATCGGTGCCTGTATATGCCTGTTTTTCCTTGCTGCTCCGGCAGTTTTTTATACTAAAGCTTCGGTTTACCTTATACTTCTATTAGACGGCGTTGCCGTATTAATATATTTGTATTTAATCAGCTACCTTACCACTTCTGCCGAATGGATGTGGCAGCTTGGAATACCTATTGTAGTTCTGTCAACCGCATTAATCGAAATATTCGCTTTTTTGGCGCGCAAATTTCCCTTTAACATTCTGTCGGCTTCACTCTATCTTTTCGTAGAGATTCCGATTCTGTGTGTAGCCATAGAACTGCTCATCAGACGATTCTGTGACAGTACCTATAATATTACATGGTCTGCTGTCGTTTTAACGGTATGCGTCATTATCGACATCGCTCTTATTACGATTCTGACGAAAAAACGCTTACGTAATGAAGTCAACAGACGCCTGCATTTCTAGTGTCTGACATGACGCCCGGATTTAATCACTTTCCGTAAGCCCAAATCCAAATCCGTAACCAGAATATCCGCCAGCTTTCCGCTTTCCAGCGTACCGCACTCATTATCAATACCTATCGATTTCGCAGGATTGAAAGTTGCCGCCTTGATGGCGGATTCTTTTGGTATTCCCATGGAAATTGCCATCAGCACACAGTCGTACAGATTACTTACGCTTCCCGCGATAGTACCGTCTTCCAGAACAGCATTTTTCCCCTTCACCAGTACTTTCTGTTCACCAAGAGTATAGGAGCCATCCGGCATTCCGGCCGCCATCATGCTGTCGCTGATAAGAACAATCCTTTCATCGCCAAAAAGCTTAAACGTGCTCTTTACTACGGCAGGATGCACATGAATACCGTCGCAGATAAGCTCAACTTCAGTTTCTTCACGGTCAACTGCCGCGCCAATCACCCCCGGCGCTCTATGTGAAAACGGCGGCATTGCATTATAAAGATGCGTAACATGCGATGCACCGGCTTCTATCGCTTTCAAAGCAGTCTCATAGTCTGCGCAGGTATGCGCAATAGAGAATCGGACGCTTCCATTCCCTTTCTTAATGCATTCTAATGCACCCTGTACTTCAGGAGCAATAGTAACTATTTTCAAAAGACCTCCTGAGCTCTCCTGCAGCCGTTCAATCAGTTCAATATCCGGCATCTGAATGAATGCTGGATTTTGTGAACCCTTTTTTCCCTCGGAAATGAAAGGACCTTCCAGATATATTCCCTGCAAAGCTGCCGTTCTGCAGCTGCCTGCAGCTTTACAGATTGTTTCAAGCCTTTTTGCAGGAAGCGTCATCGTTGCTACGCAGAAAGAAGTAATGCCATGGCTAATTTCGTAGCGTTCTATTGCCTCAAAGGCTTCTTTTGTCCCATCACAAAAATCATAACCGGCACAGCCATGTAAGTGTATATCTACAAGTCCCGGCAACAGATAACGCTTTGATTCTTCCTCCGTCAGTTCCGCAATATCGCATTTTTCCACGGAACTGATTCTATCGCCCTCTATAATCACCGTTCCCGGCTCAAAAGTGAACCTGTCCGTATAAATGATTCCTCTGATTATATTCATGAAGTAACTGTTTTCTCCCAATCATATACTGTTATGTGAAAACATAATAATATAATTTTTTATTAGAAAAAAACACCGCATATACGGTGTTTTCTTATACTACATAGTGCAGGAAAAGGGACTTGAACCCTCATGATATTGCTATCACACGGACCTGAACCGTGCGCGTCTGCCAATTCCGCCATTCCTGCATATAATGAAAAGTCCGCCATGCGCACTTTTCATTATTATAAACGCTACAAACAAATGATATTGTAACTTCTTTTACTTCTTCTGTCAAGATACTTTTGTTTTTTAATAGAACTTTTAATAAAACATTTTACAATTTAAATCTCTGAGTCTTCTCATTCTGGCTGTCGCTCAATTCCACTAACGACTGAGTATCCTGATAGCATTCCCTGATAGATTCAGCTACAACCTGCATTCCGGCGCTTGTTTCCTCTGCGGAAGCAGAGTTTTCTTCCACTACGCTGCTAAGATTAGCTACGGAATCTGATACCACTACCTTCAATTCATTCAATATATCAGTCTGCCTGCTAATCTCCTTAGCTACATTATCTACTGTGCTAATTTCCTTGTACAGATTATCGAAAGCGTCCTTAGTTTCTTTGAGCTGTTTCTTCTGCTCGGCTACATTCGCCATAACCTCCTGCATTCTTTCAGTGGAAACTTCCACATTCGAGGTCAATTCATTGACAACAACTTCGATACCGGCTGCACTTTCCGCTGACTTCTCTGCAAGCTTACGAATCTCTTCTGCAACCACTGCAAAGCCTCTTCCGGCTTCTCCTGCACGCGCGGATTCAATACTTGCATTCAAGGATAAAAGATTGGTCTGGGAAGCCATGTCCTTAATGATTTCTACCATCTCGTTAATATGTAACGCTGAATCACTGGTCTGCTTCGTTTGATCCGATACCACCTGAATGGCATCTGTAGTGACTTCCGAAATCTCATAAAGCTTCCTAATACTGTCGGAAGCGCCGTTTGAAAACTGCATCATAGTATCTACCGAAGTTCCGAGTTTATTCATCTCATCATTCTCTACATCAATGACATCACCCAGTTTCTGTACTTTATCATTGACAACATCCGTTTCAGCAGCAAGACTTTCCGTACCCTTTGCCATTTCCTCAACGGCACGGTTAGTATCATTTATGCTGTCGCTAATATTGCTGAACTTATCGCTGAAATCACCGCTGCTTTTCTTAAGCTGCACGCTGGAATTGCTGACATCTCCAATCATACCCGCTAAAGCAAGCTTGACCTTATTAAGCGACTGTGCAATCTTGCCAATTTCGTCAGAACGCTTCATCAGTCTGGCATCAATCTCAAAGGAAAGGTCTCCTTCCTCTATCTTACGCAGATTAGCTTCAACACGCCTGATTCCGCCTGCAAGACGTCTACCAAAGAAAATGGATATGGCCATAACCACTATAAGGATTATTACAATACTTCCCGCATAGGCTGCCAACATACTCGTAAACTGCTGCCTTATGTACTTCTCATTTGCTTCAATTTCCACGGTCATATCGTCGATATAATTACCTGTCGTTACGACCCAGTTCCATGCATCAAACTTCTCTGAATAAGCAAGTTTAGGTGCAACCGTTACTCCATCGGCCTTCGTAAAATAAAATTCATTATATCCACCGCCTTCATTGGCAGACTTCATGATGTTCTGAATGATTTTTACTCCGTTCTGATCCGTCAGATCGTATCGGTTATTGCCCTCCTGCTCAGGAAGAATAGGGTGCATTACCAGATTATAATCGGTATCGTCAATCCACATATATCCCGAATTATCTTCGCGATAGCGCATGGCACGGATATCTTCCTTAGCCATTTCCATTGCCTCTTCCTCGGTCAGCTCACCTGACTGGCTGCGCTCATAATACGCCTGTATGACAGCTATCGACGTCTGGATTTGGGATTTAATTTCTCTCCTATATCCATCATACATAGTAGCTTCGTAATTTCCAATGCTGTCGTTCATGGATTTTTTAAGGAAAGAGATTCCCAAAGAGCCCAGAATGATTACAGTGCACGCAATCATGCAAAATACCACCAATACAATAACCGTTGCAATACTAGTTGAACGCTTTGTTGAATTCTCCTGTTTTATCTCACTCACTGTTCTAACCCCCATATGTAAAAATTTATTGATAAAAATTATTATACTCTTTTTTCCCTATTTTTCAATAATATACTAAGAATTAGGGTATAGATATATAGTCGTTCACTTTCCGACAAATTTTCGCACAAAATGAAGCTTTCCAAGCAATTCCGCCAACAATAGTGAAACAGCAAGTACCACAACCGCCTGCGCCGCGTTTAGCGGATAAAAAGGCTGTTCTGCCAGATTGAGATTTTGAACTACATACACTAATAGATATGTCGATATAATATATATTCCCATGCTGTTTTTACCAAGCGCAGTTAAAATCTTAAACTCACACCGTCCTTTACACATTGCCAGTATATACTGCCATATCAAAATAAAGAAGGCACTTCCGACAAAACCTATTATCATTCTGTAAAAGTCTATTTTGAGCTGTCTTACTACATCTTTACCAACCAATTTATATCCCGACAGATAAATGAAGGAATTTTCATCGAAAAACATAAACATCCCTACGAAAACAATCCCTGACAATACAATCCAGCCGGCTTTAGGTTTTACATCAAGTCGCATATTATTTTTATCCATGTATTTATGCAGGTAAAAGGGTACGATAAAATACGGCATCATATATTTATATGCCCCAAGCGCCATGCCATCCGGTATAAAAAACATCACCATAAACCCAAGTATATATAATATTACAGAGTCCTTGAAAAAATAGTGCATTATAAAGACAATAAGGAAACACCAGAATACCGCCCATAAAAACCAGAAATTATTGAGTATGTTATTAATGTACTCAAACAAAAATGTTTTCTGTGGACGATTCCCATTAACAAGATTTATAATAAGCTTTATCAGATATTCTGCTGTAATCCATAAAAAAACAGGTGTTATCAATACCTTGACGCGGCGTTTCAACAAATCAACACGCTGCTTTCCCGAAGTCGCTCTCTGCATACTTCCCCAGCTAAGATATCCGCTGACCATCATAAAAAGCGGCATATGGAAGCTGTAAATGAACTGATAAAATTTGTCGCTGAAATAGAGCGATTCAGCATTGAATGCAGTTCCGCTTCCTACTTGGATACAGTGGCCTAGTACTACTAATATGATGCCGAAGCCTTTGAGGAGGTCGGGGAGTTTCTCTCTTGAAGTTGTTTCTGTATTGGGGGATTTTAATGGTTCCATGTTAGGGCTCCTATATAATTCGCAACGAGTGTCAAAAGGTGTGGTTTATAGGCTGAGGGGCAGATTGCATAAAATGTTCTCTCGTGCCTGACTCCGGGATATGGATTTTCTAAATATTCCGGTAAAACTATGAATGACGGACGCAATCGCCCGACATTCGCCGTCCGGGCTCAAGTCGGGCTTTTCGGGACTTCCGTGTCCCGAAATTGCTGGGTACCTGACGGAATATTAAGAAAATCTTATATTCCTGCGCAAGGCAGCTTCGAGTACATTTTATGCAATCTGCCGGCTAAGTTTTATAAGGACAACTTTTGACATCTGAAAATAATTTTATCAACCTACGCGATTAACTTATCATAATTACTAGTATAAGTCAAATGTTCCTCTGTTTATGCGATTACCGGAAAACGGTTGAAAAAATGAGTGAAAAAAATGAGGGGAAAATGAAAAAATGTATTGACTTTTTTGAAACGCGATAGTAAGATATTACTTGCATTGTTAATATGCGCGGAAGTGTCGGAACTGGCAGACGAGCAAGACTAAGGATCTTGTGAGCATTGCGCTCGTGTGGGTTCAAGTCCCATCTTCCGCAGGAAATCAAAAAGTAGGAAGTTTGAATAATCAGCCTTCCCACTTTTTATTTTACCGGTAAATTGACTTACCATCATTCTTTTAATACTAATACTTCGCCATTCTTGCAAATCATTTCCAAATTGCCATCCCTAATACGATACGCTTCGCCGTGCAATATTTCCGTACCATTTTCTATAGTAATATAACCTCCATCATTCAATGCCAATATTTCATGAGTGTAACTGTCACCATATGTAATATCTTCTATTACTCTAAGGCCATCAAGAGAATCATCCTTTATCGATTGATAATGAGGAAGAATATTAATCTCTGTTAATCCCAGTCCGGAAATCCATCTGTTAAAACTTGTATCAATAGCTTCCCCTTCAAGCTCCGGAGCAGCATACACATTGGATGCACAATTCATCGAGCCTGCACTCCACGCTATAAGCAAGCCTTTAAAACCTATTAACCTCTCTTTTAATCCTATTTTTTTCATAAAGATATTCTGTGTGGGAACATGTCCGCCTGCTAAAATGATAACGTCCATCTCAGGAAGTTTTTCAATCAATTTCTCATTTCTGTCATCGCATATTTCTATACACGAAACGCTCAATCCACTCATGGGAAACGCTTCCTTTAAGCATGCACTTACGCTGTCATTTATTTCATGATCATTTGGTGAAGCACAAATAAGCATTACTTTAGAATCTTCCACCCATAACTCTTTCAATTTATCCAACAATCCATTATCTGTAAGAAAAACAGACGGAACCCTTTTCCCATTAACCTTAATTGAACCACCCAAGGAACTTGTTAATATTATATTCATATGCACTACTCCTTCAAAAAGAAAAAACAGAATTCTACCGCCTTATCATTATGCCTTTCATATATGGGCTTTCATTATGGGTTTGATAAATCAGTTGCTTTTCTCCCTCTGTACACCCAATCAAAATTTTGATTTCAGAATCCCGTTTCATCAAATCAACAGTACACATTATGGCATCTATTCGCTTATTACCCGACCCAACCCACACATCAATACCTGCGCCATCCATCGATGAAGTGTTTTTCAAGTATCCATAATCAACCTTATATATAAAATCCGGATACTTTGGATGTGCTGTTCCTTTTGGTCTGTCTATAACTATTTCTGAATTATTCACTAATGCATCTAATGTCTCCCAAAAGCTATCATTCGAACTATTCATTTATATCCTCCACAAATCTGGATTGATTTATTGTACCACTTTATCTTATAGCATCATAATGCGACCACATACGAACTACCTTTATTGTCCCTTCATATTCTATTCCATCAATGATGACCGGTTCATTATATACTTGATAAACCAATCTATGTTGTACATTAATTCTTCTGGAATAAAAACCATTAAGATTTCCTACTAATCCCTCGTACAATGGCGGATTTTGAAAAGGATTTTGCGCTATAATATTAAGCAGATTTTTTGCTTTTGAATCAAGCCCTGCTCCTTTTAGCAATTTTTTATCTTTATCAGCCTGCTTACTAAATCTGATTATATACATTTACCATTCCTCATCCGGATTATATACTAAACATTCTTCTATTGGCTCTCTTCCTGCTTCAATAATACTTTCTGTCATACCTGGTATAGAATTTAAATATAATGTTTCCTGAATAGCATTCCAATCTTCTTCTGATATGAGAACTCCATTTTTTCCTCGATTATTAGTAATTGTAATTGGTTGGCTATTACTATTAACATCAGCCAGTATTTGATATATATTTTCTCTTGCCTTTGTGACACTAATTGCAGTCATGGTATCAGCTCCTTTTTTATTACATTATGCCGTACGCGTTTACGTACGTCAATATATTTTCCATTCTTTTCTTTATATTAGTATAGAAATTACTATAAATTATTCATAAAATACGCCATGTAAAATGAAACCGTATAAGTTGTATCATTTCATTATATCAGGGATTATGAATCTTCGGTTTCATTGTACTATATAAAAGTTGTATGCTGTGGTATGGAAGTGTGATATAATAAGCCCAGCAACTTCTATGGGGGTACTTACAATGGATAATGAACACAAAAAAGCCAAAAGATTTGTAATTGCTTTATTCCTTGCCTGCTTATTTATTGCTCTGACATGTTTTGGGTTTTTTATTTACATTTTCCTAACGATTCGTGGCACGGAACTGGTTAATAACAGAATTGTCACGCTTTCTAAAGCTATTTTCATGATAGGAATATTTTTCCTGGTACTGGCCTTTGGTTATCTGGTGCCTATTTTGTTATCTTCCAGGAAACGTGATGTAAATAGAAATGCTGCAAATACATCTGATATTTTGGATGAAACAAACATGCTCAAGGCTTTGGAGAAATACATACCCGATGGGGAAACACTGCTCGCAGGTATTCACGCAGTATCTAAAGAAACAAACATAACAGGTGTTTTCGGAAAATGTATTCCTACGGAAAGTAAACTTATCCCGTCTGAAAACGGATGTACTGTCGCACTAAACAAGAAAAAATACTCGACATATAGTATTTACATTGGTATTACACAATATTCCCTGGTAATTGCCGAATGCGAAATGAATCGCTACCTCTATCAGTTTGACGACAAGCCGAGTGTGAAGGAATCGGATATACAAGAGGTTACATCTGATACATTTTTCGTCGATATCGGAACGTGTTTTCCATTGGCAGACATTCAGAACTGCGATATAAAAAATGGCTGGATGGGTTCTGTAAAATGTTTCATCACAATGAATAACGGAAGTTATTTCAAGCTCATGTTGCCAAAACTTGGCGGTCTGGGTGGCGGAATGCCCCATCATACGGAGTACCGTGAGGCAATTATCGCACGTCTGAGCAAAGGTCACGCATAGGATTAAGAGGGTCCCGCAGTGAGGGCCCGCTTATTGCTAATGCCAATCAGGCACATTTCCAAAATCAACTACTATCCCGGTAATACATGTATCTTCATACATGGTGCCGGGATATACATCCTCTATTACAAATTTAAATGTCACTTCCGCGCTGTTTGCCACCCTTATACCACCCTGAGGTATGGTAAAATATTGGGGATTTATGGTGTCCTCAAGTTCAAGCCTGGCATAGGGCTGGTCGTAAACATACATCATAAGAGTTTTTACTCTGCCGTTTTCCTGCCATACTTTCTCATCTCTGGCGTAGCCGTTTACTATACAAATCTTCGTATAATCTATATATCCGTCATCACCATAACCGCTGCCTCCCCTTATAATACGATTTCCGCTCGACTCTATAAGACTTTGGGAAAATACAATCTGGTCATAGACGATATATTCTCCAATTCCAACACCTTCTGCGCCCTCCGCCCATGCAAGTTCTCTGTTTCCATAGACGGCATTGTCAGCACAGTAACGGTCTGAAGCAGAATTAAGCTCCGACGAAGCAGTTGTCTAATTAGCAAAGAGACTGATATGGCACCATTTACTGCAGCCGGGTGACTGCCAGTCCTTAAAACCAAAATTGGGAGCATCCGGTGTTTCCTCGAAGCTGCACCACATATCATCGTCCCAATCGTCGTATGTACCTCCCAGCTCTCCATAAAAAAAGCTTCCTATTTCCGGAGTTAAGAGCAATGGCTCCGACGGCACATTAATCTGAGTCGTCACAGAATATTCCATTTTAATCCCATTTTCCGCTGCGTATACTTCTACTTCCTTACCGGCTTCTTCCTTGCTCCATACCACATAAAAAAGCATTTCATCTCCGCAGCCGTCAAAAGCATCTTTTTCAATGATTACATCTCCCGACCAAAAATTAACCC
This sequence comes from Lachnospiraceae bacterium, assembly GCA_029062885.1. GTDB lineage: Bacteria > Bacillota > Clostridia > Lachnospirales > Lachnospiraceae > UBA3282. The sequence goes on from JAIDPH010000076.1 coordinate 17,385, forward strand.
GGGTAAGCTGCTCATTTCCGGCAAATGCCCGCTCTCCAATTTTTTCCATAAACCATGTATGATAATCATCATCCTGCAGATTGCAATTTTCAAAGGCGTTAGCCTTTACCTCTTTTAAATTATAGCATTCTGATAAATTAACATTTTCAATACCTGTATTTTTGAAAGCGCTGCCTCCTATTACTTCAACAGATTCAGGAATATGTACACTTTTCAACTTGATATCCTCAAAGGCGTGGTCACCTATTTCTACAACGGAATATCCAAACAGTATATCAGGAATTTCTATTTCATTATCCATTGACATGTTTTCTTGCAAATAATTCTTATATTTTGCCCTCAGCCCGGTAATCACTGCACCGTTATTATCAATTTTATAAAAAAACATATCCTCTGCCGTGATGTTCGACATAAGGTCTGTTTCATCTTCACCTTGCTCCTTCTCTTCTACGGCTACAGTATTGTCCGACTCCGCTTCATCTGATATTTCCGCACTCCCTGCTTCTGTATCCTGCAATTCTGCTTTCCCGCGTTCTGCTTCTGTATCATACAATGCTGAACCTGCCGTTTTTGCAGCCGGAGTGTCTTCGGTCGTTTGGGCGCAGCCATAGATGCTAAATACTAAAATTAAAGTTGTACATATACTTATAAGACGTTTTCGCATATTTTTTTCTCCCACTTCCAATATACACGATAAAAGGAAAAGATGTCAAAAGCCTATTTCCCCTATAATACGTTTCACCCCCGGAAGATACGTCCTCCCGAACATATTCAAATGATTCAGAAGATGATAAAGATTATACACATCGCGGCGGCGTTCATGCCCCGACTGTAAAGGTGTCGCTTCTTTATAGGCATCATAAAAGGATGGCGGAAATCCTCCGAATAGTTCTGTCATAGCAATATCCGCTTCGGCGTGTCCCACATAGACTGCCGGATCTATCAGCCATGCACCGCCATCATTTCCCGTAATTACATTTCCTGACCATAAATCACCATGCAACAGCGACGGATATTCAGGTTCCACAAGGACTTCATCAATGTGATCAAGAAACCGTACTATCTTTTTTGTATCCTCTCTGTCAAAATACCGGGCAGCATCTTTAAACTGCGGTTCAAGACGACAGTCACGGAAAAAACTTATCCAACTGTCATATCCTGTATTGACCTGTCTGCGCATGCCAATATAGTTGTCGCTACCAAAACCATATTTTCCGTTCGAAACCAAACCGGCTGTTGGTGCCCGGTGCATTTCGGACAGCTGCCTAGCAAAGTCCTCCCAGTAATTTCTAATACGGCTCTTGCCGGAGATAAACTCGAGCAGCAAAAATGAAAATCCAGCTCTGTCATTGTCGGTTCCAACACCAAGAATATTCGGCGTGCCAATGGCTTGTGTATGGGCAATGGCAGTCAATCCCGCCGCTTCCGCATTAAAAAAGGAAAGATTCTCCTTGGTATTTGATTTCATGAAAATACACTTGCCGCCTGTCAGCATTAATCCATACGCTTCATTAATATCACCGCCTGATATCCGGCTGGCACTTTCAATTTTTGTTCCTTCTCCGAAGAGTGAATTTATGGCACTCTCCAGTGAAGTAAAATATTGTGGATTCATCTTGTTATCTGACATTTTATTTTTTCCTTGCTTGCAACATAGCCTATTTCGTCCTTTTCAATTTTAATTACAAAAGGAAACTTATTATATTTTATACACATATAAAAATCAGCTTC
>JAIDPH010000077.1 GCA_029062885.1 Lachnospiraceae bacterium
TTTCGACACTTCCAAATCTGCTTAATATGCATATTTTATATTATATCTATATTATCGGCAGGTATAATATATGGATACAGCTTTCGACATACAGACCATTCAAAATAAACTTTATACGCACCAGTACCAAAAACTAGGCACAGGTTCAGGAAGACGGGTATATCTTCTCGATTCAGATTATGTTCTAAAGGCAGCATTCAACAGAAAAGGATATGCCCAGAATCAAGTTGAAGCTTATATTTCACAAACAGATGATTCCCTGATTTTCGCCAAAATATTTTTTTGTGACCCTGATTATAGATATCTGATTATGGAACGCGCAGATAGAATCAACAATATTTCCGTTATATTCGAATATTTCCGTGTCAACAACCTCAAAGAATTATTTGCCCTTCCGGAACTAAACGACATTATCATCAAATATAATCTTCTGATTGCAGACCTGCGTCGTCCTGTCAACTGGGGATTAATAGATTCCCGACCGGTTATTATCGACTATGGTTTCACCAAAATGGTAAAAAGAAAATACTACTCATTCTTCTAATTTTGCTTCTTTTTCCTGCTTATTGCGTATACGAAGTTCCTTGAAAAACGAAGTCAGCAAATCCGAGCAGACATCTTCTAAAATTCCTCTCTTGACTCTAACCTGATGATTGAACTGCGGCATTTCCAGAATATTAAGGATGGAGCCGCAGCAGCCTGCTTTGGGATTCATACTGCCCATTACAACTTCATCAATACGTGCTTGTACAATAGCACCTGCACACATCTGACACGGTTCAAGGGTAACATATAACGTACACCCCTCCAAACGCCAATCCTTCATTTTCTTGCTGGCTTTATTAATGGCGGTGATTTCTGCATGGGCGAGTGTATTTTTGTCAGTATTGCGCCGATTATAGCCTCTTGCAATTATCTTATCCTGATAAACGATAACGCATCCTATCGGAACCTCACCCAGCGCATAAGCTTTTTCAGCCTGCTTAATCGCTTCTCTCATATACTTTTCATCTAAATTCATAACCTGTACCTGTATCTTTCTGTCAGATTTGCAAGTCTAAACAGTGTTTTCTTCTATAATTTATATGATATCACAATAGCGATATTCGAGCAAACAGTTGACAAACTACATAAAAAACAGTATACTTATAAAACCGTGCAGCCGGGGCGTTAGCGGTGCCCTGTACCTACAATCCGCTCTAGTAGGGGTGATGCTTGATTGAGGGCTTTTGGCTTGTGTAGCTGCCCTTTATAAGTGGCGTTGAAGTTTGGGTCTTGCGCAATGGGAATCCATGAACCGTGTCAGGGTGGGAACACAGCAGCACTAAGTGGAACCTTCCATGTGCCGTAAGGGTGCCTGGCGGAGTTAACTGTAAAGGTAACGTGCATGAGTCTGGTTCGACAGAAAGCGCACGGTTTTGCTTTGGCAGATTTAAAGAAAGGTGTGGTATACATATGAATCTTAGCGACTGCGTCCTTTGCCCCAGAGAATGCCACGTTAATAGAAATGCTGGTCAGACAGGCTATTGTGGGCAGACAAGCGATATTGTTGCAGCACGAGCTGCGCTTCATATGTGGGAAGAGCCATGCATTTCCGGTACAAATGGTTCCGGGACTGTTTTCTTTGGCGGGTGTAATCTTCACTGCGTTTTCTGCCAGAATTATGTCATTTCAAAAAACGGCAATATGAATGGAAAAATTGGTAAGACTGCTTCTATTTCGAGGCTCTCAGAAGTATACCTGGAATTACAGGATAAAGGCGCACATAATATCAATCTGGTCACTCCGACTCATTACATTCCGCAAATAATCAAATCACTTGAATTAGCTAAAAAGCACGGACTGACGATCCCTATAATATACAATACCGGTTGTTATGAAAAGGTTGAAACATTAAGACAGCTCGAAGGATATATTGACATTTATCTTCCTGATTTAAAATATTTTTCGTCAGCTATCAGCAACCGTTATTCAAATGCACCTGATTATTTCATATATGCCTCTGCTTCTATTGCAGAAATGTTCAGACAAGTGGGCAGCCCTGTCTTTGAAACGCCATTGTTTTCTGATGGCGAAACCCTTAGACCATCAAATGGTTCTGCCTTGGATGTCAGCGAGACCTCTCTCATGAAAAGGGGTGTCATCGTGCGCCACCTGCTGTTACCTGACTGCGCAGAGGATTCACGGCAGATTTTGAAATATTTATATCAAACCTATGGAAACAATGTTTATATGAGCATCATGAATCAATATACACCAATGCCTCAAGTTACTGCAATTCCTTCTCTGAACCGTAAGGTCACGGAGCAAGAATATGATGCACTGATTGATTATGCAATCTCCCTCGGCATAGAAAATGCTTTTATTCAGGAAGGTTCTACTGCATCCGAAAGCTTTATACCTGCTTTTACCGGCGAAGGTATTTAAAACTTTTCATAGTTCAACTTTACGCAGATAATATCCAAACTTTCCTTCTTTTGCATTGCCACCTTCACACTCAAATGCCTCAAAGCCAAACATAAGCGCAACCATCTTCTCTCTTTCATAGAAAACTCCAGGCACTCCAAGATAAAAGTCCTTTTCTTTTCCTAGAATTAAATAACGATAGTTATAAAATCCGTGCAGTAAAAAGCTGTTATTTACTAAATGCTGATATCCGGAGGGAAGAATGACAAAGTCTTTGGGCTCCAATTTCACATATACCCTGTTGTCCCCATATGGATGAATCTGTTCGTATGTAGCCAGCAGTTGTTCCCATTTGCTCTCATATATCGGTGCATTTTCCGGCATAGTCCACTTTTCTGCTCCGCTTTCTTGCAATTTTGTTCCTGCTTGTGCTTTCAGTTCTTTCACAACCGGCTCTGCCTTAACCTGCACCTGTGTAGCGTTCTTATCCACTTCCTCTATGTCCTGTATTTTCTCTCCTTCTCTTGGTTCTTTTACATCTTGTAATTTATTCTCATTTTCTTCTGATTTTACCGCGACTGGCTGCTTCACCTCACGCTCTTCTGATACAAATGCATTTTTACCCTGTCCCTTTATAGTACTTATGTCTGATATAATTATTTCTGCTCTCAAAACCGGCTCTGCTACGCTCCCTGTCCACTTTCCGTTTCCGTCTTTAATCATGAGACCGCCGGTCTCGTTCCAACCTGCCATGCTCTGAAGGCGAATTGAATACTCACCCGTTAGCGTGTCCGGAATATTCTTAACCTGAAGTTCCAGTTTAAATTTTCCCTCACGCTCTTCCGACTTTAGATAGCCAACACAGCCTTCCTTTATATCATCTTTATACATACTCATATAGATAATTTCCTTCTGATACATCTTCTTACCCCTCCATATATATAAAGCCTGCTTTCTATATATATGCAGCGCATACAGAAAAAATACCGAATGATTTCTCATTCGGCATTTATAAATTCTGCAAATTATATTAAGAAACATATATCCAAAGTACATCTAATATTCCAGTGAATCCAGATATTTCATATAATTTACTACCATCAGTGCTATCTTAAACGTAAGCGCATCGTCAAATATACGGATATCCAGACCCGTACTTTTCGCTAATTTCTCAATACGATATACCAATGTGTTTCTGTGAACAAATAATTGTCTGGAAGCTTCCGATACATTCAGGTTGTTCTCAAAGAACTTATTAATCGTTGTAAGTATTTCATCATCTAATTCGTCCAAAACGTTAGAACCAAAGATTTCATCAATAAAAATACGGCAAAGGTTGACCGGGAGCTGATATATCAGTCTGCCAATACCAAGCTTACTATAGGCAGTCACCTTCTTTTCCGCATAAAAAATCTTACCTACATCCAAAGCCATTCTGGCTTCTTTATATGACTTGGAAACTTCCTTCAATTCATTAACTATAGTTCCGTATGCCACCTTAACATTCATCAAAGCTTCCATACTCATCATATCAACAATGGTATTTGCTACCTGTTCCAGCTCTTCATAATCATCGCTAGCTTTTACAGCTTTTATTAAAACAACATTATTTTCATCCACTGTAGAAATGTAATCGCCGGTCTGCGAAGAAAACAGTCCGTTCAGCAGCTCTGATGCAGTGCTGTTCTTTCCTATGCCTGTCTCTATAAGAAATACAGCCCGTGGTACGGATGTTTCAATATGCAGCTTTTTGGCACGATTATATATATCCACCAATAACATATTATCTAAAAGAAGATTCTGGAAAAAGTTATTTTTGTCAAACTTCTCCTTGTAGGCAACAATCAGATTCTGCAGTTCACTGACAGCAATTCTGCCAATCATATATGTTTCTTCACCCATGCCTCTTGCGTCAAGAATATAAACCTGCACTTCTTCATCCAGTACTTTAAGTAAATGGTGTGTCCCTATTACCTGACTGTCCGCCGGCGAATTCGCAAACCCAACAATCAAATCTATCGAAATGTCCGATGGTTCAAATGTGGATGCAACTTTATTTCCTTCTAAATCAAATACACATAAATCAATTTTTGAAATTGACTTCAACTCTTCTATGCTATTCTTAATAATCTGACTGGAAATCATATTCTACCTCTCTCTATATTAGCTGCACATTCACTCTCCATAAAGATAAAAAGGGGATGCATCCGCATCCCCCTAAGTAAGCACATTAACTAGTTTGTAATAATCTGCTCTGTTTCTTTATCAAATACATGAATCTTCTCAACATCAAATGCAAACTTAACTGCATCACCCGGTCTTGCTGTTGTACGTGAATCAACTCTAGCTGTGAGAGGGAACTCAGCAAGATCAAAGTATAAGTAAACTTCTGCACCAAGCAATTCGTATACTTTAATGCTTGAATCAAATACGACTGCAGCATTCTGGATGTACTCCGGAGAATCATATACATCCTCAGGACGAATACCAAATGTAACTGACTTGCCTTCATAACCACCCGCAATTAATTTCTTTGATTTTGCTGCCGGAAGCGGAATGCTCTTACCAGCTATCTTCAGGCTTGCAACATCACCATTTACTTCAACAACTGCATCTAAGAAGTTCATCTGAGGTGAACCCATGAAACCTGCAACAAACAGATTCTGAGGTTTCTCATATAAGTTCTGAGGTGTATCTACCTGCTGAACAACACCATCCTTCATAACTACGATTCTGGTACCCAGTGTCATAGCCTCTGTCTGATCATGTGTTACGTAGATGATAGTAGTACCTAATCTCTGATGCAGTTTAGCAATCTCAATACGCATCTGCACACGAAGTTTAGCATCAAGGTTGGAAAGAGGCTCATCCATAAGGAATACCTTAGGATTACGAACAATTGCACGTCCCATAGCAACACGCTGTCTCTGACCACCGGACAAAGCCTTAGGTTTACGATCAAGAAGTGGTGTTAAATCAAGAATCTTAGCTGCTTCTTTAACCATCTTATCTATTTCATCTTTTGGTACTTTTCTTAACTTAAGACCAAATGCCATATTGTCATATACTGACATATGAGGATACAGAGCGTAGTTCTGGAATACCATTGCAATATCTCTGTCCTTTGGTTCAACATCGTTTACTACTCTGTCGCCAATTTTCAGTTCACCGGAAGAAATATCTTCAAGACCTGCAATCATACGAAGTGTTGTAGATTTACCACAACCTGAAGGTCCTACGAAAATAATAAACTCCTGATCTGCGATTTCAAGATTGAAATCCTTTACTGCTTCAAATCCGTTAGGATATACTTTGCAGATGTTTTTTAATGATAAACTTGCCATTTTTGAGCCTCCTATAGTATTATCTGTTTCTTTATTTTTGATTATTTTGCAATAATCAAGTCTAGTTTAGTATAACGGACTTTTACGGCTTTTTCTATACCACAATTTCACAAATATTTTGCAATCCGTTGTAAAAAATGCTTATTTTTTTAGTAATGTTTCGTTCTAATCGGCAAGTTGCCCAATATTTCAAAGTTTTCTTAGACACATTGACTAATTCTATTCTTCTTCAAGCCATTTATCTTTATAAAAGGCAAGCTGATTTTTTCCACCTTTCTTTGCTTTATAAAGAGCAGAATCCGCCGCTTTATAAATAGCTTCAAAGTCAGCTCCTTCTTCAGGATAAATTGCAACACCGATACTTGCCGTCGCGGCATACTTAGTATATTCTCCCGCCTTAAAATTCTTAAAGAAATTTTCTACTTTCTTTGCTTCTTTTCTGATTGCGGCAGGATCAGAAATATTTTTTAAAAATACAATGAATTCATCCCCACCGGCACGTCCGACAATATCCGATGAACGAAAGATTACACGAATCTGCTCTCCAAGGGAACGAAGTACCTCATCGCCAAATGCATGTCCCATTGTATCATTTATCTTCTTAAAGTTATCAATATCCAAAATGAACATCATAGATTGTGATTCAGGATTCTGAGCAATGAACTCCTTAATTTTACGTTCTGTAGCCAGTTTATTATTCAACCCGGTCAAAAGGTCTGTATCCGCCTTTTCCTCCAGCTGCTTCTGTTTTCTGCTATTGAACACCTTGCTCATAATGCTTATAACCACAACCAGAGCAACGAAAATGCAGATAACAATAATCAGCTGAATTATCATAGTCCTAAAATTACTCAACGACGCTGTTACGCGATTATCTATATACGCCTGAGAAATGCCTACAACCAACACTAAATCTCCCATGCCAACCGGCGCATAAACCAGCGCATTCTCCATACCGTACATTTTTACGGAAGCCAGACCGCTTGTATTTGTGTTTATTCTGCTTCTCATATTATTAACAGCAGCAGAGTTATTGTTTTCCAGTTCTGTAAATACGTTATCTCCGTGAACCCATTGGGTACCCTTTCCGGTAACTGCGACAACCATTCCTCTTCTGTCAATCAATGTTGCGGAATTCCACGCTGCAAAATCAACATTTTTTACAACAGTCGAAAATTGGTCAAGTTGATATAACATAAGAAGATGTCCTATCTCCTCTTCACCGCTTATAACAGGTATAGTCACAATCAAAGTTTCTATTTCTTCATCACCGGCATCCATGGTATAAATATATCTGACATCATCCGCTTCACCAAGATATCCAAAATAGTCTCTTTCTGCCAGCGACACTTTTTCACCAGTATCAGAAATACCGTTTCCGTTTTCGTCACATACATATATCCTGTAAGCTCCTGAATACTTCATGGCGATTTCCAAAAGCTGTACGGCATATTCAGAATTTAAGTCCGATTTATCTCCGAGAATATCGGCAATCGGTTCTCCAACCCTCACCAATGATACAATTTCTTCCTTGAAATTATATGCGCTTCTCTCCGCCATCATGGTTATGTTCTTTGCTACCGTGTCTCTTGCCTCAACCTCACTCTTTCCGGAAAAATTAAAAAACATGACAATTAATGCTACCACCAAAGCCAGCGCTGGACCAATCCACTGAACTACTATAGACTTCACCTGATTATTCATTTCGTCTCCTCATCCCCATTATCTGTTGTTATAGAAAAATCATAGTCCGATACCGGTTCCTGTACTTCCGGTTCCAATTTTTTAAAAATTCCGCTATATAAATATGCCGATGCATATGCAGGCGCCGAAAAACCGAACAACACCATAAAAATAAACGAATAAGATGAAAAATACATGATCACTGCCGGTAGGAAAAGCAGCAATAACATCAAAATAGATTTAGGCAGATTTAAAAATGATATAAAGAATGCATTTCTCAGTGTATTCTTAATTGTATTATCAAACCGTGCCAAAACAGGAAATACATATACCGCTACAATCAGCAGGATCAGCGCTATTGCCAGAATAAGTATCGTATAAATCCGAGGCAGATCCATTCCTGCAAATTTAATTATCATCAAATCCAAAACTATCAATGCAATCAAAAACAGCATAAGCAGCCATAAAAGCGTAGCCTGCTTAAAATTTTGCTTAAACGACTTAAAGAATCCCTTTACCAGGTATCCCTCTTCATCACGTACGATTTTCAGAAGCACAAAATGCATTGCCGTAAAAGCTGCTCCTGCCGTAACGACAGGAATGCATAAAAACAGCACTAATATATTCAGTATCATCAAATCCGCTATACGGTTTAATACCCGTATAAAAGGGCTGTCCAAATCAAATAATTTATTCATAACTGTCCTTTCCATGTATACAACATTATTATAGTACAGTATCGGTTAAAAAATCTACATAAATTGACAAACTTTCATAAAAACTTTTGAAAATAAATAAAAAACAGCTAAAATTTGTGAAATGCCACACGCTTAAATTTTAAATCGTTTACTTACCAGATTATATTGTGAATTCAAGGTCTGGTACATTTTCATAATTTCCGCAGAGCCAGTCTGTACACTCTGCATAATATCATCATAATAATTAATGAATGTAGATACAATACTTTTATCAAAACGATTTTTTAATGCCTCTTCATTTAAGATACTGATTATCTGGTCTTTATGTAAAGGTTCTCGATAGCTTCTTTTATTTATCATTCCAGTAACCGTATCCGCTACCTGAAGCACCCTCTGCTCCAAATTAAGGTTAATACCCTTGAGTTTTTTTGGATATCCGCTGCCGTCAATTCTTTCATGATGCGCCAATGCAATAGATTTAACATCATCCCGCAGCAGATCATTCAATAACCGCTCTGTCATATTTACATGTTTCCTGACAGTCTTAATTTCCTCAGAATTCAGTTTCCTTGGTGCATCTATAATCTCACTCGGAACCACCAACATACCAAGGTCATGAAGCAGGGCTCCATAGTATAATCTTTCTTTCTCTTCCTCGGTCAGACGCAGTCTTTTTGATAATTCATCACAGATACTTACCGTAGTGATTGTATCGACAACACATGATTCGCTGCGGAAACCGGTACAATACATAAGCATCTCAAGAAGTTTTTTCTTATCTTCGTTGGAAAACAGCATGAAGTCTATGATGTAATCCAATTCCTTTTTGTACTCACCTGTTTTAATCTGGGCAAAGATATCATATTTTTTGGCAACCTGATAAAATAAATTAAGCCCGTCTTCAGATAACTTACTTCCCGCCTGTTTATGAAACATCTGCATATTGAACTGACTTCCCATTGCCGAAAAATAAATATCCATCTTCTCTGCAATACTGATATAGGCTGCCAAATCTTTATATTCATAATCCACATTCTTAAGCTGCTCATAATCCGTATGATGATACATTATAACCCTTGACAGCTCCTCAAGCGGCGACAGATATTTAAAAAACAAATATCCGTATATCGTATGCGCCCTACTATCTCTGGATTCATAACGAAGCATATCATTCAGAACACCCGCTTCCGTCTTATAGGCGCCTATATCATGAAGAGTCACCAGCATTACGATATCCGCCAGTTCAAACTCCTCGTAACCGCCCTTTTCTTCCAGCATTTTATAGACCATATAAGCAACTTTGGAGCCGTGGTCCATCAATCTTGGATGAATCAGTTTCAAAGTGTCTCTCATCAGTATAAAAATATCTTTACTCTTAATATATTCCATCCTGTCCCCAATCCTTTCCCCAGACTAACCAAATGCGTACTATAACACAAACTCCATAGGAGTAAATTTAATGCCGTCCTTTTCTTCTTCAGGTCCTAAATCCCTAAAGCCAAGTTTATGATAAAAATCAACTCCGTAAGGTGCGGCATTTACCGTCACTCTTCCAATACCCATTTCCGAAAGAAGATATTTCTGCAAATATGCTATTAATGCGCGTCCGATTCCTTTCCTATGATATTCCTCATCCACAAAAAGCAAAGAAATGTGTGATGAATTACGCAGTGTGATCATCCCCACTATCTTTTTACCATCCAAGGCTACAAACATCTGATAAACACCCATAACAAACATATTATGCAGCGTTGTATCGGTAATGAAATCTTCAAAATTCCTTACGCCCTCTGTTGTGTAAATATCCGCCTCAAACTTCAAAAAAGTCTTCCACGCCAACGCCATCGCATCATCCCACTCATCACGATATGCACTTCTTATCTGATATGGAATATATGACACGATTATGTCTCCTTTCGGATTTTCCTTTGTATCTATTTTAACGTATTTCTGTGCGATTTACAAGCGGAAGTCCATTTTCCAATGAATATGCATTTTCCAAAGTTTCTATGGCAATAGACTGCATAGCTTCTCTTGTGAAAAACCCCATATGCGAAGTAATCAGCACATTGGGGAAAGTCATGAGTCTTGCCAACTTTTCATCCTGCATAATCTCATTTGATTTATCTTCATAAAAGATTCCTTCCTCTTCTTCGTAAACGTCCAGACCGACCCCTCCGAATTTTCCTTCTACCAGTCCGTCTATCAGTGCATCAGTATCAATAAGGCTTCCTCTGGATGTATTTACCAGATAAACTCCGTCTTTCATCATTTTTATAGAGTTTTCATTGATAATATGCTTCGTTCCGGATGTCAGCGGACAATGCAGCGAAATGAAATCAGATTTTTCAAATAAATCCTTCAGCTCCACATATTCCACTTCCAATTTATTGTTTGGATATGGGTCATAAGCCAGCACCTGCATACCGAATCCGTTACAGATTCTTATCATTGCCTGCCCTATTTTACCTGTTCCGATAATACCGGCTGTCTTATGATACAAATCTACTCCCATCAGTCCATTCAGACTCATATTAAAGTCCCTTGTCCTATTGTATGCCCTGTGGATATGACGGTTTACCGTTAAAATCATTCCCATCGCAAACTCTGCAACAGCTTCCGGAGAATAGCTAGGCACACGCAGCACCAGTATTTTATCTTCTGCTGCTTTTACATCTACATGATTAAATCCTGCGCTTCGCAGCAGAATCGCCTTTATCTTCATTTCATATAACTCATCTATCATCTTAGCCGTGATGTAATCATTTACAAAAACGCAGATGGCATCATAATTTTTTGCAAGGTATATTGTTTCTTCACTAAAGGGCACTTCGTAAAAATGGATATCAAATCCATAATCTTTTCCCATTGGTTCAAACCATATTTTATCATAAGGCTTTGTACTAAAAAAAGCAATTTTCATTTTCTTAATCATGCTCCTTCCTTAATTTGTGGATTTGCGTCACTAAACGCGAATTTACTTTTCCATTTATTATTGGCAGAACAGAAAAAAACATTCCGAATTTTCATCCGGAATGTAAAAGTTTGAAAGCAAAAGTTTGAAATCAAACTCAAGAAAATATGCTTTTGAAAAAATTTGATATGGAATTCTTTACACCTTGAAAAAAATTCTTTACCGCCGTCGTAAATGCATTTCCAACAGCCTCATTAATAGCGTCATTAGCGTTTTCTACCAAATCAAGACCGTATTTTTCATACAGTTTCTGTGCCTGATCTATCAGATAGTCGGCATCAAGTCCAAGTGAATCCAGTTTCTTTAACAAAGAAATGATCTGTTTTTTCTCTTCTTCCGTAAGGCTGACTCCGAATAGCTCTTCACCCTCTTCTATTATTTTTTTTACACTGGATTCATCACCTGTATCCAGTTCTCCTCCGGCTATCTTGCCTTTTAGCCATGCTATTAAGGACTCCACTTCTTCAGAATCGGCATCTTTTATGCTCTCCGCTAATTCTCCCGTCGTAATCATTTCGTCAAGAGAAGTATCCAATACGACATCCGATACTGTCTTACCCGACATTACTTCATAAGCTTTTAATGCACCAATCAGGCCTGCCGTACCAGAAATAGCCGTCGGTGCAACGACCAGCACTTCCATGTCTTCCATTCCCGCTGTCATCAAAGCATTACGGTACATTCCCGTAGTGCAGTAGTTGATATTTTGCGTTGTCACGACAACTCCGGTGCCGGCTGAAGCCTTAGTGAGCTTCACACTGGACAACGACTTGCTTCCTATAACAGAAGCTCCCAGATAAGAATCAAGATATTCGTGCTCCATCTCATTGGTAATATATAGCACGGTGCAGTTTGCCAGATCTTCTTCCGTCAACCCCATGAGCTCTAATACTGTAGCTCGTTGGCTATCAGACAGATCAGCTCCCAGAGCAACTACTACATCTTCAGTATCTGCCGCCATCGCTGTATTCTTACATAAACAGATAGCCAACAGCATGACAAACAATCCTAACCATCTTTTCATCAAAATTTCCCCTTTTATGCTAACCTTTGCAAAATCCAACGGTAAATATCACTATATACTTGTTCCCTGTCGGTCTCATTTAACAATTCATGCCGGTCGCTTTCATATAGTTTCATCCGGACATTAGACACTCCATGTTCCAAATAAGACTGATACACTTTCTCAATGCTGCGTCCATAATTTCCCACCGGATCCTCCGCTCCGGCAATCAACATAATCGGAAGGTTCTTAGGCATATTGCTAAGCTTTTCATTATCGTTACAGTTATAAATGAGTTTAAATAATGTGGCAAAACCATTTACTGTAAAGGTAAAACCGCACAGTGGATCTGCAATATATCGGTCAACATTAGATTCTTCTCTTGAGAGCCAGTCAAACTGAGTTCTGGAAGGCTCAAACTTTTTATTATAATTTCCAAATGCCGCCTTATCCAACAATTTACTGACATGCTTGGAGCCGCAGATAAGCTTCTGTAAAGCAGCCAATGTTCTTGCTGCAAAAAGAGTACCATTGGACTGAGCACCGGTTCCTACGATAATGGCTCCTTCCACTCCCGTTCCATAGCGGAAAAGGTAATTTCTTAAAATAAATGAGCCCATGCTGTGTCCCAAAATTAAATATGTGACACCCGGATACTGTTCCTGCATGATTTTCTTAAGGCGGTGTTCGTCTCTTACCAATACATTGGCTGCATCATGCTCGCAAAAATATCCGTATGTCCCGCCTTCTTTCACCGATTTGCCATGCCCAAGATGGTCGTCTCCTACAACCAGAATACCTTTTTCTGCCAGGAAACGTGCGAACTCGTCATAACGTTCTATATGCTCCGCCATGCCATGTATAATCTGCAGAATGCAAAAAGGCTTTTCTACATCGGGCAGCCATTTAACAGCATGTATTCTTTGACCTTGTTCTCTTGAATCAAAATAAAATTCTTCTTTTTGAATCATATGATCTGTTTTTTCTCCTTATACTTCTAATTACTTTCAAAAAGTTAACAAATTTCCGCGCCTGATGGCATTGCCTTTTCGGGAGTCATAAGAGCAAGATTTCCGTCTGCGTCTTCCGCACACAATAGCATTCCTTCCGACATCATACCTGCGATTTCCCTCGGCTGCAGATTTACCAGTACCATAACCTTTTTCCCGACCATTTCTTCGGCGCTGTAGTGTTGCTTAATCCCTGATAGAATCTGTTTTGTCTGAGAACCGATGCGTACCTGGGAGCAGAGTAGCTTTTTGGACTTCGGAACTTCCTTGCATTCCAAAATCTCTCCTATCTGAAACTGGCACTTATCAAAGTCATCATATGAAATAGTCTCTTTCGCTTCTATATCAATTACATCTTCTGCTTCCGTTTTGCTATCTGCTTCGGCTGAGGTATCTTCTCCCACTCCTGCTTCTGTCTTCCTCTGCGCAAACATCGCTTCCACTTTTTCCATTACTTCATTTAAGTCTCTGCGGGCGAATAGAATTTCAGGGGTTTCAACAACCTTATTTCCTGATGGATACAGACCCGCCGCCTTCGCAATATCCTGGTTCTTTGCACACTGCTCGAGCACCTCATAGTCAACAAGCTGTGCATTAATCTGCTCAGCTATCTTTACGGCAGTCTCAGGCATATACGGCTCCAGCAGACTTGCTCCAACCAAAATGCCATTCAGCAGATTGTATAATACAGTTGCCAGTCTGTCTTTCTTAGCCTCATCCTTCGCCAATGCCCATGGCATAGTCTCATCAATATACTTATTGCAGCGTTTAAACAATACAAACGTCTCGGTAATTGCATCTGCAACACGCAGGTCATCCATTTTTTTGCTGATTCTTGTATAGGTATCTGTCAGTACTCTCCACAAATCAGCATCTACATCTTCTTCACCTGCTGCCACTCCGACATTTTTATTCTCTACCACGCCGCCAAAATACTTATTGCTCATGGAAATTGTTCTGTTCACAAGATTGCCAAGCGTATTGGCAAGGTCCGAATTAAGTCTTTCCACCATGAGGTCCCATGTAATTACGCCATCATTTTCAAAAGGCATTTCATGCAGCACAAAATAACGAACCGCATCCACACCAAAAAAATCGATTAAATCCTCCGCATATATAACATTTCCTCTGGATTTACTCATCTTGCCATCACTCTGTAGCAGCCACGGATGCCCGAAAATCTGCTTTGGCAGCGGCTCACCAAGCGCCATCAGAAAAATAGGCCAGTAAATAGTATGAAAACGTATAATATCTTTTCCAATCAGGTGCAAATCCGCAGGCCAGAGCTTTTGATACTGTTCCGCACTGTTACCGTCTGCATCATATCCGATTCCGGTAATATAGTTTGAAAGCGCATCCAGCCATACATAAACAACATGCTTATCATCAAAATCTACAGGAATACCCCACTTGAATGAAGTTCTGGATACGCACAAATCCTGTAGTCCCGGCAGAAGGAAGTTATTCATCATTTCATTTTTACGTGACACCGGTTGAATGAATTCAGGATGGGTATTGATATGCTCAATTAAGCGGTCGGCATATTTGCTCATTTTAAAGAAATAAGCTTCCTCCTTTGCCGGCTTAACTTCTCTTCCACAGTCCGGACACTTACCGTCTACTAACTGCGATTCTGTCCAGAAAGACTCACAGGGTGTGCAATATAGTCCTTCATACGCTCCCTTATAAATATCCCCCTGTTCATATAGTTTCCTAAAAATTTTCTGTACCTGCTTTTCGTGATAATCATCAGTCGTACGGATGAATTTGTCATAAGAGGTATTCAGTGAATCACATATTGAACGAATCTGTCCGGCTACATTATCTACGAATTCCTTCGGGGTGATGCCCGCTTCCTGTGCCTTTAACTCTATCTTCTGCCCATGCTCATCCGTTCCGGTCTGGAAATATACATCATAGCCATCTCTCCTTTTAAATCTGGCAATACTATCCGCAAGTACAATCTCATAGCTGTTCCCAATATGGGGTTTGCCGGAGGTATAAGCAATCGCCGTTGTAATGTAATACTTTCCTTTGTTCATGTATCTCGTCCCTTTCTTCACAGAATTAAAATAGAAACCGTCTTCTCATATTCTTTAAAATATAAGAAGACGGATATATAACCGTGTTACCACTTCTCTTCATCATCGCCTTTATACTTATATAATGTTAGCCTATCACAAAGATATTACGTTGTCAATCAGAGAAAGACACTTGTATTACTTACTATATTTCTAGTTCGAATATAAATAGAGCGTATTAGTTCCTGCATCATAGCTATGCTGCAGAAGCTGTGATTCAATCTGCTGCATCTTATCACTCATGCTGTTAAACTGATTGGTTACATTCGTCATATTCTGCTCTGCGGAAGTCTTTAGATTTTTTTCTATTTCATCTATCTTATTTTGCAGTTCTGCATCCATAGCTTTTAAAGTGTCAATTTTAATATATATATTTGAGATATCGCTATCCATATCACTCATCTGACCTTCAATTTCGGCTATATTCTCCTGTATCACTAAAATAGTTTCATTATTCATAGCAGTTATTGATTCTTTAAGCTCACGGATACGCTTTTGGGCATTTTGCAGTTGAATTGTCAATTGGGTAATATCGCTTGTAATTTCACTTACCTGTTCTTTAAGCACATCATCTTCTTCCTGTGCTAATACCACTTCCTCCAATGTATCTTTGGTTTCTGACATGGACTGTAATAATACTTCCACTTTTTCTCTTAAATATTCTATATCTGTCAAATACTGCTGCCTTATCATCTCTTCTTCCGTATATTCTGACAACTCAGTTTCAAAAACCTCCCCTGATGTTGACTCATGCAATTCAGAAAGACTGCTCTCCGGAGATTCGGTAAGAACTATATCCGCCGCTTCCGTAAATGTCTCAGATTTTAATCCTGTTCTTTCACTATTGGCTTTTTTCTGCCATAGCAAAATAAGGCATAATATACACACAGCCAGCAGTATTGCTCCAAGAATATAAAATATCATCATATCGCTGTTTCCTTTAGAATCGGTTCTCCTTTCATCATAATTTTCTGACACTTCTGTCGCAAATTCTTTCATATTTTACCTCCTTATTAATTTCCTTATAGTAATTAATCATTTTGAATCATGGCGAGATGCCGGATAATAAGAATACCTGCAATTAATAAATGCTTAGATATTTAGATGACTTCAAAAGACTTTATTAAGGTAAAAATACAATATCAAAATTATTTTTAAGATGCAATATCGGAAATTTTCACAAAAAAATATTTTAAAAAGCCGGAAACACATCGCCAACCCCGATGTTTTCCGACTTTCTACATGTCAAAAGCATTTACATTTTATATTTGCAGATTGTATATACTATAGCCGTAATGGACTTATGCTTACTTTTATTCACTTTGCATTTTTTTCTTAACTCACAGCAGAATACTCTTCGTATCTTTATTTATTGACTTCACATTTCCTTTTCCTTATACTTTTAATAAAGGCTGAAATTTTTTACTTAAACAGATTAGTTATATAAAAGAGAAAGAAGGCGTCAATATGCTTTACATACATTCCTTAAAAGAAGCCGAAGAAGTTTTTAAGGCTTTAAGCACACCCATGCGTCTGCGTATCATGGAGCTTATATATAAAAATAACCATTTGAGTATGAATGATCTGGCGGATGCACTTGGGCTGACCAACAGCGCTATTTCCCTGCACGTTGGAAAACTTGAAAATGCAGGGCTTGTGACAATCCAAACAACCTCCGGCAAAAGAGGCGTTATGAAAATAGTGCAGCCGATTTACGGACGGCTGATCGTAGATATGACTCCGGACTCACAACCCGGTACCAGACCATGCTATCAGGACTCTATTTCCATCGGCCATTATACTTTTGCGGATGTGCATCCCACCTGCGGGCTTTCCAATTCCAAAAACATCATCGGAGAATTGGACGAACCAAGGGTATTTTCCTATCCGGAACGTTTCAGCGCAGGAATTCTATGGATTGGCTGGGGCAGCATACTATACAATCTGCCCAATAGACTAAATCCCGGTCAGGAACTGACCGAGCTGCAGATTTCTTTCGAGATTTCCTCGGAATGTCCGGAGACCAATGAGGATTATCCGTCGGATATTTACTTTGAAATCAATGGCGTACAGCTTGGGAAATGGATTAGTCCCGGAGATTTCGGGGCTAGAAGAGGCATGCTTTCTCCCATTTGGTGGTCTGAATTGTTGAATCAATATGGGCTTCTGAAAACATTGATTATAAATAAGAACGGCACTTTTATTGACGGAACGCACAATCAGATATCCAAAACCACTATCATGGATTTGAATATCGATTACAATAGTAATATAGATTTTAAGTTTTCAGTGCCGAGAGATACCGCGAATTGCGGAGGAATGACTCTGTTTGGAGAGGATTTCGGCGATTATAGCCAGAATATTCTGGTTAAAGCCTATTATGAAAATATAAACGGGGATGACAGGCAGATTACCAGGTAAGCACTTCATACCCGCTTTCGGTTACAGCTACGGTAACTTCCCACTGAGCCGACGGAAGCCCGTCTTCAGTATATACGGTCCAACCATTATCGTCATCGATATATATCTCCTGTTTTCCCATATTTACCATCGGCTCTATAGTAAATACCATACCGGGAACCATCAGCATCTCGGTTCCCTTGGCAGTGACATAGCTTACAAAAGGTTCTTCATGAAATTCAAGCCCTATTCCATGCCCGCCTACTTCCCTGACAATTGAATAACCATTCTGTTTTGCATAATCATTGATTGCCTGAGCCATATCGCCTAAGAAATTCCATGGCTTAACCTGTTCCAAGCCTATATCGATACATTTATGCGCTGTTTCTACCAGTCTCTTTGTCTCTGTGTCCACATTTCCAAGCATGAACATTCTGGAAGAGTCTGAAAAATATCCTTTATAAATAGTAGAAGCATCGACATTGACTATATCGCCGTCTTTCAAAATATCATTTTTTGAAGGAATCCCGTGACAGACCTGATTATTAAGAGAAGTGCAGACGCTTTTTGGATATCCGTCATAGCCAAGCGTCGCAGGAATCCCGCCCATCTGTGTCGTTTTCTCATATACAAGCCGGTCTATTTCTTCCGTACTCATACCGATTCGGATATGCTCTGCCACATAATCCAATACCGCAATATTAATCTTACTGCTCTCTTTGATTCCCTCAATCTGCTCTTTTGTCTTAATCATATCATGATCAGGTACAATATGGCCTTCGAGCTCATACTGCTGTATTTTTTCATCGAAAGACATATGACAGACCTTGTATTTACGACCGCTTTTGCACCAGCAAAGGTCATTTCTTCCCAGCTTTTTCATTGTTTTCCATATCCATTTCGCATCTGCTTCAAATATTTGGTGACATTCCCATGTATGTTTCCATGAAAAATACCCGACCCCGCTACAATGACATTTGCTCCCGCTTCCAAAACCATTGACAGATTACCTTCAGTAATTCCGCCGTCTACCTGAATATCAATTTCAGTATTCAATGCCTCCGCAATCCGTCGTGTGGTTCTAATCCGTTCAGTGGACTCCGGAATATACTGCTGTCCGCCAAATCCCGGCTCTACTGTCATAATAAGCACCATATCCAGCTTATTAAGATATGGTTTCAGGGCATCTACCGGAGTACCGGGCTTAATGGACAGCCCGGCTCTGCATCCGGCATTGTGAATTTTATCAATAACTCTATCTACATCTTTGGTCGCTTCCAGATGAAAAGTAATACTGTCCGCCCCGCATTTTGCAAATTCTTCTATATAGCGTTCCGGTTCCACAATCATAAGGTGTACATCGAAAATCTTCTTTGTAACCGGTCTGATTGTAGAAATCACCGGCATTCCGAATGAAATGGATGGTACGAAAATACCGTCCATGACATCAATATGTATATAATCTGCGCCCGCTTCATCCGCCTGTGCAATCTGTTCTCCCAAAATGCCAAAATCAGCTGCAAGTATGGAG
>JAIDPH010000078.1 GCA_029062885.1 Lachnospiraceae bacterium
CCCCTTTTATTTTCAAGCAGAAGACTTCATACGAGATGTCGTCTTGTATCGTTGTATCGGAGATGTGTCTTATGAATCTTATACATACAATAAAAAAATTTTAAGTGTCTGGGAGAAATCTTAGACACTTCTTTTATGTGAAAATTTATAGATTCAAGTATTTTTATAGAGTTGTAGGAGAAGGAAAATTGTTAGGTATACTTGATTTATGTTTTTAACAAAAATTAGATTATGTGTGAAGCAGTTAAAAATATGTGGAACAAAAGTCAGAAAATGCAAAAGCTAAACGGTTTGTTGGATACTATCAAAAATTTAATGACAAATATGTAGCTTGGAGCGGAGCAGGCAATGAATCTGCTTGGAATGAGTGACAGAGAGATATTGCAGAAAAAGTTTTAAAGATATCAGGTATAATAGAGTAATCAGTAAGGAGTATTCTTATTGGGGTGATAGTCTTTTGCTGCTTCTGTGTCTATGATATACTAGAAACATGAATCAGGATAAAGGAGCCGGAAAATGAAGAGGATAATGATGGCCGGAGCGCTTGTTGTAATGATGATTTTAATGTATTGGTATGCGCAGAGCGGAGTAACATATCCGAAGGCGACGGTTGACACTTTGGGATTGGGAGAAAAGAAGTCAGATATTGTAAAAAAACTGAGTGACCAATGTATTGAGCTTTGGATAACTTTGCACGAAGCTGAGGAAAGCGTATATGACACACAGTTTTCACTACAGGAAACGCCGGATGGATATGAAGTAATCTTATATGACAGAGAAGGGCGTGAGATTTATTCAGAGTGGTATCCGAAAGAACCGTGGGTTAAGGAAGTGGCGGAGGGAATTCTGGAAATCGGTATCAGCGTGGGAAGTCCGGCAAGATATACTTTCTATTTTCGAAAAGAAGATGGAAAGATATCGGACACCTTTTTTAATGCAAGGGTGGTTGGAGAAAAGTATATCGCGCATCGTCCCTTGGTTGGTGATCACTGGTATAATGCCCCGTTGATATTGACAGATATTTTTGAAGAAGGGATTTTGTATCAGGAGATATATAAAGATTTCAGCGTAACAGCAGATCTGATGTCTGCAATCTATAGTATCGAGCTTATAGATGAAGATCATATCATGTTGGAATACTGTACGGGAGAAGATTATTCAGTTGTAAATGAAGTGGTGGAAATTGAGAATACAAAATAGGGTAGCAAAATTTTCTGAAAAATCAGATTGTGAGTCTAAGCACGATGGGATATAATAATAGTAATTTAATAATAGGATGGCAGAAGAAAAATATATCCTCAAGGTGGTGAATATTTGAGCAAAGAAGAAATGAAGCAAGATACCAAGACTGTAGAGCAGATTGTTGATGATATGGATTTATTTGATGATGATCTGATGTCTATGGTATTTGATGGCAATATAGAGGCAACAGAGCTTTTGCTAAAGATTATACTGAAAAAGAACGATATTATAGTTATAAGCGTTGTCGGGCAACGGGAATTCCAGAGTCCGGTTGTGAGTGGTCGGAATATTCGTTTAGACATTTTGGCAAAAGACAGTATGGGAAAACATTATAATGTTGAGGTGCAGAAGAAACCGGAAGGAGCACATATACGCCGTGCCAGATTTAACAGTAGTATGATGGACTCCCGGATGCTGAAAGAAGGGCAGGAATTTTCAGAACTTGAGGATTCTTATATGGTGTTTATCACCCAGACGGATATATTTGGATATGGGATACCAATTTATACCATAAATCGCCATTTTGAAGAAATAGATGATTTATTTGATGATGGTTCTCATATTGTATATGTGAATGGAAATTATAAAGGAAATGATGAGATAGGGAAGTTGCTACATGACTTTGGCTGTAAGGAATCAAAAGATATGTATTATACTGAATTGGCTAAAGGAGTGCGACATTTTAAAGAAGAAGGAGGTCGAAAGATTATGTGTGAAGCAGTTGAAAGATATGCAGAACAAAAGGCTGAAAATGCAAGATTAAATAACCTATTGGATTCTATAAGAAAGATAATGGATAATATGAAAATGGGTGCAGAGCAAGCAATGAATGTGCTCGAGGTCAATGATCACGACAGAGAGATATTGCAGAAAAGGTTGTAAAAAATTGGACATAGATAAAGCTGGTGGTAAGGAGTATTCTGAGTGGGTGGAATACTCCTTATTTATATATAATAATCTCAGGCTCGGCGGCTTACTGCAAATTGGTATATCGACCAAAACAGATTCACCAAAACCCATCCGATACCGGTGGCAAAAGCAACTGCCGGAAGCTGATAGTCCTGTATAAATATCCAGGATAGTATAACACGCAGAGAAATGTGGCCTGCCGCGCCGATAAATGGTATTGAGACTTTTTCAATTCCGTCTAAGTAACCGGCAAACGTATTCCCGGTAAAGCAGAATGTGTATAAAAAGGCAATAATGCGTAGATATGAAACCGCGTTTTGGTAGGCTGAACCGTATGTATGCCCCAGAATAAGAGTTACGGCATTCGGGGAAACCAGATACAAAATAATGGAACATACGATGCCGAGAGAAAAAAGAAGAACAAGGCTGTCCCAAAAGCCTTTTTTTACACGATCCTGTTTTCCGGCGCCGTGATTTTGCGCAATGATAACAGACGTTGCAGCGGCGCCGCTGTCGCCGAATGAATTAGCATATCCTTCGATTCTTGTAGCAGCAGTATAGGCTGCAATCATTTCTGTTCCGGTTGTATTTACAGCACTTTGTACCATTAATTTTCCAATATACAGACTTGCCTGATGAACACTGGTAACAATGCTGAAATGAAGAGTTTTTTGAATAAGGCTTTTATCCCATTTACAATCATCTTTGCAACATCTTAAATCCGGCAGCTTTATGTAAAAAATCAGAACGGAAAATATAGCGGAGACTGCCTGTGAAAAAAAGGTTGCCCATGCAGCTCCGGCAATTCCCATATGCAGTGTACCGACCATATAAAGATCCAATCCAAGATTTATGGCAACAGAAACAAGAAGAATATACAAAGACATAGAGGTCTTTCCGGTTGCACGAAGAAGGGAGTTGTAAAGGTTGTAAAGAAAAACAAACGGAAGTCCAATCAAGACTATACGGAGATAACTGACCGTATAGTTCATAATCTCAGGCGGTGTCTGCGTCAAATGCAGTATCGGCATGAGAAAAAGCACAGCAAGAATACTGATGCACAAGGTGGTGATTGTTCCTAAAGTCAGCACAAGAAAATGCTCTGTACGGAATTTGTTAATCTGTTTTCCTCCATATAACTCAGAAAAGATAATGGAAATTCCGGTACATGCTCCAACAATTACAAAGATCATCAGATTCATAATAGAACTGGAGACTCCGACAGAAGAGAATTCCAGTTCACTGGCATATCTTCCAATTACAAAGGCGTCAATTGTATTATAGGTCTGTTGAAGAATATTTCCCAAAATCAAAGGGATAGCCATACGAATAATATGGAGTTTCATATTTCCTTGTGTAAGATCGATACTTTTTTTCATTCTTCATACTTCCTTTTTTAATATTTAAAATTATGCCGCAGTGTAAATATTCGTAAATATTAGGTTTATCTCAAGAACCAATTATAGTATAATGGTGAAAAAGCATTGAGAAAAGCGAAAATAAGTCAATGATGTTTTGAGGAAATGTCAAAGAAGGGATTAGTATGGATCTGGAAAAAATGAAAACACTTTTATGCGTACTGGAGCAGGGAAGCTTATCTGCAGCGGCGGAAGTGATGGGATATACGCCTTCAGGAATCAGCCGGATGATGGCGTCGCTTGAGGAAGAATTGGGATTTGCCCTATTAATCCGTACACGCGAGGGCATCTGCCCGACAAAAGAGTGTGAACAGATGCTACATGTGATACGGAATTTTGTACGAAGCGGAAACGACTGTCTTCTTATGGCTGGGAAAATAAATGGCATGGAGGTTGGCCATGTGATAATTGGAACAGCGTACAGCGCCTTTTATCGTAAGCTTGCCGATTTGATCAAATCTTTTCATGAAAAATATCCGGGAATCAAAGTGGAGATTATATCCGGATATAGCACAGAATTATTGGAGAAATTAAAAAGTCATCAATTGGATCTATGCATCATCAGCAAAAGAGATGAAGTGTCGGGGTGGATTCCAATCTGTAATGACCCTATGATGGCGTGGGTACCCAAGGATCATCCTTTGGCAAAGGAAACTGGCGTTCCGGTGGAAGCATTCGCAAATGAAAAATACATTGACACCTATCCGAATGCGGATATTGATAATGCGCATATCTTTTCCGAATTAGGAATAATACCGAATACGCTTTTTTTTACAAAAGACAGTTATGCGACTTGGCAGATGGTAGACGCCGGACTGGGAATCAGCATGAATAATAACTTAAACAGCAAAGAATGGCGTGGTAATGTAAAGGTTCTTCCATTGATACCTGAGCAGATTATAGAGATAGGCATTGCACATGACAGGGAAATGTCTTTGGCGGGTAAGACATTTTTGGAGTTTTTAAAAGCAAATACACCGAAAAGAAAAATGATGCAAAAATGATGCAAAAAATATGCAAGAATGATGCATGGGGCATGTATAATAGCAGTATAAAATAAGGCTAAGGAAAATCATTATGAGTACACTAAAGAATAAAAGAAAAATGAAAATATGGCTGGCAGTTTTTTTGTCTCTTTCGCATTTTTATACGGAGATTGTTTTCAAGATGTCAGTCGAAACATTGCACACCGGAAGTTCTTTTATATTTCTGGCTTTATTCTCGCTCTGCGCGGGGCTGGTTGTTTCAGGCGTTATTTCGCTTTTGCCGAAAAAAGCAGTACATATTCTGATACCATTCTATCTGGGGTTTATATTCCTTGTTTTCGTTGTGGAATTTCTGGTATATAGACAGTTTAAGGTGGCGTATGACTTAAATACCATATTTAATGCCGCAACTGACGCACTGAGTGGATTTGGCGCTGACATCAGGCGGCTGATCTTCTGCTTTGACGGAATCAGTCATATTGCGCTTTTTTTGCTGCCGCTTATCTTGTGGTTTGTACTGAGAGAAAAGATAATAGGGCAGTTATCTGAAAAGGGCATTAGGAGAAGATGTACAAGACAGGCTGTTTATTCTTTGCTGGCACATTTGGCAGGGGGAGCTGCCTGTTATGGAGCGGCTTTGTTCCTTATTTTATGCTGCGGTCTGCATAAGGACATTTATACAAATCAATATAATTTTGAGTCGGCAGTAATGCAGTTTGGGCTGGGTGAGGGACTGTGTCTGGATATTCGGAATCGTGCTTCATCCAAAACATCCGCGCCTGTCTTTGAGAGCATGGAGGTGGAACTCGTGCAGGGCACAGCCTATACATCTTCGGAAGACGTTCTTATAAGCAGCAAGGAGAAAACCGTATTCAGCGGTAAGGCTGTCGTATTGGCAAAAGAAGCTGCCGACACTCAGGAGATGGTCACACTCCAAGAGAAGACTTCCTCCCAAAGCACGGAAACTGTACAGGAAGACGAATCAGTAACGCCGGTTGTATACGATCAGAGTGTGGTTTCTGTTGATTTTGCCGCTCTTGCTGCCGCAGGTGGGGACTGTGCCGATATTGATGCCTATATTTCCACGCTCACACCGTCGAACCAAAATGCCTATACAGGCGCCTTTGCGGGGAAAAATCTGATTTTGATCTGTGCGGAAGCATTTTCCGGCTTTCTCATTGACCCGGAACTGACGCCGACACTATACAGGCTTTCCACAAAAGGAATTAACTTCAATGATTATTACCAGCAGTCAATTGCAGGTACGACCGGAGGTGAATATCAGCTTTTATTTGGTTTGATTCCGACTTCAGGCGGAAGCTCTATTAAGGAAATCACGCAGAATGGAACGCACACCAATATTGGCGCGCTTTTAAATGACAAGGGATATTTCGGCATGGCTTTCCACAACAGTACCTACACTTTTTACGACCGTCATGAAACCCATACAAAGCTGGGTTATAGTGGAGGATATATGGGTGTGGGAAATGGTCTTGAGAATCTTATCAGCCCTGTATGGCCGGCAAGCGATTTGGAATTGATGCAGGAAACTCTGCCGATGTACATTGACAAACAGCCTTTTAACGTTTATTACATGACGGTAAGCGGTCACAGTGTATACGCTTTTGGCAACAATGCAATGGCAAGGGAAAATAAAGAAGCCATAGACGCATGGTGTGATAAGAAAAATCTTACTTACTCGGAGCCTGTACGTGCTTATATAGCGGCTAATCTTGAGCTTGAAAAAGCAATGGATTATCTTGTAAAAACACTTGAAGAAAAAGGTATTGCAGATGACACAGTCATCTGCATCGCGCCGGATCATTTTCCCTATGGGCTGGATTCGGACGCAGCCCTGGGAAATATGCCGTATTTATCTGAATTATACGGTTATCCGGTGAACACCTATGAAGAGCGTGACAGAAGCCGTGCCATTATCTGGTGCGGGGAGCTTGAAGATAATGAGCCGATTATTGTCGATACGCCTGCCTCTTCCGTAGACATGCTTCCGACATTGTGCAATCTCTTTGGCGTGGAATGGGATTCCAGGCTTTATGTGGGAAGGGATGTGCTCTCAGATGCTCTCCCGCTTGTTTTCTTCGGAAATTATGACTGGAAGACCGATTTGGGGCATTATAATTCATCCAAGAAAATTTTCACTCCGACAGATGAAAATGCCGTCATTCCGGAAGACTACGTAAAGCAGATATCAAGTATAGTGAGAAATAGAATGACGTTTTGTAAGTCGGTCCTCAGCCATGATTATTATACGCATGTTTATAATGCGGTATCGGTGGAGGAATGAAGTTCTTCTGTCAGTTTTTCAATCTCATCAATGATTTCACCGATATAAGCAATCGTATCAAGAAGAGGGGTGTCTGTAGTAATGTCAATTCCGGCAAGCTTAGCCAGTCCTACCGGATCCAGCGTACTGCCTGATGCAAGAACCTTTTTCCAGTCATCAACTGCCTGTGTTCCTTCCTGCTCAATTCGCTTACAGACCTGTGTTGCAACAGTGAGACCGGCGCTATAGGTATAGGAATACAGACCCATGTAATAGTGAGGCTGGCGCATCCAGGTAAGTGCGGCATCATCGGAAATTTCCACATCCTCACCCCAGAAATTTTGAAGGGTTTCCTTCATAAGCCGGGATAGAACCTGGGCATTGACGCTTCCGCCGTTGTCAACAATTTGGTAGACTTTTCGCTGATAGTCGGCTTCTAAAAGGTGCGTGACAAAGTTATGATAATAAGTATTGCTTATCATACAGGACAACACCCAGCGGCGGAATCGGGGATCCGGATTGTTTTTTAATAAGTAGTGTGCCATAAGCAGTTCATTCATGGTTGAGGGGGCTTCCACAAAGTAGGTGGAAACATCCGTATCAAAAATGGACTGTTTTTTGTTGCAGGCCTTGAAGTGACCGGCATGTCCCAGTTCGTGGGCCAGTGTAAAGACATCGGACATACGATCATTCCACGACAGCAGAATAAAGGAATTGACTCCGTATGGGCTGGAACAGAAACCACCGGTTGATTTTCCCTGGTTTTTAGCAAAATCTACCCATCTGTCACGGTAAGCTTCACGTATCATTTCTACGTAATCGTCTCCCAGAATGGAAAGACCTTTCTCAATATAGTCTCTGGATTCTTCAATGGTAACCTTAGGATCATATTCCGGGTCAACGGCAATTTTCAGATCCGCAAAGGTCATATGGTCCAGTTTGTGAATCTTTTGCAGAAGGCGGGCAAACCGGCGCATGTGGCAAGAGAGCTTTTCCATGATCAGATCAATCTGACGGTGATACATTTCCTGTGTCACTTTTTGGGGGAAAAGCAGGCTGTCAATGACAGAATCAAACCCACGCATATTGGCAATTGTTTTTTCAGTCTGTACCTGTGCGTTATAGGCAGCCGCAGTTACATTCTCGTATTCACGGATCTTGGCGGAAAATGCGGTAAAGGCCTTCCGGCGAATGGAAGGATTTTCCTCATATTCGTAATTATCCTCAAACAGAGAATAACCAAGAGGATATTCTGTTCCGTCAACCACAAAGGAATCAAATTTCATATCCGCCAATTTTGCCATATTGTAGATCTGGTAAGGAGCTTGAATGGTCTGGGAAAGCGCAGCCACAGCCCGTTCTGCCTCCGGATGGAGTTGGTGCGGTTTTTGGCGCAGAATATCCTGTAAATAGCATTTGTTGTCGGTGGCAATAGCAATGGCTTCCTCCAAGACGGATTCTTTCTGGGAAGCAATCTCGGTATCAATAAAGCTGAGCTGACTGGAAATCTCCGAAGCCAGACGGGAAAAGGCATCATCCCGTTCCTGGTTGTGAGTATCGTAATAGTCCACGGAAACTGCCAGGCTACAGTAAGAACCAGCTAGTGTGAGCAGGCGGGTTACTTCCCGAAGATCATCAAGACAGCTGTTAATAATCCGGGGCGAATCCAGTTTCCCTTTATAATCCTGCACCATGTGGCTGCTGAGAACCTTCAGATTTTCTATGTCTTTTTGAAGTTCCTCTTCATTTGTATAAATAGATGATAAATCCCATGTTAATTCCACAGGGACGTCCTTGCGCAGTTTCAGTTCCATATTCAAATCCTCCTCGTATAATATCTTATATTTTTACTTTATATAGATTGAGGGGAAAAATCAAGTAAGCAATGATTTTATTTAGAAGGAAAAATGCTATAGTAAACTAAAAAAGAATTTTTCTGAAAATTTTAGCACTCACCTCTTGACAGTGCTAACAAAAAGTACTATTGTTATATTGTCAATAGAACAAGCAAACGTAAATTATGCATAAGAAAGTGCTGATGAGGAGGCAGAGATTATGAATATGACGAAATTTACCCAGAAGTCCATGCAGGCAGTTGAGCAGTGCGAGAAACTGGCGTATGAATACGGACATCAGGAAATTGAGCAGGAACATCTTCTTTATGCGCTTCTTACCATAGATGACAGTCTGATTCTGAAACTGATCGA
>JAIDPH010000079.1 GCA_029062885.1 Lachnospiraceae bacterium
ATATTGGATTTATATTAAACAAAAAATTAGTAATATGTTATACTTATATAAATATACAATTTAGAACGAGAGCCCATATGAAAATTCTCCTAATCGCCATCAATGCAAAATACATACACTCCAATCCTGCCGTATACAGCCTGAGCGCCTATGCGGGAGAGCGGCTTGCGCCTTATATTGAAATTGCAGAGTATACAATTAACAATAAAAAGGAAGAAATTTTAGCTGACATTTTCAGAAGAAATCCTGATGTGGCGGCTTTTTCCTGTTATATCTGGAACTGGAGTTTGATAAGCTCTATTTTGACGGAACTCCCGAAAATAATGCCGGGCGTGCATATCTGGCTGGGTGGTCCGGAAGTCTCATATGATCCAAACGAACTTTTGAAAAAGAATCCGATGGTTACAGGCATTATGCTGGGAGAAGGAGAGGAAACTTTCAAAGAATTGGCGGAACATTATTGTTCAAAAGCCAATTTAGGAATTGAAGGTAAAAGTTTAGATAAAATATCAGGAATTGTGTATTATGCGAGGTCTTATACACAGACATATATACCGTCACAGAGCGAATCCGTATACATAGAAAGCGAAGCAGTATTATCGCAGCCACAGAAAGACGCATGTGATGAAATATGCCACACGTCCATGCGTGAACCTATGGATATTTCCAGACTTCCATTTCTGTACGACAACCTTTATTCATTTGAAAACAGAATCATTTATTATGAAACCAGCCGAGGCTGTCCTTACAGATGCAGTTATTGCCTTTCTTCCATAGATAAAACGGTACGTCTGCGGGATATGGACACTGTTAAGAAAGAATTGCAGTTTTTTCTGGATAATAAGGTAAAGCAGGTAAAATTTGTAGACAGAACATTTAATTGCAATCATGCACACGCGTGTGAAATATGGGAATATCTGTCTGAGAATGATAATGGCGTCACTAATTTTCATTTTGAGATTGCAGCGGAAATCATTTCTAAGGAAGAGCTGGAAATCCTTGCAAGGCTGCGTCCGGGTCTGGCACAGTTGGAAATAGGCGTACAGACTATCAATCAGGATACTCTAAAGGAAATCCGGCGCACGAGTGATATTGACAGACTGCGCAGTGTTGTGGAGCGAATCATTGGCAACGGAAATATCCATGTTCATCTTGACTTAATAGCCGGACTTCCTTTTGAAGATTATGAAAGCTTCATAAACTCGTTTAACGTGGTATATGCAATGAAACCGCACCAGCTCCAGCTTGGCTTTTTAAAGGTACTAAAAGGCTCCTACATGCATGAAAAGGCAGATGATTATGGCATACAATATACGGATGATCCCCCCTATGAAGTTCTTTCTACCAAATGGCTCCCATATGAGAAGCTTCGTATTTTAAAACAGGTGGAGGAAATGGTAGAACTCTACTATAACAGCAATCAGTTTACACATACTATGCCCGTATTACAGAGCGTATTTCCGAATGCTTATACATTATACAGAGAGCTTGCAGGATTTTATCAGGAAAAAGGATATTCACTCATGACTCCCGCCAGAGTATACCGATATCAGATATTACTGGACTTTGCCATGAACACCGCTTTGTCAGAAGAATCGGAAATGATACGTCAGGTCTTGACTTTTGATCTGTACTTAAGAGAAAATATTAAGAGCAGACCGGATTTCGCAAACGACCTGACCCCTTATAAAAATCTTATAAAAGATTTTTACAAAAAAGAAGAAGAGAACAGGCACTTTCTGCCCGATTACTCAACCTATGACCACACCCAGCTTTCCAGACTGACGCACATAGAATTTTTTAACTATCCCGTCTGGGAAACAGATGCCGCTTTACAGATGCAAAGACTGGATACCCCCATGATGGTTCTATTCGATTACCAAAACCGAAACCCATTAACCTACGAAGCACAATATATAGTTGTCGATACCTAGTTGTACAATATATACAAATCACAACAGGGTGCTATGGAGCCGTCGGTACTTAGCGAGGTCTTTTCGAGCTTAGTACCGCTACGAGCGACAACGCAGCGCAAGCGTGCCCTGCTGTGCTTTGTATATATTGTACAACGCCCGATCGCCACCATAATATACTTAAAGGAGAAACCCCCAATGACAAAACACACCCAAGCCATCCTCGCCCTTCTCGACGAGCATTACGGCACCGACTACACCTGCTATCTGAATCACGAAAACGCGTGGCAGCTATTAATCGCAACAATCCTAAGCGCACAGTGTACAGACGCCAGAGTTAATATTGTCACCAAGGACTTATTTCAGAAATACCCAAGCATAGATGCTTTCGCAGAAGCAGATTTAAAAGAGCTGGAACAGGATATACATTCTACCGGATTCTATCATAACAAGGCGAAAAATATCATTGCCTGTTGTCAGGACCTTCGTGATAAATTCAATGGAGAAGTGCCAAGGACCATAGAAGAGCTTACTTCACTGGCAGGCGTAGGCCGTAAGACTGCAAATGTAATAAGGGGTAATGTATTCAATGACCCTAGTATAGTGGTTGATACGCATGTAAAGCGCATTTCCAAAAAACTTGGAATTACGAAAGAAGATGACCCCGTTAAGGTTGAAATGGAACTTATGAAAGCACTGCCTAAAGATCACTGGATTCTCTGGAATATCCAGATTATCACTTTGGGAAGGCAGATTTGTAAGGCGCCCACACCGAAGTGCGAAGAGTGCTTTTTGCAGGAGCATTGCAAGGATTACCGGAAGAGGAATAAGAAATGATAGATTCTTATGTATGTCTGGACTTAGAGACTACCGGTTTAGACCCGAAGAAGGATAAAATCATAGAAATCGGCGCTGTCAGGGTAAGGGATGGAGAAATTGTCGCCATGCTGGAAACATTTATAAATCCGGACAGAGCGCTTGATGAACGCATTATTGAATTGACCGGAATAGTCGATGAACAACTTCAAGACGCCCCTGATATCAGAGATATATTACCTGAACTGTTAGATTTTATTGGTGATGATGTGCTTCTTGGACACAGTGTGCTTTTTGATTATTCTTTTGTAAAAAGGGCAGCGGTCAATGAAAGGCTTACTTTTGAGAAAAACGGAATTGATACATTGAAACTGGCAAGAAAGTTTTTGCCCGATTTAGAAAGCAGAAGTCTTGAATTTTTGTGCAGGCATTTTGAAATCGAGCATAGCGCACATAGAGCGATTGCCGACGCAAAAGCGACATTGGTATTATATAGGAAGCTTGCAGAGCTTTTTTATGACAGACACGAAGAGGATTTTAAACCGATACCTTTGAAATATAATGTGAAAAGAGACACGCTTGTTACCATACCTCAAAAAAATCAGTTATATAAATTGTTGGACAGGCATAAACTAAAAGTAGACTACGATGTGGAGAAGCTTACCCGAAGCGAAGCGAGCCGGATTATTGCTCAGCTTCTTGCAGAATATGGAAGATAGTGTTTTTCATAATTGAGTTTACGGATTCGGCAACAGGATAAAGCTCCTTTATTTTTTCCGGAGTATTTTCTTCCTTATAAATTTGGCATAGAAGCTTGTAGGAGCCGCTCACATCGGTTTTTGTGGAAACGGCGAATTCCAGAATTTCCCGTGCTTCCTTTGGATAGCCTTTTTCATATATATAGGCAGCCCACATGTTGAGGGTTCTGGCTAAAACGGTATAATTCTGGTCATATTTGCTAAGCAGATCAATATTGGGCGCACCGTATTGCAACTTCAAATCGGTGTTGGTGATGCCGGTGAAATTGACTATTTTGGAGTCGGATAAAGAATTGAGGACTTCCTTATATTCGGAAACCTGTTCGTCATCCGGCAAAATATGCATTGGGAGACTGTCAAAAGGAATAGTGATGTAGTCAAGATCGTCGAGTGGTTTCCTTCTAATTTTATTTGCTCTATGCTCTTTGCGCCAGAATTCCTGATTCACGGCCTCATCTATACGATTGTGTTTGCCAATCTCGTAGGTAAGCCATATAGTAAAGACAATAAAACTTGCAAAAAGGGGAAATTTCATATATAATATCCTTTCAGTAGGCAGGAGGTTTTAGTTATGTTTTCTTGGCATAATAAAAAATCAAAACAGATTATATCGGCTATCATTGTCATTGTATTAATTTTAGCAATGGTAATACCGCTTTTGGCAAGTGTGGCAATGTAGTTAAAAAATAGTTTATCATATTTTTTTCATGGAATCAATGAAATAAGAAAGGCAGAAAATTATGAGCAGAGTTGTAAAATGTCTGGCTGTTGTTTCAGCAGTATATGTTACTGTTTTTTCAATGAGCATGACGGTAAATGCTAAAGAGGATAAAATCGAGTCAGGGATTTATGCAAATGAAATCAACCTTTCAGGAATGACTGCGTCTGAGGCTGAAAATGCTGTACAGACATATGTGGATTCTCTTGCCGACACACAGATTACTTTGCGTGCAGTTGATGATAATGAGATTATAACTACGGCATCGGCGATTGGTCTTAAATGGGGTAATCCGGAAATAATATCTGAGGCAGCGTCTCTCGGAAAAGACGGAAATATAGTACAGTGCTATAAAGTGTTGAAGGATTTGGAACACGAAAACAAGGTTTATCAGATAGCCTTTGATTTTGATAAAGAGCTGATTAGAACATTGATTGAGGAACAGGGTGCTCAGTATAATCAGGATGCCATTGATGCAACATTGACAAGGGTTGACGAAGAATTTCAGATTACCGAAGGACAGAAGGGAATTGTGGTTGATACAGATGCTTCCGTAGACACCCTGTATGAATATCTCGTAAGCGATTGGGACGGATCCGCCTGTGACGTTGATTTGGTAATTGATGTAATTGAACCGCGGGGTACTGCGGAAGAGCTTGCACGGGTAACGGATGTGTTGGGAACATTTACCACTTCTTTTAGCAGTTCCGGTAGTAACAGAGGCGGAAATGTATCTAATGCATGCAGGCTTATTAACGGGACGACTTTGTATCCGGGAGATGAATTTTCCGCACTTGATAAAATAACTCCTTTTACTGAAGGAAATGGATATTATCAGGCGAGCTCATATCTGAATGGTCAGGTGGTAGATAGTTTAGGAGGCGGAGTTTGTCAGGTGTCCACTACTTTATATAATGCAGTGTTGATTGCGGAAATGGATGTAACGCAGAGAAATAATCATTCTATGATTGTTACATATGTAGATCCTTCTGCCGATGCAGCCATTGCGGAATCTTCAGGGAAAGATTTTAAGTTTGTAAACAGCTCGGAACATCCTATTTATATTGAGGGTTACACTACGGACGATAAGAAGATTACTTTTACCATCTATGGTGTGGAGACCAGAGACAGTAACAGGCAGGTTACTTATGAAAGTAAGGTTTTAGAGAAGATTGAGCCGGCTTCAGAGGTTATATACACAGATGCCTCGCTGCCTCTTGGCTACTGTTCCATTCAGTCGGCGCATATCGGATATAGAGCGCAGTTGTGGAAAGTAGTTACGGTTGACGGCGTAGAAGTCAGCAGGGAACAGGTAAACAGCAGTAGTTATATGAATTCACCAAGAAGTGCAACTGTGGGGATTTCGACTACAGATCCCGTAGCGTACAATGACATTATGGCGGCAGTTGCATCAGGCAGTATAGATCAGGTAAAATCTGTAGCAAATGCATATAAAGCAGCACAAGCAAATGCTGCGGCTCAGGCAGCAGCGGCACAGGCGGCGGCTGAGGCAGCTGCTTGGACGGTGCCGGAGCCATAAGAAAGAGTTGACTATATAATTATGAGAAACGGCAAAGTATCGGAGAATGTACTTAAGCGCTCCGTTTTAAAACAAATAAAAACTGTAAGAGACGAAGTTTTGTGCGGCGCAGGCATAGGGATAGACTGTGCCGTTATGTCGTTTGAAGAAGATGAAGAGACTGTTATTTCTACGAATCCTGTCATTGCGTCCATAGATATGGTCTGTACTCACGGGGTACATAGGGCGTTAAATAATGTAGCAGCTGCGGGAGCAGAGCCGGTAGGCGTACTGATTTCCGGTATGCTTCCTGAGGACACGGAGGAAAAGGAATTACAGAAAATGATGAGTCAGGCCGAAGAAGTCTGCAGTCGTTTTAAAGTGCAGATAATCGGCGGACACACTGAAGTGACGGTAAATTTAGAGAAGCCTGTGCTGACAGTCACAGGAATCGGAAAGCGAAAAAAAGCGAATTCATCAGAATTAAGAAAAGTAAAACCCGGACAGGACGTGATAGTAAGTAAGTGGATTGGATTGGAAGGCACATCGATGATTTCCAAAGAACACAAGTCAGAACTGCTTACCCGATATCCCGTCAGGATGATAGAAGAGGCGGAAGAATTTGAAAGTCTTCTTTCTATTTTGCCGGAGGCTGCCGCCGCCCTTAAGTCTGGTGTCTGCGGAATGCACGATGTTTCACAGGGCGGCATTTTCGGAGCCCTATGGGAAATGGCAGAGGAAGCAGGCGTCGGACTTGAAATTGATTTAAAAAAACTGCCTGTCAGGCAGGAAACTATTGAGATTTGCGAATTTTTTGATCTGAACCCATACGAACTATTGTCAGGCGGAAGCCTTCTGATGACTGCTGAGGATGGAATAGGACTGACCGCAGCGCTTATGAAAGAGGGAGTGCCTGCAGTAATTGTCGGGAAGACCACATCGGGGAACGACAGGGTTCTTTATAATGAGGAGGAAAAGCGTTTTTTAGAACTGCCTAAAGCAGATCAGATGTATAAACTGTATCAAAGAACATAGGCTGAGAGGAAACGTTGTAATTAATAGGAAAGGAAAAGGGATAAGTTTATGAGAGAGAAATTATTGGCAATAATTGAGAAGAACAGCCGGATAGACATGAAGGAGCTGGCAGTTCTCATGGGTGTGGAAGAGATTGATATTGTGAATGAACTTGCAGAGATGGAAAACGAAGGAATTATTTGCGGTTACCATACGCTTATTGATTGGGAAAAGACTTCTATTGAAAAGGTATCTGCTCTGATTGAAGTCAGGGTAACGCCGCAGCGCGGACAGGGATTTGACAATATAGCGGAGCGCATTTATAAATATCCGGAGGTCAATTCCGTTTATCTGATTTCCGGAGGTTTTGATCTGCTTGTTACATTGGAAGGAAAATCTTTAAAAGAGATATCCGGTTTTGTATCAGACAAACTTTCCACTCTGGATACCGTACTCAGTACTGCGACTCATTTTATTTTGAAAAAATATAAAGATCATGGAACCATTTTGGCGAAGAAATATGAAGACACCAGAGAGAAGGTGACACCATGAGAAATCCGTTAGCTGACAAGGTAGTCGAGATTAAGCCCTCAGGTATCCGGAAGTTTTTTGATATTGTAAGTGAAATGGATGATGTGATTTCACTTAGTATAGGAGAGCCGGATTTTGATACGCCGTGGCATATCAGAGACGAGGGTATTTACTCTTTGGAAAAAGGACGTACTTTCTATACTTCCAATGCAGGATTGAAGGAATTAAAGGAAGAAATCTGCCATTATCTGAAAAGAAAACATGGTGTGGAATATAATCCTAAGAACGAAGTATTCGTAACGGTGGGCGGCTCCGAGGGAATCGACGCCGCATTACGCGCTATGCTTAATCCCGGTGAAGAGGTGCTGATACCTCAGCCGAGTTATGTATCGTATGAACCTTGTGCCATACTGGCAGGCGGCGTTCCGGTTATTATAGAGTTGAAAGCGGAAAATGAATTTCGGCTGACAGCGCAGGAGTTAGAGGATGCTATTACGGATAAGACTAAAATCCTGATTCTTCCATTCCCGAATAATCCGACAGGCGCGATTATGGAAAGAAAAGATTTGGAAGCTATTGCAGAGGTAATAATAAAGCATGACATATTTGTTATTTCCGATGAGATTTATTCCGAACTTACATATAAGGAAAAACATGTATCTATCGTAGAAATTCCAGGTATGATGGAGAGAACAATTCTGATCAATGGTTTTTCTAAAGCCTATGCCATGACAGGCTGGCGGCTTGGCTATGCCTGCGGACCGGAAGCGATTATTACACAGATGTTGAAAATCCATCAGTTTGCTATTATGTGCGCACCTACCACCAGCCAGTACGCAGCTGTAGAAGCGTTGCGAAACGGCGATGATGACGTGGATGAAATGCGGGAAGCATACAATCAGAGGAGACGATATCTGATGCATGCTTTTAAAGAGATGGGATTGGAGTGTTTCGAACCCTTCGGCGCATTTTATGTTTTTCCGTGCATCAAAGAATTCGGTATGACAAGTGATGAATTTGCGGTAAAATTTTTACAGGAAGAGAAAGTGGCTGTCGTTCCGGGTACAGCTTTCGGAGACTGCGGAGAAGGATTTCTGCGAATTTCATATGCAGCTTCTATGGAGAATATTAAGACGGCGATGAAGAGGTTGTCGGAGTTCATTGAAAGATTAAGGAATTGAGTGAATTTAGCCAACATGAATAAAAACGGTCCTCGTTGCAGAGCAGAATCGGACCTTATTTTATTCATGTTGGCTATATTCTTTACAGAAATCTTTGATTAGAAAAGGTGAGAGCTATGAATATTATATTACACCAGCCGGAGATACCGGCGAATACTGGGAATATTGGGAGAACGTGTGTGGCGACGGGGACGGGACTGCATCTGATTGAGCCGTTGGGATTCCGGCTGGATGAGAAATCCATTAAGCGTTCAGGTATGGATTACTGGGAACATCTGGATGTGACACGCTATATGAATTATCAGGAATTTCTGGATAAACATCCGAATGCAACAATATGGATGGCAACGACCAAAGCAAAAAAAGTATATACGGAAGCCGCTTTTAAACCGGACGATTTCATCATGTTCGGAAAAGAAAGCGGCGGAATTCCGGAAGAGATTCTGGTAGAAAATGAGGAGCATTGCATCAGGATTCCGATGCTCGATGATATACGTTCCCTGAATCTTTCCAATGCGGTAGCAATTGTGTTGTATGAGGCACTCAGGCAGAATGATTTCAGTGACATGCAGATAAAAGGTGATTTACATCGTCTTCATTGGAAAAACTGATTACATGTTGGTTAGTCTTCATCTTCTATATCAGACTTAGGCAGCGAAAAAATGAATTCAGAGCCAACGCCTTCCGTACTTATAACATTTATATTTTCTCCATGAGAACGGATAATTTCTTTAGTGATAGCAAGTCCCAGCCCCGTACCTTTTTTATCCTTTCCACGTGATATATCCGATTTATAGAATCTGTCCCAGATAAGTTTCAGATTATCTTTCGGAATACCTATTCCGGAGTCTTTAACACTGACGAAGACTTTATTATGTTTTTCTGTCGTTTCCAGTTTTATTATAGAGTCGTGATGACTGAATTTAATTGCGTTATCCAATAGGTTATATAGCACCTGCTGAATTTTTCCCATATCAGCAGAAACATACATTTTTTCACCGGTTAAAACAAGTTCGATTGCAATTTTTTTCTCTTTGCAGGTTCCCTCAAAAGAAGCGGCTACGTTGCGTATTGTGGTATTAATATCAAAATCTGTCCGCTCAAAAAGTATGCCCTTGGTATTTAAGTTGTTTAATGTCAGCAGACTGTTGGTAAGCTTAGTCAGACGTTCGGTTTCATTCAAAACTATAGTGAGGTATTTTTCATTCATTTCGGGCGGAATCGTACCGTCCAGCATGGCTTCCAGATAGCCTTTTATAGAGGTGAGCGGTGAACGGAAATCATGAGAAACATTGGCTACGAAATGTTTCTGATCGTCTTCGGAACGGGCGATTTCACTTGCCATATATGAAAGCATGGCAGCCAGATAAC
Organism: Lachnospiraceae bacterium; assembly: GCA_029062885.1. Lineage (GTDB taxonomy): Bacteria > Bacillota > Clostridia > Lachnospirales > Lachnospiraceae > UBA3282. The sequence goes on from JAIDPH010000079.1 coordinate 9,822, forward strand.
CCATCTCATCCACACTCTCTACGGAAAATTCATAATGCATGTTTCCGCTTGCGTATTGCTCGGTTGCTTCTGTAATTTTACGCAGTGGAATATATACCAGCTCCGTAAAGAAAATCAAAATTATCAATGATAACAGGAACAGTATAATAAGCATAAAATAAGAAATGTTCAGCATGCTGTCGGTGGAAGATTGAATGCTGCTCATAGGAGTGTGAATTACCACATACCCTCTTACCTTGAAATCAGAAGTAATAGGTGCAAATACACTGAGAGTATCATCTGTAAAAGTGCCAAAGAAATTACCGGTAGTATAATATGAGCCTTCTGTGACAGTAGGATCAAAGTTTTCAATCACAACTTCATTTTCCACATCCATAGGAGTGGAAGAATCCAGTACCATACGTCCGGATGGATTGATAATCCAGATAGAAGCATTTAAATAAACGGAAATAGCGTCTATCTGGTTCTTTACGGCCTCCAAAGTAGTTTCGCTGTTATACAGGTCAGAGGCGTAAGTATTGGCAATTAAAGTCGCCTCACGATAAAGAGAATCTGCTTTTTCTTTCTTCAGGTGATCTAAGGTCATGCTGGACACAAAAGTAGCGACAACAACAAACCCAAAAAAGCCGAAAATTATATATGCAAGGATAAACTTAATATATAAAGTTTTTCTCATGTCAATTTCGTCCTCTCATACACTTCTTAAGTCCTGACCTCAAATTTATATCCGATTCCCCAGATTGTAGCAATCTTCCATTTTTCATGGTCGTTTATTTTCTCGCGCAGACGCTTGATATGTACATCAACCGTGCGAGTATCGCCGATATATTCATATCCCCAGATCTGGTCAAGCAACTGCTCCCTTGTAAAAACATGGTTGGGAGAAGCTGCCAAAAAGTAGAGAAGCTCCAATTCTTTCGGCGGCATTTCTACCGTTTGTCCCATATAGATGACAGAGTAATTTGTCTGATTGATGATAAGGTCGGGATATTCCACGCATTTTATATCGGAAGCTTCGAGGGTTGAAGCAGCAGGCTTATAACGACGCAGTACGGCCTTTACTCTTGCAACAAGCTCCTTGGAATCAAACGGTTTTTCCATATAATCATCGGCGCCAAGTTCCAGGCCTAATACCTTATCGAAAACCTCTCCTTTAGCGGAAAGCATGATGATTGGAAGTGAAGTCTTATTACGGACCTCGCGGCAGACCTGATAGCCGTCAATGCCGGGAAGCATCAAGTCAAGCAGCATAAGGTTAGGCTCAAAACTCTTGACAGCCGTAAGTGCGGATTCGCCGTCGTTTACTATCATTGTTTCAAAACACTCTTTAGTCAGATAGAGAGAAATAAGTTCCGCAATATTGTTGTCATCATCTACAATTAATATCTTCTGTTTACTAACCATCTTAGAAATCCCGCCTTCCTATTTTATTTAAATTCAGCAATAGTAACTCCTGCATCTCCTTCGCCGTATTCGCCCAGCCTGTAATCTTTAACATATTTACAACGTCGCAGATAGTTCTGCACGGCTTTCCTCAAGGCACCGGTGCCTTTTCCATGTACAATGCGCACACTGGGCAGATGTGCGAGGTATGCGTCATCCATATATTTATCCAATTCTGAAAGCGCTTCATCCACTGTTTTTCCAAGCAGATTGATTTCCGTGGAAACCGAGTAGGATTTGGACATTTTCAGCTTACCTGAACCTGTTCGATGCAATTTATCTACAGACACATTTGCTTTTTCTTCAAGCAATACCAAGTCGTCTAAAGACACTTGAGAGCGTATGATACCGCATTGCACAAATAATTTGCCGTTTTTGTCGGGAAGAGAGTTTACGGTTCCTGTCAACCCCATGGAAACGACTTTTACGGAATCACCAAGTGATAATTGATTCGGCTTAAGCAGCTTATGTGTCGGTTTATCGGATGATGACACGGACAACTTTGCATTTTTCTCGGAGATTTTATCCCGCACTTTTTGACGCGATTTTTCAAGTTCCTTCATGGAAGTATTTGTACCCGCTTTTTGGAATGTGCGGATTGTTTCGTCCGCCAAATCTTTGGCATCCTGCAGTATCTGTCTGGCTTCCTCGTGGGCTTTATTTAAAATATGTTCTTTTGACTGGTCGATCTTTTCATTCTTGGATTTGAGCCGTTCTTCAAGAGCTTTGATTTCCTCTTTATAGGAAGCTATTTCCAAACGTTCTTTTTCGATTGTAACACGGCTGTTTTCCAGATCGGATAATAAATCTTCAAAGCTTTCCTGATCTTTGGTAATATGCTTTTTAGCTTCTTCTATAATATAGTCAGGCAGCCCCAGCTTGGAAGAGATGGCAAAGGCATTACTCTTACCGGGAATACCGATTAGCAGGCGGTAAGTAGGACGCAGTGTTTCCACGTTAAACTCACAGCAGGCGTTCTCCACAAAAGACGTAGTCAGAGCATATACTTTCAACTCACTGTAATGCGTGGTCGCCATAGTACGGATACCTCTGTCATGCAGATAATCCAAAATAGAGATAGCCAGCGCAGCGCCTTCCGTCGGGTCGGTACCGGCTCCAAGTTCGTCAAACAGACATAGAGAATCCGCATCCGCATTCTGCAGGATAGAGACGATGGACGTCATATGTGAGGAAAAGGTAGAAAGATTCTGCTCAATACTCTGTTCGTCTCCGATATCAGCATAGACTTCCGTAAAAACAGATAATTCCGAACGGTCAAGCGCCGGGATGTGAAGCCCTGCCTGCCCCATCAGCGTGAGTAGTCCTACTGTCTTTAGGGAAACGGTTTTGCCGCCGGTATTAGGTCCTGTAATAATCAATAAATCAAAGTCTATACCCAATTCGATATCTATTGGAACAACTTTTTTCTTATTCAGAAGAGGGTGGCGCCCCTTACGGATGCGTACGCGGTGCTCAGTGTTAAATATGGGCATAGTACCGTTTTCATCCATGGCAAGAGAAGCCTTGGCAAAAATAAAATCCAGAGTTGTCATGAGCTTATGATTGTTTGCAAGTGCATCAGTATGCATACCGGCCTGGGCGCTCAGATCTGCAAGGATTACTTCGATTTCCTTCTGCTCCTTGATGGCAAGCTCTTTTAACTCATTATTCAGTGTAACGATGGCAGCAGGCTCAATGAAAAAGGTTGAGCCGGTGGAGGATTGGTCGTGAACCATACCCGAAACCTGCCCTTTGTACTCGGCCTTTACCGGTATGCAGTAACGGTCATTACGCATTGTTACAACGGCATCCTGAAGATAAGTGCGGCATGAACCGGTTATCATGGAAGCAAGCTGTGAATGGATTTTTTCATTGGTAAGAGCCATACTTCTGCGGATATGTTTCAGGGTCGGACTGGCATCATCTGCGATTTCCTCTTCGGATAAAATACATCTTCTGATTTCATTTGCCAGAGGAGTCAAAGGCTCTAATCCGTCAAAGTATTCGCTAAGCGTATCTTCAGGCGCATCTTCTCTATCGCTTCGTCCATAGGCCTTAATTCTGTTTACATTTTCCAATAGGGCGGCGATGTTCATAAGCTCAGGAATCGATAACGAACTTCCGACTTCAAGAGATTTGATGCATATACCCAAATCCTTATTGCCGCCAAAAGAAGTAGAACCCTTTTTGAAAATACGGCTGAGTGCGTCTGCGGTCTCAGCCTGCGCGCGGTTAATTTGTTCAAGGTCGGTCATGGGCGTAAGCTCTCTGCAGAGCTTCCTGCCGGGTTCGGAAGTCGCTTTGTCAACCAATTGCTCAATTATTTTGTTATATTCTAAAACGTGTAATACTTTGCTGTTCATGTTGTGCCTCTCATATGTCATTTGTAAATATCTTACCATAATCCTTGTAAATTTACTACGAAAAAGATATACTTAGTTGCAGGGAAGATTTAGAAAGGAGCCTGTCTGTGATTATGGCCGATGATAATGCAAACAAAACAGAAAAAAACGGTTCTAATGAAGAAATAAAGGAGCAGGCAGAATATACCCCCTCCATGCAGACCGATTTTTTGCGCGAAAAAATTAAGCAGAAACCGGTCAACAAGAAAAAGCTGCTGCGCAGAACTATAATTACTGCGTCAATGGCGGTAGTATTCGGTATTGTGGCATGTCTTACTTTTTTGATTTTAGAGCCTGTGATTAACAATTGGCTGTATCCCGAGGAAGAGGCTGAAGAGGTACAATTTCTGGAAGAAACCGTTACTCAGGAAGAGGAAATGAGTCCGGAGGATATGCTGACAGAAGAAATGATTGAGGAAGATACCGAGCCGGTTGAACTTGAGGATGCGCAGATTGAGGAGCTTCTTGCCCAAGTAACATTTGGTCTGGATGAATACCAGGCGGTATATGATGAACTTTCCAAGCTGGCAAAGGATGTTGAGCGTTCACTTGTGACTGTCACAGGAGTTACTTCGGATGTGGATTGGTTTAACAACCCATATGAAAATAAGGCTGAGGCTTCCGGAGTCATTGTGGCGGACAATGGACGGGCTATGCTGATATTAGTAAGTATGAATAATATTAAGGACGCAGATAGAATTCTTGTGACCTTCTGCAATAATACTAGAGCGGAGGCAGATTTAGTTCAAAGGGATGCAATTACGGGGCTTGCAATTTTATCCGTTCCATTATCCATTATTGAAAAAAGAACTATCGATACTATTACAATTGCAAGTCTGGGAAGCTCTAATGCAGGCAATTTGCCGGGAACCCCTGTTATAGCACTGGGAAGTCCGACAGGAACGAGCGGTTCTGTGAGCTATGGAATAGTGACGTCAGCAGGGACCGTTATTGAACAGGTGGATTCTGCATATAAGTTGATATCTACAGATATATACGGGAGCCTGAACGCAACAGGTGTACTCATTAACCTGAAAGGTAAGGTTATAGGTATTATTGATAACTCTTATAATAGCAAAGACAGAGAAAATCTGATTTCTGCTTATGGGATAACAGAATTAAAAAATACTATAACAAAAATGTCAAATAACCAGGAACGCGCTTACTTGGGTATTCATGGAACTGATGTGCCGCAGGAAGCAAATCTGGAATCAGGAATGCCGCTTGGCGCTTATGTTAAAGAGATAGAAATGGATTCGCCTGCTATGATAGCAGGAATCCAAAGCGGAGACGTCATTACCCAAATAGGGGAAACGGAAATTACAAATTATAACGGACTGCTAAATGCGCTTTATAATGCAATGCCGAACGATATTATCGCGATTACCCTGAGGCGCCAGGGAATTGACAGCTTTCAGGAAATGAGGGTGGAAGTTACGCTGGGGGAGATGTAGGGTTGTAATATATTAAACTAGAGAAAGGAAGTGCAGGCATTTTTGCCTAAGGATTGGTGCAGATTATGAAGTATATTAAGGATTATAAAGAAGGGGACAGAATGTCCGATGTCTATATGTGTAAGCATAAACAGTCCGCAGTCACGAAGAATGGGAAACCATATGATAACGTGATTTTGCAGGATAAGACCGGAACGATAGATGCAAAAATATGGGACCCGAATAATGCAGGAATTGAAGAATTCGATGTCTTGGATTATATAGAAGTTCATGGAGATGTAATCAACTTTCAAGGAGCTTTGCAGGTCAATGTGAAAAGAGTAAGATGCTGTAAAGAGGGAGAGTATGACCCGGCGCAGTATCTTCCGGTCAGCAGTAAAAACATAGATGCTATGATGAAGGAATTGCTTGAATATATCGATAGCATCCAGAACTCATATCTGAAAGAGTTGTTAATGGAATTTTTTGTAAAAGATGAACAATTTGTTAAAGCATTCCGCAATTCATCGGCAGCGAAGACGATACACCACAGCTTCATGGGCGGACTGCTTGAACATACATTAAGCGTAACTAAGCTGTGTGATTACTACTGCCGTCAGTATCCGCTTTTGAAAAGGGATTTGCTTATCAGCGCAGCAATATGCCACGATATCGGAAAGACAAGAGAGCTATCTCTTTTCCCGGAAAATGATTATACGGATGACGGACAATTTCTGGGGCATATCGTAATCGGAACCGAAATGGTAGGAGAAAAAATAAAAAAGATTTCAGGATTCCCTAAAATTCTGGAGAATGAATTGAAGCACTGTATTCTGGCACATCATGGGGAATATGAATTCGGCTCACCGAAAAAGCCTGCAATTATGGAGGCGCTTGCATTGAATTTTGCAGACAACACGGATGCGAAGCTTCAGACTTTTACGGAATTGATGAATAATACGACGGACACAGGGTGGCTTGGGTTTAACAGACTGTTTGATTCTAATATTAAAGGGACTAGGATGGAGTAGTCAAATATTCTATTTAAATAATATACTTAGTCAATTACGAAACTGTTATTGCAGGGGACGAACTTATCCAAAATAATGTACTATACGAAAGGAAGAATTATGAGAAACGTATATCGAAAAATACTTGTGTACCTGTTATCAACCGCTATTTTGCTTTCATTTTTCATGGCATTACCGAGTGCTAAAATCAACGTTCAGGCGGCTGATAATATTAAAAAGGCCTGCTGGATTTCTTATTATGATATCGAAGAAAATTTACTGGATAAAAGTGAGGCGGCCTTTAGAAAAAAGGTTTCAGCCATGTATGATAATGTCGTTAAATACGGCATGAATACTGTGATTGTGCATGTCCGTGCAATGGGCGATGCTTTGTATCCTTCCAACTACTATCCGTGGTCAACATACATAACTACAAACAGGACTAATCCCGGTTATGACCCGTTAAAAATTATGGTTGAAATTGCTCACAGCAAAAACCTGAAGTTTGAGGCATGGATAAATCCTTATCGGCTTTCTCGTGATACCGAGACTACCGTCAGTTTCATGGCAACGCCATATTATCAGATGTTTCTCCCGTTTACGATACAATATAAAAGCTCGGGCGGACAAATCTGTCTGGCTCTTGACCCGGCTAAACAGGAAACCAGAGACTTAATCGCAAATGGCGTAAAGGAAATAGTAAGCAATTACGACGTGGACGGAATACATTTCGACGATTATTTTTATGTGTCTGGTATGGCTAATCAACTGGATATTGCAACAAAAAAGGCAAATGTCAATTTGATGGTTTCACAGGTGTACAAGACGATTAAATCCGTAAATCCAAACTGTACATTTGGAATCAGTCCGGCAGGAAATCTCGATAATGCACGCGCACAGGGGGCGGATATTGATACATGGCTTTCCACTCCGGGATACATCGACTATATCATGCCGCAGATTTACTGGACTGACATCTATGTGACAGACGGCGTAGTGAAAAACATGTTTACGGATAGATGCAGTGAATGGATTAAACTAAACAAACGGGATATTCCCATCTATGTAGGACTTGCCCTTTACAGGGTTGGAACATCATCCAAAACCGACTTGGGCTGGGCATCAAGCAATGTTAATCTCGCATACCAGTATGTGACTGCAACACAGTTGGGTTATGACGGATACGCACTGTTCCGTTACCAGTGGTTGGAAAAAGGCGTTGCGGTTGAGGAATTGAACAACCTGAAAAATTATTAACTGTAGTAAAGATAATATATTGAAGGAATAAATATGGAATTTCAGAAGAATGATACCGTGACGGTGGAAATTGAAGACATAGGAAATGATGGTGAGGGAATCGGCAGGATAGACGGCTATGCCCTATTTGTCAAAGATGCTGTTATCGGGGATATCGTGGAAGCAAGAATTACAAAAGTAAAAAAGAATTACGGATACGCGCGACTGGAGAAGGTGATAACACCTTCTTCTTTTCGTGTGGAGCCGCGCTGCGCTTTTCATAGACAATGCGGCGGATGCCAGATTCAGGCGATGGGATATGAAAGACAGCTTGAGTTTAAGCAGGACAAGATTAGGAATAATCTGATTCGAATAGGAGGTTTTGTGCCGGAGCATGTGGATGCGGTTATGGAACCAATCATAGGAATGGAGAATCCATGGCATTACCGGAACAAAGCGCAGTTCCCTGTGGGATATGATAAAAATAATAACCTGATTACAGGGTTCTATGCGGGACGTACGCATGACATAATTCATAATACTGATTGCGCACTTGGCGCGTACGAGAACAAACAGATTTTGGAAACAGTGCTGTCATATATGAGGGAAAATAATATTCCGGCTTATCGTGAGACGTCGGGGGAAGGTCTGATTCGTCATATTTTAATCCGTACCGGTTTTGCGTCAGGAGAAATCATGGTGTGTCTGGTTATCAATGGGAAAAAACTCCCCGCGCAGGAGGAACTGGTTAGAAAACTAACTGAGATAAACTTTAGCGGAAGCGCGATGGGGATAGATTTTGGTGAAAGACCGACGGGTATAGACTCTGACGGAAGGCGTATTGTTAGCATTTCTGTTAGCATCAATACTGAGAAAAATAATGTCATCATGGGAAAAGAAACAAGGACATTGTGGGGAAGGGATTATATAGAAGATAGTATTAGGATTTTTGAGTCTGTAGACAGTGGAGCGAATGTGACTGGTGAAGTAAAGTTTCAGATTTCACCGCTTTCTTTTTATCAGGTCAATCCGGGCCAGACTGAGAAACTGTACAGCCTTGCACTTGAGTATGCTGGTCTGACAGGAAATGAAACGGTGTGGGATTTGTACTGCGGAATAGGGACAATCTCTCTTTTTCTTGCAAAAAAAGCGAAACAGGTTTATGGTGTGGAAATTGTTCCGCAGGCAATCGAAGATGCAAAAGAGAATGCCCGCATAAACGGAATCACCAATGCGGAATTTTATGGCGGGAAGGCAGAGGAAGTTTTACCTGATAAATATAAAAAAGAAGGTATATATGCAGATGTAATCGTAGTGGACCCTCCCAGAAAAGGCTGTGATGACAAGTGTCTGGAAACTATGCTGGCGATGCAGCCTGCGCGGATTGTATATGTTAGCTGCGATTCGGCGACGCTGGCGAGAGATTTGAAAGTGTTGGCGGATGGCGGGTATGAAGTGAAGAGAGTGAGAGGAGTGGACCAGTTTGGGGGGACGGTGCATGTGGAATGTGTGTGTCAGCTTGTGAGAAAATGCATAGATAGCAGTATAGTAG
>JAIDPH010000008.1 GCA_029062885.1 Lachnospiraceae bacterium
CGGATAGATATTAACAAGCAGCATACCAAAGGCTATCGGAACCAAAAGAAGCGGTTCAAATTCAAATTTGATAGCCAATAATAGGAATACCAAAGCTACCACGATCATCAGATAATTGCCCCATGTTAAATTAAAGAAAGCCGTCTGATGTATCAGATTGGATAGCGTATTTGCTATGTAATCCATGTTTTTACCTCCTGTTGTAATTATACAAATTTATTCCACAACCTATAGTTATCTAACTACGGCTGTGTCCGGATATCTAGTTCAATGTAGCAAGTAATGCGCCTGCTTCAACAGAATCACCAACTGCTACATCAATGCTTGCTACTGTACCATCCTGAGGAGCAACAACCGGAATTTCCATCTTCATAGCTTCCAGAATAACAACAGCATCACCTTTCTTTACTGCCTGGCCAACACTTGCTTCCAGCTTAAATACTTTGCCGGCTGCGCCTGCTTCGATCTTTACGCTTCCTGCTGCTCCACCTGCCGCAGGAGCTGCTGCTTTAGGTGCAGCTTTCGGTGCTGCCTTAGGTGCTGCGGGAGCTGCCGGAGCCGGTGCACCGCTTGTCTGACCTTCTTCTACTACTACATCATATACGCTTCCGTTTACGGTAATTGTATAGTTTTTCATTTTTTTAATCCTCCATTATAATTTAATCTCTTAATCTACATATAAGTATTACTGTTTAGGCATCTTACCATTTACTGTTTTTTGCTTTTCTAATAGATCTTACTACAAAACCATCTGTAGAGCCTGAACCTTCATAAGCCGCTATTGCAGCAGCAATTACAGCTACCAGTTCCGTATCGTCTGAAAGTTCCTCTCTCTCGACAATCTGTGAAACAATATCATCTGCTTTTTTATTTTCCACAGGCTTCTTCGGCTCAAACAACTTCGGAATCAGTCCAAATGCGGCGATAATAAAGCTTATAAGAATCAAAACTGCAAATACAGTTCCCATACCAAGTAAAGTATTCAATCCGGCTCTTGCCATACTTTCACCAAACGTGTAATCAATATTTGTGGAAATGCTTATAAGTGCATAATTATCACACACAATTTCCATTATAGCATCGTGCTCACTACCCTTTAATCTGACGCTTATCGTACCGCTCACGGGATAGTTGCTGCCATAATATTCCTCATATTCCATGGTATTTTCAGTAACTTCCACTGTTTCTATATAATTACCCATATCTCCGGTTGCGCCCATCCAGCTTGCAACAGCGTTTTCAAGAACCGCTTCATCTATGCCGAGCTGTGCTGCCGCATAGGAAACATAATCACTTGATCCCTGGGAAACCACTTCTATCTGGTCGAGAGCACGAGCTAAACTAGCCCCTAGATCCAGTGCATCCTGTGTCGGCATAACATTTTCCGCATCCTGTTCCTGCTTACCGCATGCCGTCAGTCCTGCCATACAGGTAATTATACCTAATATTATTAACCATTTTTTCATATTAAGTATCATCCTTTCTAAACTGTACCGTGTTTTTTCTCAGGACGGCCTTCATTCTTTGTAGCCAGCATTTCAAAAGCCCCAATGACATACTTTCTTGTGTCAACAGGCTCTATGATCTGGTCTACATATCCTCTTCTTGCCGCGCTTGTTACATTATTCTGCAGCGCTGCATAATCTTTTGCGCAGGAATCTATTGCGTCAGCGCCCTGACCGTCACAGATAATCTTAGCGGCTAAAGATGCATCCATAGTGCCGATTTCCGCATTCGGCCATGCCATTGTGATATCTGCGCCGATTGCCTTGGAATTCATAACCGTATATGCACTGCCGTATGCTTTTCCGATTACTACATTTACCTTCGGAACGGTTGCATTTGCAAACGCATATGTAAGCTTTGCAGCTGCCTTAGCCATTCTTCTCTCGGAGCATTTATCAGCAAGGAATCCTTTTACATTGGTAAGGGATAATACCGGAATCTCAAATGCATCGCAGAAATTGATAAAGCGTGCAGCCTTTTCAGCGCCGCCTTCTGATATAACCGCATCAAATTTCTCGGCTGCTTCGCCGTTTTCGTTATAAACTTCTGTACGGTTAGCTACTGCACCGACGGTTGCACCGTTAAGTCTGATAAATCCTGTAACCATATCCTTTGCATAATTCTGCTTCACTTCAAAGAAGATTCCGTCATCTGCAATCTGGGATAAAGCTATGGAAGTATCACCCACACAGTTTACGATTTCCGGACAGCCTCTGTTCAAATCGTCCGTACAGTCAGTTAATGCGATATCTTCATTGTTTGCAGGAAGCATGGATACCAACTGCCTGATCTGCGCAAGAATGGATGCTTCATCCGCAACAACATCAATATTTCCGGTTTTTTCACTCTGGAATGATGCGGCACTCGTGTCACATTTTGAAATTTCATTACCATCCAGCGTATTTGGTGCATTTACGAATAATTTCGCCTTGTTCGCCTCCATGAACGTGAAATCAGTCAGTCCGGGAACAACAGCAAGTCCACCTCCGCAGGTTCCAAAAACTGCGGTAATCTGTGGAATCACACCGGAAGCTAATGTCTGTTTTAAGTAAATCTCACCGAAAGCATTAAGAGCATCAGTCGCCTCCTGTAGTCTAAGACCGGCAGAATCAAGCAGCCCTATAACAGGTGCGCCTGTTTTCATTGCCAAATCATAGAGGTTTGCAATTTTCTTAGCATGCATCTCGCCGACTGTTCCGTTTAATACGGATGCATCCTGGCTGTATACATACACAAGATTGCCATCAATAACTCCATATCCGGTGATAACACCGTCTGAAGGAGTTTCTGTTTGTTTCAGATTGAAATCTGTTGCCCTTGCAGTAACAAGTGCACCAATCTCAACGAAACTGTTTTCATCGAGTAAAGCATTGATTCTTTGACCCGCTTGAGAAATAGTACTCATTTTTCAGCCCTCCATTTATCTTACTTGAAAATAATAAAAACTTTTTATGATGTGCATAAGACACACAGTATAGTGTAACATATATTAATGAAATCGACTAGATTATTTTTCAAAAATATGAAAATATATGAAAATAAAGTTTTAATATGTATTTCAATATCCAAAAATAACTTGTTTTCTCTATCTCATCAGTCGTAACGATAGTGTACGCCTTTATCAGTTCGCCGTTTAGATAATAAGACACCTGGCCTACATTATCTCCGATATGCACTGGAGCTTCAAGGCTGTCTGCCAGATTTGTCTTAACTTCTATTTTATCCTCATCGCACAGCAGATACCGCAGACTTTTCTCATCCGGTTCTTCAAGTGAAACAGAGGCATAAGCTTTCTCATATGGAGTCGAATTTACACCTGCGATTCCTTCTGTGACCGGAATATCTTCAAATCTGACCTCCTCATATATATCACGATACTGAAAATGTTCCATGCCATACTGTGCCAGCTTTTTCATATCGCTCCATTTATAATTCTTATTATTCGGCCAGCCACAGGCAAGAAGAGCCACGGTATAAACCCTGCCTTCGCTTTCTATCGCTCCGACATAGCAATAGCCTGCTTTATTGGTAAACCCCGTTTTCCCCGACAACGCTTCATCCATCATGTTTAAAAAGTTATTGTGATTATTGCAGTGAAAGCTCCTTGCTCCGCTTACATCGCAAAAACCATACTCCCTTGTACGGGTAATTTTAAGGAATTCATCCTTTGCCTCCGAATCAGTTACGCAGTATGCCATGATTTTTGCAAGGTCAGCAGCCGTAGTAGAATGTATCCTGCCTGTATCGCCTACCATGGCATCCAGACCGTGCGGCGTTATAAAATACGTATCATAACACCCGATATCTCTCGCTTTCTGATTCATCATGGCTGCGAAC
>JAIDPH010000080.1 GCA_029062885.1 Lachnospiraceae bacterium
CCAGTTCTTCTTTAATTTCCCTTATAAGCGCCTCTTCCGGTGATTCTCCTGATTCAATCTTGCCGCCCGGAAATTCCCATTGCCCTTTAAATTCTCCGTATCCTCTGGCTGTCGCAAAAATCCTCGATGGATTTTCCATGTTGTCACAGATAATTGCCGCTACTACTCGTATTGTTTTCATACTGCATTTTCCTCGATTGTTATTCCACTTTGCAGATAACGAAGTAGATCATCCCGCACCGGATGATGCATCTTAACCTGCACTTTTGAAATAGCTTCTTTCTTCCCTTTATTATTTTCTTTCTGTGCCTCTTCGACATGCACGATCTCAAACTGTCCCATGTAATAAAAATTGCTTTCCGCATCGCTCTTTTTGACAAACAAGTGCTTACGTTTTGCAGTGATCACATCCTGCATATAAGAGCTGTTAACGCCTTTACCAATCTGAGAATCCCAGCGGAAAATCATATTGTCGTCAAACACATCCGCATAATCGGGCTTGCCGTCTACATAGTTCTTATCATCATCCGCCTGTTCCTTATGATATGTGACGAAGATAAAAACATCATCATCTATACGTTTCATTCCATACATGGTTGATGACAAGTCTTTTCCACAATTCATGAGCAGGCTCACATCTCTTCGGGTGGTTCTTTGTGCGCCATGTCCTATTGATGACCCATCACCACGAGTCAGAACCTCCATCATAGTCGATTTCCCTGCCATCGTCCTTCCAAATACCGTAATGGTAAAAATAGATTTTGAAAGCTGATCAACATCATCTCTCAGCTTTGCAGGCCAAACAGTATAATTCGATCTTATCGTAGAAAGTTGTTCTGTCAGAGATTTATAAACCGCAGCATCTCTTATATTACTAAATTCCAAGCGAGTTATTTCTGCCGTCAATTCATCAACAGCCGTTGCCATTGTTGAATCCAACATATTTATCGCTGAGATGGCATTTGTATATCCTTTTTTGCATAAGGCTTATGCTGTTTTAACGCCTCCGTCAAATCACTTGAGAGCCTCGGTTTTCTCTTTGTTATCATGTTCTTTTACCCCATAAACGTGGCAAAGGTTACCACCTCTCTCTTTCCCTCTTTACATAATGAAGTTCTATATCATACCCCAGTGCCTCAAGCATCTTGACGAAGGTATTATTTACAACGCCTTCATCCCGCTTAATCAGCTTATTTACATATGATGCCGGAGTACCGACCTTTTCAGCCAGCTTTGCCTGCGTCATCTGTTCTTCCACACATTTTACTTTTATATCGATTTCAATATTGTTTGTGACCATCTTTGCTTCCTCAAACACCCTATAATAAAATTATACAAATCACATAATATATTCTAACGTAGATCAGATGTCCTGCATAGTCCCCAAATGAAAAAATTAGGATGCCCTAAGACACACCGATTTTCCATCACTTCTTAAATTTCCACCGGATCTCTATCTTCTGCCCCAGCCAAACGATCACCTTGTCCACAAAAGATCCCGTCAATTCTCGCGTCGGCTGATCCGCCTGGATCTCATCCAGACTGACGGACAATCCGTCTGGCATGGCATGCAGAACATTGCCTGCAGAGACAGCAGGGCGCACGGCATGTTCCAGTTCTATGAAGCCAACCGCTCCGGCAGATGGGCAGGCCGCCTGATACAGCTGCAGAACCTTCCACAAAACCATCTCCCGGACTTAGAACAAGCCAGACTGTATGTGACCAGCGGGGATTATGAAATGCTGGATCTTCTCTATGATTCCGTACCGTCAGTATTATCAGTACTAATCCGGACAGCCTTCGTACCCCCTCCCGGATATAAGTTTATCGTAAGCGTCTTCTCCGCCATCGAAGCAAGAGTCCTAGTTCACCTCGCAGGCGAATCATGGCGCTGCAAAGTATTCGGGGAGGGAAAAGACATCTATTGCGCCAGCGCATGCCAGATGTTTAGCATACCCGTGGAAAAGCACGGAGTCAACATCCATCTCCGCCAGAAGGGCAAGATCGTGGAATTAGCCCTCGGCTATGGCGGATCCGTCACCTTTGAAGGCGTGGCTTCACAAAGAAATGGGATCGCATCGAATCCTACGGTTCGAAATTCGTGGAAAACATCGTCCAGGCCATCAGCCGCAATATCCTCTGCTATGCCATGAAGACACTCCGTCACTGCTTTATCGTCGGACACGTCCACGATGAACCAATCATAGAGTGCGCCCCCTGTGTTGACCCGAATGCCATCTGCAAACAGATGGGCAGATCCCTAGACTGGATGACAGACATCCTTCTCCGAGCGGGTGGATATGAAACTATGCTTTCCAAGAAAGACTGACAAAAAGGCGGCTTCTTTTACAGAGTCGCCTTTCGTTTTGGAACTTGCAAGTTCCAGATTACAGATAATCCACCGTATCCTTGAATTCACCAAAGATAGGCCTCAGCCTCTTAAGCCATCCATACAGCGTCTTATCCGACCTTTTCATCCTTGCCGCCGCTTCCTTCATCTCGACCTCTTCGCCCAAAATTTCGATCAGTTCTGTATAATGTGCATACTTCGGATACTTCGTCCTGACATACTCAATGAAATCATGCAGCAACTTCAGATAATCATCAGCAGCGGAATACCTGCCGCTTTCCAGCTCATAAGAATCCACATTACCGTCTTTATCCCTCAGTTCCAGCGATGAGAAAAACACCGTACCCTTTACCGGACGGAACTGCCTGTCAAACGGACAGTTCTCACAACTCACAGCAACAGTCTTCTTCTCGCCTTCCTTGCTGGTATAATCCGGATTCTTGACCCTGAGCGGACAGCGTTTCGACTTTCCATTCTCGCCACGGATGATGCAGCGCTGCTCCATCTTCCATACTGCTTCGCGCCTCCACTGGTCGCGCATATATTCCTGATACCACTCCGGATTCTTAACCTCGAACATGAATGCAGGCTTCTTCTCGCCCTCGACCCACATCGTGCAGATTTCAACGTCCAGATTCTCATACTTGGATGACCTTCTGAAGTCGGCAATGCCTTCTTCGTTAGTCTCCACACAGATGAATAGCTTGTCGCCGTCCTGAACAATAACAGCTTCAGATTTACATTTATCCATTGATCTTCTCCTTATATTCAGCGATTGTTGGATCTCGGAGAATGCACATATCTGAGACGTCCCTTATTACCGTTGCAAGACAAAAGCGCACGACAACAAGGAGGTAAGCACAAGAGTTTTCAGGGATAGCCTGTCAGCTATTCTCTTCAACCCGATATGTGTATCCTCCTGCTTTCGCGCGCTTTCGATCTAAGCAATCAGATTTTTATTTTTCAAAGTTCGTTAGTTCTGTTTGGTGTTGCCCTACACGGTGGGCGATCGTATTGTCTCCATAGATTTGCTCCTGCTTTTTCTTTGATGATAAACCTCGCTTCCTGATATGTGTATAAAGTGCCACTTTAAGAAAAACCATGAAAAAAGGGCTTCTCCTCATTTCCCAAGTAGGGAAACAAGAAAAAGCCCTTGCCCTTCCTGATATTCAGTTTAAAGTGTCACTTTAAGAATTTCTCATAAATTTTATCTTTAGGGTAGTTTAATACTCACATGCGCGTCATCCAATTTCTCCTGCCATTCCTCTATGGTATCATCCGGATGATGCCAGATGAGAAACTTTACAATGATGGATGCCCTGTCACTTTTATCCGTTGAAAACCCAGCTTTTTTGATCAAGTCTTCCATGTATATCGGATGAAGGCATAATGCTTTCCCAACAGCTAATACATTTTCGTACTTCTTCTTTTCACCGTTATGATTTAGATACTTACTAATTGTCTGCACGCTCAAATGGCATCGGAAAGCCAATTCCTCTTCTCCTATTTTCTTTCTTACCATATGCGCCCTCAGCGTCTTTGAAAACGCCCCAGGCAAATCTTCCATGAATTCTGCCATGCCATCCGCAAAATCTGTTATTATCGAAAGTTCCTTTTCTTTATCGGCTTTACTCTGATTTGATTTATGCTCTTCGTCATAATCTGCTTCAATAAAAGTTTCGGAATCAACGTCCCTGCAAAGAAAGCAACGTCTATAAAAAGTATCGCTATAAGAATCCGATGCACTGAATCGCCTGTTAAAGATATAACAGCATTCATCAACATGTTCTAACGCGTAATCCGTCAGAATAGGTTCACCAGTCTCACTCAATTCAATATACTTCGGAGTATTAAGACAGAGCATACAGTTAGTATATACGATTTTTCCTTCTGCATACAATCGCCCCAGTTCAGGCCTCACCATCAGATTATATAACAGGTTATTTTCATCAATCACAAAAGTATTATTCTTATTAAGCGTCCCTTTCATGAATGCAAATGGCGGAAGACGCCGACCATTACAATAAACCTGCACACCTTGCGCTTGATCATAACCCAATTCTATAGCCCGGAGTTTTGCTGCGATATTAGATACATGGAAGAATAACGACAAGTCATTGATTGCACCTTCCATATGTATCGCAAATCTCTCATGGGGATTTATTTGGTATCTTGCCTGAAGGAAATCATTCAGTTTACGTTTCGTCATCTTTGCAGGCATCAAAATACGCGGTGCCAACTGATTCGCCTGCCACTCCATCCACTTAAAAGCGGATGCCTCCTCTGGAATTCCTTCGTATTTCTCCACAATTTCACAAGAAATATGCGAGCAATCCCCTTCCAAAAGTCTCTGCAATTCAAAAGGGCGACGATGCCGATCCCAATGTACACATTCATGGATAATAGTGTTATTGGCAGTCCCAATATTATACATGAAATATACATTCGGATTAATGAGCATTGTCCCAGGAGATGTCATTATTTCTATTTCTTCAGAACCAGTAATATCAGTATAAACTTTTACCTTTTCTTCACCGAAAAATGTCTTCCCAAAAATTCCGTCTTCCAATGGGGCATAAAAAAATGTCATTCCCATATCATCAACGATTTCCTCTACAGGTAATGGCATTGGCTGTAAAAGTGCTTTTTGATAATGCTTCTTTAGAAAGTCCTCCGCATGCCTCTCCACATCTTCTTCATACATATATGGAACAAGATTCTGGCTCAGGCTCTTATCTTTTTCATAGATATTCTTATCATAGCTAGAAACATCAGTAACAGATACTTTTTTAAGACCATCCTCTAAAATTGCTTTTAGAAAAACATTATATGTTTTTGTCGCGGTATCTGAATCATGTCCATATCTTGTCTTTCCGGTAAACTCTATCTCTACATCAATAGAAGTCCGAATCTCTATCCAATTATCTCCAATATCCTTAAATGTAATCCCACATACGGAACTACCGATTACTTCCACCCAACTAATATTATAAAAATCATCCTCTTCTAAATCATCCTTATGACTGATGATGTACGGTTCCAACCTCTTCATGATCATATCGAGGTAGTTTTCTTCCACATACTCTTTAAAGTCTTTATATTTTGTCATAAACAATCACCTGACTATTCATAAAGCAAACGCTACACTGGACAGTTTTCTTCAATTAATTTAGCTAACTTTAGTATCTCAGACTGATCCATCCTGCTATCAATGCCCATAAGATACTTAACATCCATCAATATTCCTAACACATTTTCATATTTCTTCTTACCATGTTTCCAATCACTCGTGGTGGAACCAATATAATGAATTGCTGTTCCTGTCGGAAACTTCTTTCCAAGCGAATCATATGGCATTATAAATGCATTATAAACAATTGGATGTTTACCGCCTCGCATAAACTTTTCACTCTCTGCTATATATTCACCATAAGTGATCTGTTTATTGATTGATGTTGATTCCGGCAGATGTCTTAGTACTCCAGACCATCCAAACTTATAATATTTTGCATCAAGAACATAGATCTTGCCATTAAGAAGCATAATGGAATCCGGCTCTAAGAATGTATTATCATGAGTCCTTCCATCAGTCAGTTCCCACATGGTTTTTGGAAAATATTCTTCTTTCTCAGGAATACCGAATAACCTATCAATCATTTTTTCCCAAACATATTCAAACCGATATGTTCCGTATCTAAAATCAGATTCCGCATCATCCTTCATAGCCTTGATTATTGCAATCATGTTCTTAAACAGCTGCTTGTTTCTGTCATTGAAAGTGATCTGCAACTTATCATTAACCACTGCCAGCATCATTTTCCTGGTCAACCCAATTTGGGGTTTTGGCGGCACAAAAGGAGTAAACAGCCAGCCGAACTTCTCAAAGCTATCATAAACACAGTACTTATGAACAAGTGTAATCAATTCATCTTCATTAATGGTGTTCTTCTTGACCACAAAGTCCAGATAATAAACTTCATTATCCTGAAGTAAAGGTTTCTGTGTTTTGATGGTTCTACTCCAATCAATCTTCCCACGTCTCGCAATTTGCCTATATGTATCTCGTTCCTTATAGTATCCTCGTTCAAAAAAATCCTTGATAAGATACAAATACGCCTGTACCGGAATTCCTGTTGGTTCAGCCTGATTCAATCCAACATATATCTCCGATTCTTTCTTATCCGTATTCTTTGCCAATACATTTATCAGAGATAAAATGTCTTTCCTTAATCCTTTTTCATCTTTACTACGATGATATCCCAGAGGAAAACTGACTTCATAATATTCGCCCTTACGCTGGATGCCAACAAAAACATCGCTTTCAATATTGGTATTTGTTCTGCATCTATCAAAAAGCGAATTATTCATCATCTGTGCCTTCCTCCACCCCTACATTCTTTTTTGTATTTTCAGATGCAACCGCCTGTCCAAGCATCTTTTGATAAACACCCAATTTCAGAACCCTCTTTAATACATCCACCTCCGATTGAGATTCCATGAAAACATCTATTATTCCATCTACTGACAATATGCCTTCATTAAAATATGTGTACCGATCCATTTTAAATGCATCATCCCACAAATACTTCAGAACTTTCTCTGGGAACTTATCCCTTGATAGTTCGTTAAGCCTTGCAAAATAGGCACCCAAACGCTTATCCTCTGAACTACCAGTTTCTTCGCCAAATCGGATAATTTCCATGTTTGTAATATCTGCAAACCTGCCCCAAGAAATCTCACTCCCTCCTATTTTTTTATCAGCATGGTCTGCCTTGTATACATCATTCTTGATTAAGTGCATTTCCCACCGGCGCTGGAATGCTGTATCCAATGTGAAGACATTCTGATCAGAAGTGTTCATTGTTGCCAGCAATGTCAGATTGGCTGGCATCTTTATGATTTCATCCTCATGTTCCTCACCATAGACTACCTTAGCCATATCGTAGTTTGAAATGTGATACTTACCCGATCCATCATCATTTCTATCAAGCAACTGAAATATGTCTCCAAATATTGCCGGTGCATTCCCTCTGTTTATCTCTTCGATAACAAGAAAGTACCTATTATCTGGATCATCATGCGCTTTCTTTAACATCTTGGTGAAAGGTCCTGGCTCAAACACATATCTCAGCTTTCCTTCGGTCTCACCTTCTTTCTTAATAATGCGCGGAAGGATCTGACCAACAAAGTCTGAATATGTATAATCCGGATGAAACACCACTCTTTCAGAGCGCTCTTGAACAATCATCTGATCAATTTCATGGCTCTTACCCGCTCCAGGAACACCATAGAACAGGATATTGGCTCCAATCTCAGAAGGATTTTTCTCCTCATCTAAATTTTTTTCTTCCTCGATCATTTCGCTATTATGCTCATTCAGATGAGAAATAGGCATGTTATGAATCCAGCTAGAATTTACAAGATAGAAATATATAAATTCCTTTTTAAATGCGCATACATATTCTCCCGATCCCGACATCTGCTGAACAAAACCTTCCGTTAGTGCTCTTGCAATAGTGGTTATCTTTATTTGCTTTGAAATTGGAGTCTCTGGCGATGCAGTTGATGGGTTGATATTCCATGCACAAAAAATCGTCTCGGAATCATGCTTATATACTCCTAAACACGAGACTTTATTTCCTTCATTTTTTCTGTCATTTGCGTAATTCAGATATTTGGCTTTCTGCTGTATTCTCTGTTCATTCTGCAGATTGCTTCTTCCTCCTGGAGTTGTTCCTTTAAGGCACACAAAGAAGGTCTGATTTTCTTCCTCTCTTGGAATGACAATTTTATAGACTTCTTTAAATTCATTATTAACGGGAGAAACATCAGCCCTATCAAATGAATTATTTATTGCGGCTCTTAATTCGCTTTCAACTTGTTCTGCGTTTAAGGCCATTGACCTGTCATAATCTGCCGTAACAATTTTTCCTTTTCCTACAGCCCATTGATAATCTGGCATGCTTCAGTCCTCCTTTGTTAGGAATCTTCCACAATCATTTTTTGCTTTTTAATACTTTAAAATGTCTTGCATTAAGAGATTCCCTGTTAAAAATTTCAATAATATTTGTAGGCGATTCCACAATTTCATCGAGGTCTTCACCATCAATCATAATTATACAAATGTTCATAGTTCCCATAACATCGTTAGCATATTTTCTGGCGGATTCAGAAATCTTCCCTGTCGTCATTATCACTATTGCATTACTCAGCAACACGTGCGATAATCCGACTTCTTTTGCCACCTGATCAAGACTAACAGATGACATTTTTTTAATATTCTTACATTGAACTTGCCATCGCGTGAAAATTAGATGACTCGATTCAAAAATGGCATCAATTTCAGCACCTGCGGTTTCCGTCCCTCTTAATCTAGTACTGTGAAAATCTAATCCTATATACTTCATTAGACGAATGGCAAAGGCTTCAAGGGCTAGTCCCTTAACATATGGATTGCGAGAAGACATATCTTTTCTTATCTGATTTAATGGTTTCTGATAATAATCCAGCAGGTCCTTCCCTAAAAGTATTTCTATCTGGTTAAACAACGGTTCTATAAGTTTCTTTTTTGATTTAACCGTAGCCTTTACTAGATAAGATGCTCCTCCTCGTCCAGAGGTTGGCTTCTTTGCTGTTATTAGCTTTTCTTTCGCTAAAGGCAAAATAACAGATGGGGCGATAGTTTTAGGACTAATTGTGATATGGTATGTCGCTTCGGCTAGTTTTCTGACCTCAGCCCCCTTCAAATATTTATTACTATTGATATTACATAATGTTCGCAAAAAATAATACTGTTCTGGTGTCAGCGTCCGTATCAACTGCATTTCCTCTTCATTCAAACCAATAATTTTTTGCACTTTACTTTCGTTAATATTCCATCCAGAAAGAATATTTGCTTTTTCTAACCAGAGTTTTGCACTCTGCACATTATTGCTTGAACCAATCAAATCAGAACCAAGCAGATAATTTAC
>JAIDPH010000081.1 GCA_029062885.1 Lachnospiraceae bacterium
GCTATGCACAGCATAAAGAAGTGACAGGTCAGCTTTCAGAAAGCGACATGGATGAGGAAACGAGAAAACGGGAAATCTCCTTAGCAGAATTTGAGGCAAAAGAGATTGAGGAAGCGGAGCTTTCCGTAGGTGAAGATATCAGGCTGGAACAATCATATCGAAAACTTGTGAATGGACAAAAAATTCAGGAAGCTATGATGACAGCGCATCAGATGAGCGGTTATGATGATGGCGGCGCCGGAGATGCAATCGGCAGGGCAGTAAGAGAAGTGCGCAGTATTGTTTCATATGATGATGCTTTACAGGATTTTGAAACGCAGTTGCTGGATATCGACAGTCTTTTGAATGATTATAACAGAGCGGTGGCAGATTATTTGTCCAATCTGGAATTTGACGGTGAATTGTTTGGGCAGATAGAAAAAAGACTTGATTTAATCAATCATTTGAAGTCAAAATATGGTAATTCTATTGAAGAAATTCTTGCATATCAGGCGAAGCTTCAGGAGAAACTGGAAAGATATCAGGATTATGATGCTTACAGACAAAAGCTGATACAGAAAGAAAAGCAACTTAAAGATAAACTTATCAAAATTTGCGGCCAAATATCAGATATTAGACAAAAGAGCGCAGAAAGTCTGGCAAAATCGATGAAAGAGGCTTTGATTGATTTGAATTTTAATAATGTAGAATTTGAAATTGATGTGCAGCCTATGGAAGACAAAATCGGACCAGAGGGTTATGACAGGGTGGCATTCATGATTTCTACCAATCCGGGAGAAGCGTTAAAAGCCCTCTCGCAGGTTGCAAGCGGCGGTGAATTATCCAGAATTATGCTGGCACTTAAAACCGTACTGGCTGATAAGGATGATATAGATGCATTGATTTTTGATGAAATTGATACGGGAATCAGTGGAAAAACCGCATGGAAGGTTTCTGAAAAGATGGGAATTCTCGGTAAAAAACATCAAATTATATGTATTACCCACCTGCCACAGATAGCTGCTATGGCAGATACACATTTCCAGATTGAGAAGTCTGTAGAGGGAGAACGGACTACTACGCGTATTAGAGAACTGAATGAAAATGAAAGTGTGGAAGAGCTTGCCAGAATGCTCGGAGGTGCTGCCATTACGGAAAATGTTTTAAATAATGCAAGAGAAATGAAAGATTTGGCAAGAAAATCAAAACAATGAATAATTAAAATTGAAGTTTTCTCACATACTAAAAAGGACATGCTCATGTATGTTCTTTTTTTATGTTGCAAGGGTGAAAATAAATTTTCACCCGCAAATTTGTGCTATGTAGCACAAATTCGCAGATTGTGAAAGAACGTGGGTATATTGATAGAAAGGAATGCGGTACACAAATATGACTGATTATAAACTGAAAAACTATCGCAGATTTTTATATATATTATTCGCGACAGGATTGGCGGCGCTGATAGCGGCAGTGTACATTGACTACTGGAAGAAAGTACCATCCACGATTATGATTCGTGCAGGAGTCGAGCAGGAATTGGATTTTCGTGTACCTGCCTCCGGAGAAATCTACCAGCAGGAATCTGTAGAGAGCGTTTCAACAAAGGTAGAAAGTCTGCATGTAAATTTTACAAAGGGCGTTACTTTTAAGGCTAATCAGATAGATAATTATAGAATGAATTTAAAGCTGTTTGGAATACTTCCTTATAAAAATGTGGACATTCAGGTCATTCAGGATAAGACTCTGATACCGTCAGGTATTCCTATAGGTATATATGTAAAGACACAGGGAGTTTTGGTAGTGGGTGTAGGTGAGTTCAAAAATCAGACCGGTGAAAGTGTTTCTCCTGCAAAATATATTCTTCAGCCGGGCGACTATATTCTGGATGTAAACGGAGAAAAAATAGAAAATAAGAAGCAGTTCGTTAAAATGATAGAGAATTCAGACGGAAATGAACTGATTTTGACCCTGCTGCGCAGTGGTGAGACTACGGAAGTGAAAATTCAGCCGGAAAGCAATCAGAACAATGAATGGAAGCTTGGTATCTGGGTTAGAGATAATGCGCAGGGAATCGGAACCTTAACATATGTGGATACTGATGATACATTCGGTGCGCTTGGACACGGTATTAATGACGTGGATACTTCCACCCTGATGCTGCTGGGAGAGGGGACTCTATATAAAACTGAAATCATAGGCATTACAAGAGGGGAGAACGGTTCGCCCGGCGAACTTACCGGATATATTGAGTATAACAATGATAATATAATTGGTGAGATTACGGAAAATACAGAGGAAGGAATTTTCGGAGTATGTAAGGATGATGTCATACAGCAGACAATTTATGATGCGGTTCCGATTGCGCTAAAGCAGGAGGTTGAAATCGGACCTGCAGAGATTATTTGTTCTGTTACGGGTGAACCTAAGATTTATAATATCGAGATTCAGGAAGTGCATCTGGAAAATGATAATGTCAACAGAGGCATGGTTATTAAAATTACAGATGAAGAGCTTCTTACACTGACAGGAGGCATTATTCAGGGCATGAGCGGGAGTCCTATAATTCAAAACGGTAAACTTGTAGGGGCTGTGACGCATGTACTTGTAAATGATGCTACAAGCGGATATGGAATTTTTATTGAAAATATGCTTGTGCAGTAAATAAACACCGCGATGCCTGAATATTCCAAAAATCTCCACTATTGTTTATAATAGTGATAGCAAGGAATTAGAAATTATTGGAAATAATGTAGTTTCTAAATTAATATGCTATTAAATTGTAATAATATGGGGGAATTTTATGGAACAATTAAATTTAACTGTAACAAGAGACAATGAAAAAGTGTATCAGATTCTTGATAATTTAATGAGCCAGGATAAAGCATTTCAGATTATGATAACGGTACCATCAGAGAAGCAGGAAACTATGACAGGAGAGCTGAAAGCTTCTGAAAACGTAAATGTTGTACACGATTTGGAGCGGGATGTCACTAATATGATACACGAAATCGGAGTACCTGCTCATATTAAAGGATATCAATATTTAAGAGAGGCTATAATGATGTCCGTAGAGGATGTGGAAATGCTTGGTTCGATTACGAAAATTCTCTATCCGACAATTGCAGCCAAGTATCAGACAACGCCCAGCAGGGTAGAACGTGCTATTAGGCATGCAATTGAGGTGGCATGGTCAAGAGGAAAGATGGAAACGTTGGATGCTTTATTCGGATACACGATTAATACCGGTAAAGGGAAACCGACAAATTCTGAATTTATTGCACTCATTGCGGATAAAATCCGTCTTCAGTATCGTAATTATCATAATTAATCTAAAATTATCCTTTTATTAACAGAAAATATGATGTATAATAACAGAAGCGGCTCCATATGAAGCCGCTTCTGTAGAAATAGCGTAATGGAAAGCTGTTTCATGGAAAGTGATTCTATTAAAGGATAATGGAGGGTTATTTCATGAAGAAGATTTTATTTGTTGCGTCAGAAGGAGTGCCGTTTATCAAAACAGGGGGATTGGCGGATGTTGTAGGCTCCTTGCCAAAATGTATTGATAAAGAATATTTTGATGTGAGAGTAATTCTTCCCAAATATACCTGTATGTCTCAAAAGATGAAGGATATGCTGCAATACAGAACCCATTTCTATATGGATTTCCATTGGAGAAATGAATATGTAGGTATTCTGGAGGCAGAGGTAGATGGTGTTAAGTATTATTTTATAGATAATGAATCATTTTTCAATGGATTTAAGCCATACAGTGACAATGCATTATTTGAAATAGAAAAATATGCTTACTTCTGTAAAGCGGCTTTGTCAATCCTGCCGGTAATTGATTTCAGGCCTGACCTTATTCATTGCCATGACTGGCAGACAGGTCTTATTCCGGTTTATTTAAAAGAAAGATTTCAGGGTGGTGAGTTCTATCGCGGCATTAAGACTGTTATGACGATTCACAATCTGAAATTTCAGGGTAAATGGAGTGTTAAAGAAGTTAGAGAAATTACCGGACTTCCGCAGTATTTCTTTTCACCCGATAAATTGGAGGCATATAAGGATGCCAATCTGCTAAAAGGTGGTCTGGTTTATGCGGACGCTATTACGACGGTCAGTGATACATATGCTGAAGAAATTAAGACGGCATTTTATGGTGAAGGCTTAAACGGTCTGCTCTGTGCAAGGGCGCATGATTTGCGCGGTATCGTAAACGGCATTGATTATGATGAGTTCAATCCGGAAACTGACAAGAACATTGAATTTCCATATAATGCAGTTAATTTCCGTAAAGAGAAGGTTAAAAACAAACGGGCTCTTCAGGCTGAACTTGGATTAAATCAGGATGATAAGGCAATGATGATAGGTATTGTATCCAGACTGACCGGACAGAAGGGATTTGATTTAATCGCTTATGTAATGGATGAACTGTGTCAGGATAATGTGCAGATTGTCGTACTTGGAACCGGTGAGGAACAGTATGAGAATATGTTCAGGCATTTTGACTGGAAATATCATGGAAAAGTATCTGCAAATATTTATTATTCTGATGCTTTATCACATAAAATCTATGCCGCAAGCGATGCATTCCTGATGCCTTCATTATTTGAGCCATGCGGTTTGAGCCAGCTTATGTCTCTGCGTTACGGCACGGTACCGATTGTACGTGAGACGGGTGGACTTAAAGATACAGTGGAATCTTATAATGAGTATGAGAGTACCGGCACAGGATTCAGCTTTACTAATTATAATGCTCATGAAATGCTGGGAACGATACGTTATGCAGAGCGCATTTATTATGATAAGAAAAGAGAGTGGAACAAGATAGTGGACAGAGCTATGTCAGCGGATTTCTCATGGCATGTATCTGCAAAGAAATATCAGGAAATGTATGATTGGCTGATAGGATGAGTCATTTACTCTGAAGGATGGAGACGGATATGGCACAACAGAAGAAGGATAGCTTTGTGCTTCAGGCCGGTATTCTTGCGGCGGCAGGCATTATAGTCAGAATTATCGGTTTGTTATATCGCAGCCCCCTTACCAGCATCATCGGTTTGGAAGGAAACGGATATTACACTAACGCCATCAATATCTACACAATAATATTATTGATTTCATCGTATAGTATACCCTCTGCC
>JAIDPH010000082.1 GCA_029062885.1 Lachnospiraceae bacterium
CAACCGCAATTATCAAGTTACTATTCAAATACTCTTAAACCTTTACATAATATTTGTGTCAGAATAATATTATTAAATGCTATAATATTATATGTTGTATAATAGTGTCGTTACTGATACTATACGGCATATAATATTATTTGTCAATACATATTATTAAATATTATATAAATAATCTAAAATGGCACCTGAGCCTCAACTCAGGTGCCATTTTAATTGTATATGTTTAAAGCATTACCGACCAGTATTGGAACATTCTATTTATACTTCCTGCATTATTGGCATTTAACAGATTAAGTACCATGTTATTTTTGCTGCCGCCTGACGCATAATTTACAAGCAGGTTCTGCAGGCTGTCAAAAATATTTTTGGCGCTGTCCTGCTTATTCATCAATTTATCGAAGAGCGCCTGATAATCTTCTTTTAACTCTTTTTCCTCCTGCTCCGTATGCTTTACTCTGCCAATCTGCTGATACGCTTTTGTCCGCTCCTGTGACTGTCGCACATCTGCGCTCACATTAGTTGCATTCGGCGCGGGAATATTCGCCATTGCTTCACTGTATAAATCTGCGCTGTTTTTGTGATTTGCAACTATCTTGCTATTATAGTTCTCATATTCTTTAATCAACTCTTTGAAAGAATCCCGTATATCCTCAGATAAATAAGCATCCGCAAAATAATTCAGCGCATTAACCGAAGAAATCAAATCAAGCTTAGCCGCTTCATGAGATAGAGCAGAATAAGAACGCTCTGCGTCTGTAAGTCTATTTATACTATCCATGCCGGAAGTAATGTCTTTAAGCATATCCTCCATTTTCCCTGCCTGCTTATCGTCCATACCATTAAAAAAACCTTTATTATGAAGGAATTTACTAAAAACCTGATATTGTGTCGGTTCTTTTTTGCTCAAATCTCCCATATAATCAAAAGGACTCCATGGATTTTCCGCCTCCAGCCTTTCCCTCTCTGCCCGTTGCGCCGCTTTCCGTTCATCAACATGCGACATATACTCCAACGATTCCGACGATATTATAATCTTACCATTATGTATCCCCATATCCTCAGAACCTTGATTTTTTGCATCATATGTTGAAATAGCTTTTTCCGCTTTTTTGACCAGCTCTATAAACTTTTTGCCGAATTTCTCTCCATCATCTCTATGATTAAGACCATGATCAAGAATCCGCTGCATCAAATCATCGAATTCATTGCATATATCAGGCGCTTTCTCCTTTAAAGTATCATGCCAGCTTACATGCATAGCGGCTTCATCATTTGCTGAAACCTTCCTGTATGTACCTTCGAGCTGTGTTATCATATCATCCGGAACCACCTGTTGTTCCGGTGTCCTAGCCATAACTTTATCAAGGTCGACGCCATGACCGCTTTTCTTGCTCTCTACCAGTGCAGCCATTCCGTCTCCGGAAAACTCCAAAATCACATCATCGCCATACTGTGAGCGAATATCTTTCATTGCCTGCAAAGTTTCTTCACGGCTCATTTTATCCATAACTTTATTGCCGTGCTCATCAGTTGTATTGAACTCATAGCGGACAAGTTTATTCTTCCTGTTTCCGCCGGAACCATAATTTTTAATTGG
The DNA here is from genome assembly GCA_029062885.1 of Lachnospiraceae bacterium. Taxonomy (GTDB): domain Bacteria; phylum Bacillota; class Clostridia; order Lachnospirales; family Lachnospiraceae; genus UBA3282. Next base: position 1,601 of record JAIDPH010000082.1, read on the forward strand.
CTCTGTTCCCTTGTAAAACTGTTCATAACCATTGTTAACATTAATTGCCATCACATACATCCTCCTTGAATTTGAAATTGGAAATCCGTTTCCTGTTATTCCTTTATATACTTACACACTTATATTTATTATATCGGAGATAAAAATCGTTTTCTTTACAAGCTCACAGCCGGAATTCCCTATTCGCCTGCATCCTTGTAAACATCACAAAAATATGTTAATACTAAGCACCTATGACTCAAAATCCGAGGTTCAACATCAGCTCATTCACGCTCCATGTTCTGGCTATGGGGTTAATGCTATGCGACCATGGTCGATTATTATGGAATCGGCATTTTAACTGTTTTGACATTTTATTTTTTCCGGGGACAAACTTGGAAAATCCGGTTACTCCAGTTTATATGCCTGTATATTTTGAATGTAAAGATGTTGGGAGGATATTACTATGCTATCCAAATATTTGGGCATGATATAGAATTTGTCCAGCAGGGACTTGCTATGATATCACTGATTCCTATTTGGCTATATCAAGGATGTCAAGGATTCCATAATAAAATATTTCAATGGTCCTGTTACGCATTTTACCCGATTCATATCATTATATTGATTTTATTGCAGTATTGGCTGTTGGAATTTTTGTAAAATATCTCACTAAAATCATAGCCAGAAGCAGACTGAACGGGGCTGACACAAATGTGGACAAATAAAAACCCGAATATCCAAACCTTGGTACAAGCATCAGACAGCAAGCAATATTAATACCGATGGGCAGCAGGCTGGAAACCATGTATATTCCCATCTTCATCTCTCCCCTCAACCGCGCCTCTTGGAGATGCTTCATTGCGGTCAGCATATATGTCCATGACTCAAACGCCAGAAGCATAGAGCCACACCGGATCACAGCCATATCATCGGTAAACAGGGATAACAACTGCTGATTCAACAGTAGGCACGAAAACACCACTACCGACATATAGGCCAATATCAAATTCCTTGTCTCCCGAATACTTGTCTGAACACGATTCACAGCTCCCGCCGAATGATTCTGTGCGATAAATACTACCAGCGATTGAGCAAAACCGTAGACCGGCATCATCATCAATGCAGACAGCTTGCCGGCGCAGGCAAAACCGTCAATTTCCGCCACACCAAGCGTTCCTAATAACCCCTGCTTAACAAGCGCCACAACAGGCGGTGCGATCTGCTGTAACGTGTTCGGTACGGAAAGCCGCAAAATATCACAGAAACAGCGCTTCTCTAAAAAATGCAGCCGGAATCCGCAGATGAGTACAGTACGGCGTAAGTACGTCAGCATAAACACACATCCCAGTACCTGAGCCAGCACAGAAGCTGCTGCAGCTCCTGCCACGCCCAGCGGTCCAACCAAAACCAGATCGAGGATAATGTTCAGCACCGATGAAGCCAGCACTGCAAGCAACGGAACACGTGATTCACCACAGCTGATCACGATCTGCCTGGACAGATCATACAACATCAGAAATGGCAGCCCCAGCAGGTAAATACGTCCATAGAGCATCGCAGCGTCCATTATCTCCGCAGGAGTATTGATGAGCAACAAAAACCGTTCCATCCCCCACAGTCCGCCGCCAAATATAAGCAGACCTACAGCCAGATCCAAAAACAGCATATTGTAGATAAGGCTGCTCAGTTCATTTTGTTCCAGCTTGGGTCTTTGTGATGCTGTCAGCAATCCACACCCCAACTCTATTCCACCGGAAATAAATAGGAAAGCCATAAGCACAGTAGACGCATTGGACACAGCGCCCAACGCATATTTATCCATGAATCGGCCAATGATCATGGTGTCTGCTACAGTATAAAGCTGTGTAGCTGCCATACCTAGAATCGTTGGGATTGAAAATTGAAGAATGGTTTTTCTAACCGGACCATTTATCAGATCAAGTTCTTTCATTACAGTGTACTTCCTCCATAATCTATGATATTATTACTATAAACTATCCAGTAACAGGACAGTCAATAGGAGAAAGTTAAAAATGCAAGAGAATTTATTTAAAATTACTGAGTTTGCGAAAATTGCCAGTACGAACCGCAAGACCCTCCAATATTATGATGAAATAGGCCTATTTTCGCCAGTCTATGTAGCGGAGAACGGCTACCGGTATTACTCGCTGCTTCAACTGGATCAGCTGGCTCTCATTGCCGTGCTGCGGGATCTTGGGCTTCCACTTCGGGAAATCAAGCAATATCAGGAATGCGGATCAGCAGAAGAATTGGGTCATCTGTTAGAGACCCAAAGCAGGGAAATCGACCGCTGCATGGAACTGCTTCGGCATAGAAAGGCTATGCTCACCAGCGTGCTGGATGAAAATCGAGCTTTTCAGCAGTATGGCGGAAAGGGCTTTCAAGTCCTTGAATGGGAAGATATGTGTTTTTCACGGCTGTTGCCGGAGGATCGGAAACCGCCCTTTGTGGTCAACTACCTGACAGACGGCCTTCAGACCGGACTTTTTATAGGGGCCAGTGAACAGTTTCTCTATCAAAAACGGACAGACGGCGATATTTGCGCCCCCAGCGGGAAATATCTTTGTCTCTATGACCTGTCAGCAATTGCTGTCCTGCAGTGGCTGACGGACACGATAGAAACCATGAACCGCTATGCCGCAGAGAATGGTTTTCAATTGGACGGGGGTTTTTACGTAGAATTTAACGACATCACCATTGCAAAAAATGAAAGTCATCAGCTATTTCCCCGGATGATTCGGAGCAGACTGCTTGAAAACAGATAATCAAATCCTGTGTTGTTTTCAAACCATGCATCCTTGCAAACAGCATAAAAATTTGATATTATAAAAAACATCTGGCATAGTACATAAGATGCTTGTAAATATAATTGTATGTTTGCAATAAAAAACTAATGAGGACTAAGTCATGAAAAAGCTGCAAAAAGTATATATAATAATGATGGTACTGTTCGCGTGGACTATAAATTGTGCGGCTATTCCCATGCCACAAGACGCCCCTTCACTTGTTGGCAACCAGCAGACAGAAAAAGCGCCTGTGAATGAGTCGAAAAAACCTGCAGTTACCAGAAAGACCTTTACTGTCGCTCAGGACGGTTCAGGCGATTTCCTCACAATACAGGCTGCCGTTGATGCAGCGCCTAATAACGCAAATATAGTCGTTTCACCCGGAACTTATAATGAGAATGTACGGGTTACAGGAAAGACTGTAAATTTAATCGGTTCAGGTAAGGACAACTGTATTCTTACCTACGATACAGTGAATTATCTGTATGTGCCATTGGAAATTGCAGCCGGGTCCGTATCAAACATAACAATATACGGGTATCACTCACAGGACAGCATAAACAGTTATGAAACCGATCTGGCTATTGCCTCGTACGGTGCTGATGTGTATGAGCCGGTCAAAGATGTATCCGGATATGCCGTGCATGTTGAGCAGGATTGTCTGTATGGCAGAAGTCTTACATTCACAGACTGCCGCATTATATCTGAAAATAATCAGTGTGTGGGAATCGGCAGCCGGGGGAAAAGCACCCTGACATTCAAAGACTGCGAATTTATAAACTCGAATTATGCGGGATGTATAGCAATGCATGATTCAGTTGAAGAACAGGTTGGTGGAAATAGCACATTCATAATGGAAAACTGCTCCATGACAACATCAGGTGAGTATGCCATTGCGTTGATTACATACAATTCGTTTAATTCATTTGATATGAAATTTACGAATGTAACTGTAACTGACAATAATGAAACAATGTCTGTTCCTATTATGGCAATGAATTATGCCGGTATAAATGATGGTTGGGCAGGCTTATGCAATACGAGATTACTGCCTGACAGTACAGGTAACAATATTGACA
>JAIDPH010000083.1 GCA_029062885.1 Lachnospiraceae bacterium
GTTGAATACTGTAAACTTTTAAATATATATGTATTTATTCATAAATGAATGAAGCATTCCTGTTATAATTATTTATGATATATTGGCTATGGTGATATTCATGAGTAAATATGATAAGAATCCTTCCAAAGCAGAAAAAAGCACAAAGGGAAATGGTGATAAAATGCCTACAGTTGAAAAAATATATTGTGAAATGACCGATTATTTACGTGATCTTGAAGCATATGTAGAAAATTACAAAAATCTATCCAAAGAAGAAGCTAAGAAACAAGCTAAAGAAACCTTAGTGGGCATCGGTATCATTGACGAGCAGGGCAATCTAACTGGTTTCTATAAAAATACATAGCGAGGTAGCAGCACTATGTACCAAACATTACCCAATCTTATACTGGGTTTTCACGGCTGCAGTAGAGAAACTTATGAAAAAGTATTATATGAGCATGAAGAATTAAGCAGCAGCACAAATGATTATGATTGGCTCGGTAATGGAATATATTTCTGGGAAAACAGCTATGCAAGGGCATTGGAGTGGGCGCAAACCCATAAAGCAGATGAGAATCCATCTGTTGTGGGTGCTGTACTTGACTTGGGATTCTGTTTAAATCTAAGTGATTACGGTTGTACACGTGCATTAAAGATAGCTTACAATCAGTTAAAATGTGAAAGTGAATATGCCGAGACTAATTTACCCCAAAACAGCGGCAAGAATGATAAACCTTTGCGCAGATTAGACTGTGCTGTCATAGAACGTCTTCATGAACTGAATAAAGATTTGCACAGACCGTCATATGATAGTGTAAGGGGCATATTTTATGAAGGCGGTCCTATTTATCCCAATTCAGGTATTTATGAAAAAACACATATTCAGATTTGTGTCCGTAATCCAAACTGTATCAAAGGATATTTTGCACCAAAGGAATTAAATGATGATTTTGTAAGAATTTAGTATCGGAGCCGCAAGGCTCCGTTTATATGGAAAGGGGAAAAATATGCTTCGCATTATTACTGATTCTGCAACCGATTTACCAAAGAGCTACATTGAAGAGCATAAGCTTCACGTCATCCCTACTCCGGTCGTTATAGATGATGTAGATTATTTTGATGGCCAGACAATTCAAACCGGTGAATTCTACACGATTTTAGATGATATAAAGCGTGACGTCAAAACCTATCATATCAATCCGGCAATGTTTACGAATGCTTTTACTCCATATGCCCAGGCGGGTGACAGCATTATTTATCTCTGCTTCTCAACTGGAATCGCAGGAACCTATAACGCTGCAAATATTGCCAAAGATAATGTACTGGATGAATATCCCGATTTTGATATAACAATCATTGATTCCAAGTCCGCATCTATCGGGTTTGGTTTATTAGTATCAAAATTGGTTACTATGTTAGAAAAAGGAGCTTCCAAAGAGGAGATTATAGAGGCTGCTGACTACTTTATTTCTCATATTAAGCATGTATTTACCGTGCAGACGCTCGCTTATCTGATAAAGGGCGGACGCCTCACCAAATTGAAAGGTACAATAGCGGAAACACTGGATATGAAACCTATACTAACCGTAGATGAAAATGGAGCCTTATCCGTCCTCAAGACCGTGCGTGGACGTAAGAAATCCTTGCGCAGCCTGATAGATTATGCCAAGGAAAAGGGGTACCACTTGGAAAATCAGACTATAGCAATCTGTCATGGAGAAGATCCTGACTCTCTTAATGTAGTACAATCACTTATTAAAGAAGAGTTTAATCCCAAATCGATTCTCATTTCCGTAGTAGGCTGTGCGATTGGAGCACATACCGGACGCGGAATCATAGGCTTCTGCTTCTTTGATGCAGACGATGGCAAATATGCACATTATTTTTCATAAAATATAAAAGGGGCTGTCCGCCCCTTTTGACGCTATAAGAAATTATGCCACAGCATAAATCATTCCAAGGAGAATGCGGAGCATTCTCTGAATCGAGTGCGCTGGCACTCGATTTTTTATTGCTCCATCTGTCTGCCAAGAAAACCTGCCGCAGACTGAATCAGTTTCTGTTCTACTTCACCCATCTTAGACTTATTATCCATTTCCAGTAAAATCACAGCACCTATAACATCTCCTTCACATATAATGGGGCTGATTGCTTCGTGCTGATATTCGTCATCCGACTCATGACAGACGGAAATAAAATTCCTATCGCCTTTTGCCGCCACAACACTTTCCCTGTTATTAATCTTCTCCTCTAAATCCTTGCTGATGGATTTACCAAGAACGTTCTTCATGCCTCCTGAAACGGCAATGAACTGATCTCTGTCCGATATCATTGCAATGTGTCCCGAAACCTGAGCCATGCTTTCCGCATATTGCTTAGCAAACGTGCCCATTTCCCCAATCGGAGAGTATTTTTTTAAAATGATTTCGCCTTCCCTGTCCGTATAAATTTCAAGCGGGTCAGCTTCCCTAATTCGCAAAGTCCTTCGAATTTCCTTGGGAATAACGATACGCCCAAGGTCATCTATTCTTCTAACAATTCCTGTTGCTTTCATACGTTAAAACCTCCATTTATTCTAATAGTATTTTATAAGTCTGCTACTATTATCTGTAAATGGTGGGAGTTTATACCTGAATTAATTAATTTTTATGACAACGCCCTCAACGCTTACTTAATACGCCGAATCTGACATACTCACTTTTCCGCCTCAAATATAACAAAAAATTTATTTGAAAAACTTTCTATATATCCATATTCTTCCATATAATCAAAAATAAGTGAAAGTTTAATATCTTCTGGCGGATTTGTCTCTGTATCTGAAAGCAGGTTACAATTTAAAATCACAACCGGCAACTCCTCTCCTTCGGATATCTTAATCTTAAGTTTATCCATTGCCGTTTCCAAGGAATCCACACCGTAAGATTCCAAATCAATCCATGCCATAAAAGCAGGTGGCATTTCAAGATAAAAGCTCAGCGCCGGAATATTTCCATATAGAATTACTTCCCTTCCGACCAGCTGTCTGTCTGAGACATATTGGGCAAGTTCTTCCATCCAGTCAGCCTTATCCCTGCTCATAGAAATCCCCTTTAATACGCCGCAGTTTTCAACCTTTGCATCTATAATGATATTTCTTCCCGATTCTGCAAAAACATATTTAATACCAAATCCGGCGCTCTGAACAAGAAAAAGCGCTAAAAACATCACCGACATAGCTTTTGCAGCAAACAATCTGATATCAGGCTTCCTACAGAATCCGTACAACATCCACAACACATATGGCACTGCAAGAAACAGGTTATTAATGCTTGTAAGCAGCCTGTTGTTACTTCCAATTGAAGAAATAAGCGACACTAATATAATCATTCCTGCGAGCAGCTTTTCATTTTTTTCCGCTTTCGAAGTTAAAATACGCAGCAGGCACACAAACATGGTCAGAATTAGAAATAATACACCTGATCTATATATATCACCATCAGAATAAAACTCGAACTTACAGAATTCATTTCTATAAAGCCAAACCATCGCAGTGACTGAAAAGAATACACATATAAGCCTTTTTATCCATTTCCGGCACTTCGGCAGAACGATACACACTACCATACCGGGTATCAAAAATACCAGAATTCTGCTCAACCAGTACAAGTTCTCTATATAATCACTAAACATTCCGTACAGCATGGAAGACGCCTTATAATCCGTCGCCGTTTCCGTCATGGCAAACAGCCCTTTTATACCTTCCACATAATTTGTAAATCCATATCGCAGCGATATATATCCAAGCCATACAAAAACAGCTCCAATATATCCCAGCATACAAAATCCGGTCTCACGCACGACTTTCTTTATATTCTTCCGACAGATAATGCCATATGCCCACACTGCAACAACCAGACCAGCCTCCGGTAGATTGGAAAATCGGACAAATATATTGGTTCCAAGAGCAACTCCCGCCATTATCAAATATACTTCTTTTTCCTGCGTAAGCCCCTCATAGATAAGCAGCACCCCCACTAGCAGCAACAAATATGTTATGTAATTATACAAAACCGCCGTAGGAGACCAGCACAGGCTTATAGCCGCAATTTCCCCAATAAATACAAATACTTCCGGTATTTCCATCCTCTTTGTTAAGAATCTGTAAGAAATAAACGCCAGCAGACTCACAAATATACCTGTATACAGATTCATAAAAAGAAGAGTATGCCCGCCCGGAAGACACGTCAGAAAATGTCCCGCTACATTTGACAGATATGTAGAAAAAAACCACTTTGAATCCATGTGTTCAAGTCCATACCTGAAATTGGCATAATCATAGCCTGTGTCTGCTAAGTCCAATCCCATATTAATATGGCGCAACGGATATAGAAACAGAATTATAGGAAATATATAGCAGCATGCCTTGTAAATTTGCGAATTCTTCAGCCTATTCATGTATCTCTTCCTTTTTCTGACCTATAACAATCCCGTCCAGCCATCTGTCAAAGCTTCTGTAAGCACTGATGCGTAAAAGCAGCATATGCAACCCGCCAAACAGCAAACTCCTCAACATATCCAGAATAATGCCTATAACAAACACTGCTGTTACAGCCAGCAAAGTGACAATAATTAAAGAAGACGGGCTGTCGGGTGCCTCTATTATATCATAGAGCCATCCTGTCCATTCATATCTGATTACTATATGTTCATGCCAGAGATAGACACCCAGCGTATATGGAGCAATCCGGCAGATAACGTGGCTCAATGTCCTGTTTTTTATTTCTATATGGCAGAAAGTATAAAATAATGCTACTGAAGCGGCAAGTACCAGAATGTGATTGTAATCATAGCAGATATCCAGCATATTCACCAGTTTTCCTGTCTTCATATATACTACTCTCAATAGAAGCGTAATTCCAAAAATGCATGCGGCGGACATTAAGTAAATAAGAAAAGAATGCGCCGCATTTTTAAAAAAAGGCAAACCGTACAGTCTGATATAAGCAGCAACCATAAATATGCACAGATACCATATGCAGTCATATCCGCTCATATCTGCTGCCAGTCTTACCGGAGTCACGGATTTAATCACTGAAAACACAAAAATCATAAGGAATAACACTATTTGAAACTGCTTTTTCGTTAGTTTTTTAATCCCCTGCGATAATACAGGTGCAAATAGATACATGAAAACATATGCCGTCATAAACCAATAATGATTCGAAGAAACAGGCAGACATAGCTGCACCAGATAATAAATGGAAAATCCATCCTCCGGCATATATCCGAATGCGGCCGCGGCAATCCCTATGCCGATACTATAAAACCAAAGTTGCAAAAGCAATCCAATCAGACGCTTTACCCTAAACCGGCTCTCTACCAAAAAATATCCGCTAAGCAGCATATAGACATTAACCGCCACAATGGCAAGTGCCTCCAGTCCCCATGCCAAATAGTCCTGATTAGAAATCGACGACTGAGATAAAGGCGGAAGGCAGTCTCCTTTCCACAGAAAATGCAGTACCACAACAAGCATCATGGAAACTATCCGCAGCAGTTCCATGTTTGCCAATCGACTTTCCGGTATATTGTTTGATTGCACTTCCGTTTTACTATAGTACATACTTATTACTCCTATATGCATTATACCACTGCTGGAATACAAAATATGACCACATCAGTTTGGAATAATTAGCTCCGGTTGCCGGACCGGCATCACCGTGTTCCATATATGTCTTAAGCATTTTACACACAAAATCTGCATCAAAAATTCCTTGTTTTACTATAAAATCATGTGAAGCCATATCCAAAATCCGTTCCTTCAGCGGACCCCTAAGCCATTTATCCAATGGTACGCTAAAACCGACTTTAGGTCTATCCAGCAGTTCCCTTGGGATATAATCATACGCTATATCCTTAAGAATTCTCTTCTTAACTCCTCTGTCATACTTGAAAGAGTGTGGAAGTCTGTAGGAATATTCCATTACCTCCTTATCAAGAATCGGACAACGTGCTTCCAACGAATATTTCATGGAAGCCCGATCTACCTTGCACAAAATGTCGCCCGGCAAATATGTGTCCATATCCAAAAGCATCCTTCGCTCCTGCAAGTTCTTTTCATGATACTCGCTCTCTACCTGATACAAGACAGGAAGCTTATTACCTTTTACCATATTACATGATATTTCCATATAACTGCTTACGCCAAACTGTGTTTTGGTTTCTTTATTTCTGTTGGAAGCAATGGTTCTTACTTTAAAAGGCATTTTCTGCAAAACATTTAACTTCCTGACTCCCGGAAGGTTACACATCCTATAAACTATCTCTCCCAGTGCATCCAGTTCCTGAGCTTTTTTTACCATTTCATATACATTATATCCGCAGAAAAATTCATCCCCGCCATCACCGGACAACACAACGGTAACCTCTTTTTTCGCCAATGCCGATACCAGCATTGAAGGAATCTGAGAGCTGTCCGCAAAAGGCTCATCATAATATATCGGTATGCTTCCAACCAGATCAAACATCTCATTTTCATCAATATACATTTCCGTATGATTGGTTCCCAAATGCCTTGCCACTTCCTTGGCATATTTGGCTTCATTATATTTCTCTTCATTGAAACCGATAGAATATGTCTTCACCGGCTGGCCAGATTGACTCTGGGCAATCGCTGTAATCATAGATGAATCGTATCCGCCGCTTAGAAAAGTTCCCAGAGGAACGTCGGCAATCATCCGCATTTTTACGGAACGATTAAGCAGGTTCTTCAGTTCTTCCTTTGCCTGAGCATAATCTGTTATCTCAGCCTGTTTCTGTTCATGATAAACCTTCTTGACATCCCAGTATTTCCATGTATTAATCTTACCGGCATGGAATCGCAGTATCATTCCCGGTTCCAGCTTATATATATTTTCAAAAATAGTATCCGGAGCATTAATATACTGATGATATAAATAACGTGATATAATTTCCGTCCTGATTTTTTTCCCGACACCCGGACATGCCATAATGGGTTTTAATTCGGAAGCGAAAATCAGGTTTTCTTCATTTAACCAGTAATACAATGGTTTCTTTCCAATTCTATCCCTGACAAGATATAACTCCTGTGTTTCCCTGTCATACAGGGCAATTGCAAACATCCCATTAAATCTATCTATGCATGAAATTCCCCACTTTAAATATGCTGCTATTATTACCTCTGTATCACATGTAGAACAGAATGGATAATCTTTCAGTTCTTCCTTAATTTCATGAAAATTATATATTTCGCCGTTAAAAACTACTGAAACCCTCTTATCTTTGGAATGCATAGGCTGATGACCCAATTCCGATAAATCCAGAATTGATAATCTGCGTTGCGCCAACCCCACAGTATATCCATCAGACGCGGGATATATTTCTTCCCCATGGTCATCAGGTCCTCTGTGATACATGGTATTGTTCATCTGCTTAAGCTCATCTACCGTTATTGTATTTTTACTGATAAAACCACATATGCCACACATAGCCACTGCCCCTTCTAAATACTTTTATCGGCATATATTTATTGATTCTGCAATACTGTCACTATCCTCTCACATGCATGACCATCTCCATATGGATTCACCGCATGTGCCATAAGTTTATATTCGCCTTCATTTTCCAGCAGCAGATTGGCCGCTGAGAAAATATCTTCTTCCTTCACTCCCACCACCTTAACAGTTCCGGCATCTACTGCTTCCGGTCTTTCTGTTTCCGTACGCATCACCAAAACCGGTTTGCCAAATGAAGGCGCTTCTTCCTGCAGCCCGCCCGAATCAGTCAAAACCAGATTGCACCTCGCAATAAGGTTATGCATATCCAAAACGTCCATAGGCTCAATCAGTTTTATTCTATCCACACCATCAAGGATATCATAGACGGTTTCTCGTACCGCCGGATTTAAATGAACCGGATAAATCACCTCTATATCAGTATGTCGCTCTGCCAGTCTCTTAATTGCCCGACAGATATTCTGCAACGGCAGTCCCAGATTCTCACGCCTATGCGCTGTAACCAGAACAACCCTATGATCTGTATAGTTAATATTGCACAATACAGGATTGTGAAAAACATAATTTTCTTTTACGGTTGTCTTGAAAGAATCAATGACCGTATTGCCGGTCACATATACATTTTTCTCTATATTTTCGCTAAGCAGATTGCTTCTGTTACGCTCAGTAGGGGCAAAATGATATGTAGCAATCCTTCCGGTCAGCAGACGATTCATTTCTTCAGGATATGGTGAATAGATATTTCCGGTACGCAGTCCGGCTTCAACATGTCCAACCGGAATTTGCTGATAAAACGACGCCAGCGCAGCCGCAAACGACGTTGTAGTGTCTCCATGCACCAATACTACATCCGGCTTTTCTTCTATCAGTACAGGCTCTAATTTCTCCAGTACATCTGTCGTAATCGTCGTCAGTGTCTGACTCTTTCTCATGATATTCAAATTATAGTCTTCCTGTATTTCAAAGGCTTCCATTACCTGCCTGAGCATTTCCCTATGCTGCCCTGTAAGGCAGATTTTACATTCTATTTCTTTATGCTTCCTTAATTCCAGCGCCAGTGGACACATTTTTATCGCTTCGGGTCTGGTGCCAAATACCATTAGGATTTTCATGTTTGATTTGCTCCTTATGATTTATGTTTCTTTAAAACTGTCATCATCTATATTTGATTCTCTTTCAAAATAAAGCGGGCGTTTCTTTACTTCCATATAGATTCTTGCTAAATACTCTCCTATTATTCCTAGTAAAGTAATAATAACTCCACCCAAAAGGAGTAATGTAAGCATTATTGATGAGTATCCTGTTCGACTTTCGGGAGATTGTAAAGCACCTATGAAAATTATGATTGCATATATAACTGATACTACTACAATCAACATTCCTAAATAAACTACACCACGTAATGGCGTCGTTGCAAATGCAATAAATCCACTATATGCATAACGAAACAGTCCGCCAAGACTCCATTTTGTCTTTCCGAAAGCTCTTTCAACATTTTCATACTCAATCCATTTATTTTTGAATCCAATCCATGAGTAAATACCTTTAGTAAATCTTTCACGTTCTGTCATTGAAACAATGGCTTTCACTACGCTGCGCTTCATTAAGCGATAGTCTGTGCTTCCCGGAACCAAGTCTATCGCCGTAACGCGATTAATAATATAATAAAATGCTTTAGAAAAAAAACTTCGGAACTTTGGTTCCCCTTTTCTTGACACCCGTCTTGCCGACGCGCAATCATATCCCTCCTCCTCAACCGCTGTCAGCA
>JAIDPH010000084.1 GCA_029062885.1 Lachnospiraceae bacterium
TTTCACGTTATATCATCTCAATGTAACAGCTTGTTTCCCTTCTCACATATCTCATAAATTTCATCATATTTTGCTTCTATTAGTGGTGTCAGCTTTTTCGTCTGCCTATTTACAATCTTTTTATATAAAAAATAGGGAAGTATCCATCCAAGGAAACCGGGAATGGCAAGCACAACCATTAAAATGTAATTCGGCACCTGCGCTGTAACCGCAAAGGTAGACCCTGCCATAAATGCTGTGCCAATAACCGCCACTATCAGCGCATACATAACTGCCTTGGAGGTTTTCGCTTTTTCCAATGCATCAATTTCATCTACGCACGCCTCAAAATTTCTCTGAAGCCTTGTAAGTTCCATTTTATTGATAATCTTCCGATTTCTTTTCAGGTGCAGGGCTACCTTCTTTTGTGCAGGTGCATAAGCAGATGCATGAGATGGAACGCTGCTGCCGGGAACATTCTCGTCTACTTCCCACCCAAAACTCTCATACCCATCCAGCAAAAAAGATGCCCTGCTGCCCTCAGCAATGATTTCTTTATATTCATATCCCACAAAATTTCTCTGCTGTTTTCCTGTATCATCCATTTCCATTCTCCTGTTCAGGCAGTGCCTGCCAATTATTATCTATTATTTCCTTACTCCCCGTCCACATCTGTCAAAGCTATGGGCAGCGTTACGGTAAAAGTGCTGCCTTCCTCTTCCTTGCTGGAAACTTGAATATCGCCATCCATCAGCTCAAGCACCCGCTTGACTAATGCTAGTCCCAACCCGTTTCCCTCTTTTGAATGGGAAGTATCGCCCTGATAAAACTTGTCAAAAATATGGTTTATGCTTTTTTTACTTATGCCGCAACCTGTATCAGATACGGACACTCTTACATACTTCTCATCCGATGTCTGGCTGACAGCAACGGTTCCTCCAGGCTGCGTAAATTTTATGGCATTGGAAAGCAGATTGTTCCATACCAGCTCAAGCAGATTGGCATCTGCCCTGACCATTGCCCTATCTTCTATCTGCGTTTCCAACTCAATTTCCTTTTCATCCCATGCCTCTTCAAATTGAAGAATACATTCGCAAAGCTGCCGGCATACATCATAGGTTGTCATCTCTGGCATAAGTTTCTGATTTTCCAATTTATTTAATTTTAAGATATTTGTGATCAAATTGGAAAGCCTGAGAGCGGCATTTTCAATGGAAGCGGCATATTCCCTACGCTGCTCCTCAGTCACTCCATCCATCTGTAAAAGTTCTGCGTAATTTTTGATGATAGCAATCGGTGTTTTCATTTCATGGGAAACATTGGATACAAAATCCGTTTTAATAGTTTCAATGCTTCCCAATTCTTCCACCATTTTATTAAAATCCAGAATCATCACATCCAGATAATCCAGCTTATCTGCTGTATGAATGGTGGGAACATATACGGAAAAGTCTCCCTGCGCCACCTTTGTGGTAGCCTCCGCCAGCTTATGCATGGGCTCCTCATAGACTGTGCGCATCTTTTGTTTTGCATATAAAGTAAGTCCCAGCGCAATCAATGCCCAATACAATATGGGAATGACGGACTGTACCACCGAATTCCATTGTACGGTCCCCATAAAAACAATAAGCCCTATATGAATACCTGACATCAGAAGCAGTACACATAAATAAATTGCAAAAAGAGAGGTCGGAAAGCGGTCCTGTTTTATTTTTTTATCCTGCCTGTCATCGCCTTTTTTCATTGCAGTACCACCTTATAGCCTAGTCCTCTGACTGTCACAATCTTAAATCCGTCACATTCCGACAATTTATCCCGCAGCTTTGTCACATACACATCCACTGCCCGCAGGCTGGTATCGCTGTCCACACCCCAAAATTCATCCATAAGCTGTGCTCTGGAAAAAGTCTTTTTCGGATAGGATAACAACTTATAGAGAATATTAAATTCTCTTGTGGTAAGGGCGATTTCCTCGCCGTCAATTTCTGCACTCATCCCATCTGCATCCAGCACCAGATTTCCCACTGTAATCTTTCGCTCCATTTCAATATTTGCCCTGCGCAGCAATGCCCTGACACGAAGCAGCAGTTCATCCAGCTCAATGGGCTTTACCATGTAATCATCAATTCCAAGCTGGAAGCCTTTTTGCTTGGAAGGCAGATCATCCTTTGCCGACATAAACAAAATGGGAATCGTCTTATTCACCTGTCTCACGGTCCGGGCAAACTCAAACCCATCAATCTCCGGCATCATGATATCTGAAATAATCAGTTCATATAGATTATTGTACATTTCATCATAAGCTTCATTTGCATTCAGACACCCTTTTGCCCGAAAGCCACTGTCATTTAAATAGGTACAGACGATTTGGTTCAGTTTTACATCATCTTCCACCACAAGTATGTTAATCATGTGCCATTACCCCCATTCAAAAATTCTATCTCTGGATTCTGTCCGGCAGCATTTTTTAATACCTTGGTTGACCGGATAATCATAAATACCGCCATTCCAAGTACAATTACACATACTCCTGTACCCGTTGCAGACGTCATAATCTGCCGAAAATCTGCATCATCCCCGCCAAACTGTGTCAACATGGCTGTCTCCAATGCAAAAATAGATACCATCGCTGTTGTTAAATTAATAACTTTCGCTGCTGACAGAACCGGACTTCCATATTTTCTGAACTTATAAACATTGATGACTGCTATAATTATGGTATAAAAGGCATATAATGCCATGACATAAATCAATACTCCTGCATACTCAAATCCCTTATTTTCTCTTATGGCAATCGCTATGATAGCCGCCAGCGCCCCATTCATAAATAGCAGCATAATCCCACAAAGCCGATATTTTCTCCACTCTGCAATCTTATTTTCCTTGTGCCTCCTTACATGACGAAGCAGGGAAAATCTCATTACCGCAAGTAAAAGATAATATACTGCAAGTTCTCCAAACCACAATGACCGATAATATACTCCGGAAAAGAACTTTACTGCCACATACAGCAAATTAATAAACAATCCCTGATACAAAGAGGCTTCTGTTCGAAATGCCGCTTCTGTCATATATCTTTTCAAAACAGGAATGCTCAATGCCTTTTTAACTATTGGGTGATTCTCTATTCCACGCCTTACCCATTTGACAATGTCCACTATTCCTATAATAGAAATAATCAGAGCATAAGCAGACAAAATATACGCAATATACGAAATAGCTCCTTCCATTCCATTAGAAAGTACATAAATCACCAAAGCAAATGATGGTATTGCTATAAACAGGGTAGGTATTGGAGACAGCTTAAATACCTTTTTTAAAATTTCCATTATCCGCTGTACATCCATACCTTACCCATGCTCTCCTTGTATATCTCACTTTTCATACCTTATGCATTATATCCTATTATTGTTTAAGTTTTGTTTGCAATTTGTGTCCAAATTGTGAACAAATGCAAATTCACCTGCTAATACCTACTTTAATCCCTTAATAAACGGAATCAGGCAAAGGAGAACAACAATTCCTATGATTCCAATGATAATACCCAAAACCATATGACTCCATACCATTGTAAGACACATGCCAACACCGAGCAGCAATGCACCGATAATGCCGATCAATATGGCACCGATGGTCTTGCCCGATGGCTTAATAGGAGCCTTATTCTCCATCTTTCTCCATACAAGCACCATTGCGAGCAGTACAATCATTCCGGCTACTCCCATAATAATCCCCTGCTGGAGCGTATTCCACTCTGGAATTAATGCCATACACATTCCAAGCGCAAATAAAATTCCTCCAATTGTTCCTAAAATCATTGCTACAAATGTACTCTTTTTCATCACAAATACCGTCCTTTCTTTTTCTCTCATCTGAGATATTTTTTATTTACTGACA
>JAIDPH010000085.1 GCA_029062885.1 Lachnospiraceae bacterium
TGAAACCAATTATCAGCCGGTACCGTTTTTATATTTACTTTACAACAGATATAATATTCTTCCTAAGCTGCTCCTCATCATGAGGTTCCACTATGCCAAAATTAATCAGCATATCCAGGGTTGTTCCTACAGATAACTTTATGGATATCCCAATTGCATTCCGGATCATCTTTGCACATAATACCTCTGTACTGTCCGTATCCTCACACCCTCTGAGTATTTCTTTCATGAATTCATTTTCTTTTTCTTCAATCTGCTTGTCTATCTCTTTTTCCAGTGCAGTTGCCTGTAATGTGGTCATAACTGTCTCTTTATTCCTTTCCCTTTTCCTGTAATTCCTTAAGCGCACAATCCAAATAATGGAAGAACAGCCGCCGCGCACCATAAAAATTTGTACGCCCAAGCGTGCATCGACCAAGCTTCTCATGAAATTCCAGATGATCATAAGATACACCCTCCACTACTGACAGGATGATATGGCCTGCCACTGCCCTGTCCGCCTTGGCTGCTGCAGAGAGGACTTCCGCGTCATACAGACTAGACCGGGCAGCCTCCAGCAGCTCATTGTACCGCTCCTCAGTGATGCCATAAGCTGACCACGGCAGACGGATGTTTCCTGTTTCAGCTTTCTTTTCCCAGTACTTCCGCTGATATTCTTTCAGCTTATCCCTATTTCTGGCACTCCACGCCCTATGCTGGGCATTTATTTTGTCGCGGTTCTTGCTCCGATACTGCCGCCTATAAATTTTCTTTGTCTCCTGCGCTTCCATCGTCTCTCCCACTTCCTATCCTCCATTCTCAACAATATACCCCAGATCAATATTCATTATAATTTCAAGCCAAACATGTGCTTACGTCCGCTATGCGGAACTTTCCATGCAATCTACTCCAACTCTTTTTCTTTCTTTTATGGTATCATATTCTAAGAAGCAATTTGTACCATTACAAAAACCCCTCATGGCAGCAGTCATAAGGAGCTTTAAATTTAACCCACAATTTAACCCACTTTAAAATAACAAGATGAAACATGACAAAAGATACATCATGTAAAAAGCCCATATTTTCAGGCACTTTAAAACATGATGAAACAACACAACATCAGATAAAAATGCACTTTAACTATTTATTACTAAGTCACTTTTGGGTAACTTTGTTGCCTTTTGGTAACCTACCCTCCATATCCACTTGACCGTTTTTGTATATTAGATTATACTTAGTATGTTACATTCTAAAATAAACTTTTAGGGAGATTAACCGATGCTGACAAAGGAAGAACTGCCAATCTGTCCTGTAGCGACAACAGTAGAACTAATCGGAAGTAAATGGAAATTATTGATTATACGAAATCTGTTGACACGCCCCTGGCGTTTTAATGAACTGAAAAAAGACCTGGCCGGAATCAGCCAGAAAGTATTGACCGACAATCTGCGTTCTTTGGAATCCGATAACATTATAACACGCACCGTATATCCGGAGGTTCCGCCACGGGTGGAATATGCTTTAAGCGAACTGGGCGAAACCCTGCGTCCAATTCTGGATTCTATGGCGGCATGGGGCGAAGCCTACAAAGCCAGCCTGACAAATTCATGAGAAATGTTTTCATTAAAAAGAAATCTTAAACTCCACCTTGATCGGGTCTTTCACATTATCCGCAAATACATTCCCATCGCCGGGCTTTCCGACTACATTTCCATAATGAACAGGAATCGCGACAATCGGACAAAGCGTATTTACCAGCTCCGCTGCTTTCTTTGCATCCATCGTGTATGTCCCGCCGATAGGGATGAGAGCAATATCACACTTTACCGACTCTGCTTCTTTGGTTGCATCCGTATCCCCGGCAATGTAGATTCGCTTACCGTCTACCCGGAGGATATATCCTACCCATTCGGCGTTTTTAGGATGGAACGGCTTTAAGATGTTATACGCCGGAACCGTCTCAATCTCCAAACCATCAATTTCATGACAGGCACCTGGTTTCACGGTTATGATTCTACTCACAAGATCAGCGGCCTCATTTGCCTTGCCCTGCATCTTCTCAGGTACAATCATAATAGTATCACTGCCTGCGACCTTTTTTATATCCTCCGGCGAAAAATGGTCATAATGGTCATGTGTGATAAGAATGTAATCCGCATCATGCGGCTCCTCGTGCATTTGGAAAGGGTCAATATATATCTGCCTGTCCCCGTCAGTAATCCGTATGCTGTTTTGTGTAAATACAGTAATATTCTCGGTCATTGTTTATCTCCTTATGAAAGATTGCTATATATCATTTCCATGTGAAATTCTCCGGCGTTATACCGTTAAAATTAGCCGCCGGCACGATGTCTCCTAATATTATCGATTCATAGGCCGCATCCAGCTTTTCGATCGTTCCTGCCGATAACTGATTTCTTCCCTCCGTACTTACATAGCCTGTGGAACCCGTATCGGCCTGAAGAGTTACATTCCCGCCTCCGAAAAAACCGACAGAGATCGCATTCAATGTTTTCTCAACATCACTATGCATCACCTTAATGGCGGAAGTCAGCATGACGTTCCGATTCCCGTCAGCGCCGTCATCATACTGGTCAATATCACATCCGATGTACCAGACGTCATCCGCCTCCTTAACCGCTTCCAGAACACCGCTTCCGGCTGTTCCGGCCGCTGTAAAGATAACGTCAACATCCTTTGCGATCAAAGCTTTCCCTATGACCTTTCCGGTCTCTGTATCGGCAAAAGAACCGATATCGTTACCGCCCACGTCAGCGCCGGT
>JAIDPH010000086.1 GCA_029062885.1 Lachnospiraceae bacterium
GATGTTATTGGAAGAAGAGACAGACTGCTTTGCATTCTTAGCAGGTCATGAGTCTTTTGCAGCGGCAGAAGGCGCTATCGGTATCGCTGAGAAGGCTAATAAGGTTCGTCAGAAACCTCTGCGCGTTATTTTGAACGGACTTGGAAAAGACGCTGCAAAGATTATTTCCAGAATCAACGGATTTACATTCGTTGAGACAGAATACGATCCTTACACTAACGAAGTAAAGGAAATCGAGAGAATCGCTTATTCAGACGGACTTCGTTCCAAAGTAAACTGCTATGGCGCTAACTCCGTTCCGGAAGGCGTTGCAATTATGTGGAAAGAGAACGTAGACGTTTCCATTACAGGTAACTCTACCAATCCTACCAGATTCCAGCATCCGGTAGCAGGTACATATAAGAAAGAGAGAACAGAAGCCGGAAAGAAATACTTCTCAGTTGCATCAGGCGGCGGTACAGGACGTACACTTCACCCTGATAACATGGCTGCAGGTCCTGCTTCCTATGGTTTCACGGATACATTGGGACGTATGCATTCAGACGCTCAGTTCGCAGGTTCTTCTTCAGTACCGGCACATGTTGAGATGATGGGTCTGATTGGTATGGGTAACAACCCGATGGTAGGCGCTACTGTAGCTGTTGCGGTTTCTATTGAGGAAGCTGCTAAGGCTGGGAAGTTCTAGGGAATTTGTTGGAAGTTATAAGAAAATCCCATAAAGTGGCTTAAATTGGGAGCTAATCAAGTCGTGATACGGTTTGATTGGCTCTCATTTTTTATAAATGAAAAGATAAAATTAAGATATTCAATATCGACAGCGGAAATTGTGCATTATTTGTGAATTTTAATATATACATATTTATTTTCTTGCAGAATTGTGTTAAATTAATTTAGATGGTTTTAAGAACTACGGATAGAATAAAATATGAGAGAGAAGGATATATAAAATGGCAAATAATAAGACTACTAAAGTAAATGATAATGAAAGCATGAGTAAGAGCAAGGCCAAACGCGAAGAGCGCAGGAAGCTGCTTGAGAAGGAAAGGCAACAGAAACGTAATGCCAGAATTGGAGGTATCGCGGTGGCGGTAGTCATTGTTTTGGCTATTGCGGCGGCTGTTAGCAGACCGATTTATATAGCAGCTATACGGACTGCTTCAAATTCTAACTTAAGTACAGGACTGACGGCTGACGGAAGGATTGACGGCGTTGATGTATTGTCGCTTGTGACGCTGGCCGATTATGAAAATATTTCAGTACCTGCGAATGAAGTAGCTGCTACGGAAGAAGAGGTTGAGAATGCCATTAATTCAACGCTTGTCTCCCACAGGGCGCTTAGTGATGACGTAAGTCTGGAAATTGCGGATGGTGATACGGTTAATATTGATTATGTAGGTACGGTTGACGGCACCCCGTTTGAAGGCGGCAACAGTGGAGGCGCAGGTTATAATCTGACGATTGGTTCCGGAGCTTTTATTGATAATTTTGAGGAGCAGCTTATAGGACATAAGCCGGGAGAAGAAATAACGGTGAATGTTACGTTTCCTGAAAATTTTGATGATGAACTGGGCGGCAAGGAAGCAAGCTTTGCAGTTACCATTCATGGCATTATGGTGACTCCTGAGCTTACTGATGAGTTTGTCGCTGAGAATCTTAAAGGCGAGGGTGTTTCCACAGCGGCGGAATACCGCGCTAAGGTAGAAAATGATTATTATGAGGAACATCTTGGAGAATACCTTACCAACTATGTTATTGAGAATTCCACAGTAAATTCTTACCCGAAAGCTTACTTAAAAGCGGTAAAATCTATTACCAAGTATGAAGATGAGAGTTATATGGATTACTATAACCAGCTGTATACAAGCCTTGGTATGGAAGGTTATAAAAATATATGGGATTTAAGAAGCGATGAAGTCAATAATGAACTTTCCTATGAGAAGGAACTGACAAAGCGAGCGGAGGAAACCGTAAAAACTGATATTGTATATCAGGCGGTTTTTGAGAAAGCAGGGTTGAGCATTGATACTGCAAGCTACGGTGCGGCTAATCTGGCACAAGATGCAATGGCACAGGCCGTAGAGGATTATCTGGTAGAAATGTATAAATAGACAAAACTTTGGAACAGGCTTGTCAGGCAGCTTGTATAATAAAAAAGAAGCATCGTAATTTTAGAGAATTACGATGCTTTTTTATACTTTACAGTACTACATTGATGTAGTATAATAAAAACGTAATAAATTAATGTAAAATGTTGAAATTAATCACAGTTGGGAGAGTATATGCCTGAGAAAATAACATGCGGAATATCACAATCAGAAAGTTTGATTATGGATTATCTATGGAAAGCGGGGACGGCTAAAGAGTTTTCCGAGATTGTTTCATTTCTGGAACAGGAAGAGGGAAAGCAATGGGCGAAACAGACAGTAAACACCTTTTTAAAG
>JAIDPH010000087.1 GCA_029062885.1 Lachnospiraceae bacterium
ACTTGTTGTTATCTGAGTGTCTAAACACGGCATTGCTGTCGTACTTGCTCCATGGATATTCCGGAGATGCCTTGTATTTCTTTTTGATATAGTCAAAAATAAAATCTCTCATATATTATACTAAACCAAATCCTTTTCTTCAATATTTCTTTCTCACAACCGGTATCCAACCAGCAAATCCTATTGCCAGCCCATCTCATGAGCCACATAATCCTTCAACCTAAAAATCGCGTATAATGGCAGGCTCCATACATGGGTACTGCCATCCATATTGTCTCCGACATTCTTTAAAGATGTTTTTATGGCCATCTTAGGCTGATATCTTTGACAGAACACATTCAGGCTTTTCGCCTTGGTATTATCTGCTGCTTTTACTTCAATCGGCATTAGTACTCCTTCGTAATCAGAAATAAAATCTACTTCCGCATCTGCCTTTGTTCTCCAAAAATACGCATCTACTCCCATACATTTCATCTGTGTCATAACATAATTCTCTGTCAATGCACCTTTAAAATGAATATATGCCGAATCTCCTTCCAAGATAGTTCTGAAATTTACATTTGATTTTCTTCTAAGCAATCCTACGTCAGACATGTAAACTTTGAAATATGTGCTATCCGCCATTCCTGACAAAGGTAATTCCGGTGTTGGAACCATATTTAATTTATAAGCTATACCGGCATTCACACACCATTCCAATGCATCCTCTAGGTCTTTTGAACGTGCTCCCTGTTTCACATGAGAAAATATAAATTTATTGTTATCACGTGCAATCTGTGCAGGAATTGCGTCCCATATTAATTTTATTTTTGTAGCAGTATCCGGTGATACATGTTTTCCAAAGTCATCAGCATAATCTTTTAGAATTCTGTCCTGAACCTCTTCCACTTCTTTATAATCATGTGTGTCAATCCAAACCTGCACTGCTTCCGGCATTCCACCAACAATATAGTAATTTTTTAAATATTTTTCTAATGGTATCGTGTAAAGCTCCGAAATTTCTCTTTCATAATCAAGCTTTTGAATTCCATCAATATATTTCCTGCCACCGTCTGCAGTCACAAATTCTTCAAAGCTCATAGGAAACATCTCAATTCTATCAACTTTACCCACAGGAAACGATATCCCCTCTTTCCTTAAAGCAACACCAAGAAGAGAACCCGCTGCTATAATATGAAGATCTGGCATATCTTCACAAAAATATTTAAGAGACTGAATTGCTCTCGGACAATCCTGAATCTCATCAAATATTACCAATGTTTTTCCTGGTACTATCTTTTCTCCCAAGATAATTGTTGCAAGTTCATCTGCAATTCTTTCCACATTAAAATCATAATCAAATATAGACTTTATGCCTTGATTTCCATCAAAATTGAAATATGCTGTATCTTCAAACTCCGCCTTTCCAAACTCTCGAATTAAGTACGTTTTTCCGCACTGACGAACTCCTGTAATCAAAAGCGGCTTTCTATTTGACTTATTTTTCCATCTTATTAACTGTTGTAATGTTTTACGCTCCATGCATTTTCCCTCCTTGCCAAAAGTATAACATATCTCAATCAATATTTCTATTATTTTTGCATTATTTAACCGAATAACGATTTATTGTTTGCGTTTTTCGACCGAATAGTGTTTAATCAGTCATTCAAGACCTCCGTTTTTTTTTATGCATAAGCGTTACAGATGGTATCTTACACCCGAAAAGATGCTAAATTGTAAAATTGAAAAAAAGACCCATAGAGCACTTTCATAATGCTCTACAGGTCTGTCTGCTATACGCAAATTCCACTTTTTATGAATTGTTCGCCATGGCCTCTGCCACACTAGCCTCACAGCTTCTCATCGCCTGAATCGTCTTGTCAAAAAGCTCTTCCAATTCCCAGCCAAGCCGCTCTGCACCTTGAGAGATAACCTCACGGGAACAGCCTGCCGCAAACTTCTTGTCCTCGCTCACTCCTGCTTCACGCAGAAGCTCCGGTGCCTTTTTTACCGCATCCTGCAATTCTAGTTTTCATCATTGGGAACTCTCATTGATAATGAATTCTTTCCCTTCGTACTCGCCACATACATAGGGAATCTGGCACAGTACGTTTTTCACATCCTCAAACAACACGCTTTTGCGGGAAAGCTGCATTTTTAAATCATAAACTGTTTTATTTAAATTTGAATAGATTGCCCGTTCTTTTTCCATTTCGTCCTGAATATTTCCCGCCTTTTTCTGGGCCGACTGCGCATAGGCAACTGTTTTTCCGGTCTTATCCCTGACTTCCTGCGCAATGGCGCTGAAATCACGTATGGCGACCTGCGTATCCTGTGCGCTCTCCACGTTACTGTCTACCAATTCATTCATGGTTTCAAAACATCCTAAAAGCTGACCTTCTTTGCTTTTTACATTAGTCATGGTTCCGTTGATTTCTTCCACAAGTTTCTTGGTTTGGGAA
>JAIDPH010000088.1 GCA_029062885.1 Lachnospiraceae bacterium
ATATAATTAAGCACAATATCAACACAAAAGGGAGGGCGATAAGAGCAATAAAAAAATCAATGATTCTTTTGAAGAAATTTTTATACACTTTTTCAATACTTGAATAGGTCCTTATATAATTCGTTATCCCAATCCTTCTTGAAATCTATCATCATATCTCGGAAAGTTTTAAATTGAGGTTCAAATCCAAAATCTCTTTTTGCTTTTTCCATTGAGAAGAGATAGGATGTAGTATTATTTGGAATGTCAGGTCGGTAGATTATCTTAGATCGCCTGTCATCATTAGGATGGAAAATATCCCTCATGACTTCAGCCTGTTCTTGAAGGGTTACACCTCCTCCTGCTGTCATATTATAAAGCCCATATGTGTTCTCATTCTTGATTGCAAGGTAAAAAGCATGAGCCACGTCTTTTACATAAGCCACATCCCGTATCATCTGAGCATCTCCATAAACTGTTATGTCTTCTGCGTTGAGTGCTTTCTCTATAAAGATTTGAAATCCGCTTTTTTTCATTTCTCCATTCACATAAAGGCTCATATGTGGAGTGACACCAAATACAGTAGGAAAACGGAAAACGGCGTTTTTCATACCATGTTGTTGGTTGTAATATTCCATTACATCATTAGCCGCATTTTTAGAAATGGTGTATACTGAATGGTCTCCAGTAAAATAAAAATTACGAGGCTCATCTTCAGTCAATCTTCGAGTTCCATTCCATGCTTTACGAACATCTCCATAAGAACAGGTGGAAATCACTCGCTTTATACTATTCTTCCTACAGTACTCTAGACAATTTATTGTGCCTATAGTATTGATTTTAAAATAGTCAGCAGCATTCTCATCTTTGTCGAGATTTACTGGGGCATTAGCGGGTAATAACCCCGCTAAAAGTATTACACCTTCAATCGCATTCTTTGGCAGTTTTTCGAAGTCTTCAGGATTCATTAAATCAAGATTGATGTAAGAGACACCCAATGACTCGTAGAAACCTCTGAAGCGATTATTACGTCCGGTAACAAGGACTTTCTCTCCTTGACGGACAAGTTCGACCACGGTGTGCACCCCTATAAAACTGGTTGCGCCAATAACAATAATCATAATGAAATATTAAAAAGTCGTTATAGTATTTATTAGCAATTCTTAAATATCTTACTTGTACCTGGTGGTTATAGGTATCCAATGAACATATGTGTATACATAAGCGTCTTTATAGAGGCCAATATATTGATTAGTTACTGTCCAGGTGCTTGGTTTCAATCAGATAGATATGTTTTGCAATAAAAAGATATAGAAAATACCAGATGTTTAAGGTAAGATATTATTATTTTCAACATTGATTATCTTCGTATTTATCCTTTAAGAGTTTTATTAGTTCATCAAGTTCTTCCTGAGATGACAGTTGTAGAGAAGGATCTTTCTTAAGGCTCCTCTTGATGAATGTCGCCAATGACTTCTGAGGAGGAGTGATTTGCTCCTTCATTCTCAATGCCAGCTCCTCCTTCAGAGACATTATCGGCTGATAGAGCTTGAAGTAGGTTATTCCATACGCACCCTGAAATTGCTTAAGATCCGGACGTTTATATCCGATGGCTATTATATTCTGCCGTGATATACCGGGGTATTCATCGATATATATTATCTTGCGGACACCGATCTGATAAAGTTTCTTGCAGCAAAGCTCGCAAGGACTCGCAGTTACGTATATGATCCCGTTCTCAAGTCCCTCACCTCCGAATCTCGATATCTGGAGCATCGCGTTCTCCTCCGCATGCAGCGAACGTGTATGCACCTGGTTCTTATTCTCCTCAAACTCATTGTGAAGGCTCTTGAAGCAATAGGGAAGTGGCATTCCGTTCAGGCATGCGTCATAGCCGTTTTTGCCAAGATCCTTATATTTTATCATCACGTTCTTCCTGAAGGAGAAGCCATTTCTATATTGGTTATTTCCACGTTCAAACTCACTGTACATGTATTCCATCCTTTCAGATCCCATTCTGTCCATCTTTGGAAAATCATACAACGACCTCAGGGAGCATGGAACCTGACCGTATGGGACATCGTTCCAGCCTATGGCGCGTATGCTGTGGGCCTTATTGGTTATAACCGCTCCCACTTGTCTTGAAAGACATCCGCTGTTGAACTTGGCTGTATACGCGACAACCATGCACCTTTCCTCAGAACTGGGTGTTATGAGACCCGGATGCAGTATAAGCGATGCGAACTTCATCCATTGCTCGGCCATTGATTGGAAATAAGGTGCCGTTTTATCCTCTATGTCTGAATTTAGAATATGGATTTCGGCATCGGCCACGCATTGCTCCGTATTAGGGGCAGAGAACCTTCCCTCCTCGAAATGATCCTTCTTCTGTTCGTTTTTCCCAAGTCGGAATATACAGTTGACCTCGCTGTCAAGACATTGGTCCCATCTATCGTCTTTCCGGTCCTCCGGCCTGTCATATATGGAATTCAGTTTGTCCTTAAGATGCTGCCTTGCCCGTTTCTCCTCATCATGAACAGCAATTAGATAGAATGCAGAATACCTCTCCTTAATGTATCGAGCCTCCAGGGAGTTTCTGATTGAGTCGATCACCACACGACATCCTTTCTGGTCAAGGTTCCTTTCTGAAACTGCGGTATCCGTATCCTCACCTCCTTCAGCTGTGTCGGCACCTTTGGCCATAGGGAAACGTATGCCTTTGATTATCCTGTTTATGTACTTGACGACATGGTATGTGTACTTGAAATTCTCAGGGGATGCAAAGATCTTCTCATATTTCTCCTCGACCGCCTTGGTCTTTCTGAGTTGGAACCCAAGTCTGTGGTAGAAAAAGCATGCGCTGTAATAATCCGCAGCAAAGAGCCGTTTGGTAAAAATACCGTAGAACGAGTCAAACTTATCATATCCTTCCCTTCCCAAAAATACATCGGCAATCATCTTGTTGCGGGAATCATATTTCTCGCCCTCCTTCAGATCCTTATGTGTCAAAGCCTCCAACTCTGAAAAAAGCTCTTTAAAATTTATATCATTGAGCAGACTATCCACATCTTCCCAAGGTCGTTCATTCTTGAGCTCTCGGTATTTCTTATCATATACGGTACTGGGCTGATACTTATCCTTAAGAACAGAAATAAATTTGTTACGGAACGTATACGCGTCCTTGCATATTTCACAAAGCCGTGACAATAGCATCAGAAGAAGGACTTTGGAATACTTTATGACAGTAAACGGTTTGTATCTCTTTTGAATAAATTCATGACAGATGGAATATTTACGACAAAAGACAGTCTCTGAAATGGATTGTTTGATTT
>JAIDPH010000089.1 GCA_029062885.1 Lachnospiraceae bacterium
ATAACGAATTAAAAACTTATGTGGATGTAAGTCATGAAGGCGGCGCCATTGAGTCGGAGGAACGAGAACTTATCTATAATGTGTTTGATTTCGGAGATACTGTTGCCAAAGACATCATGATTCCACGAATCCATATGACAAGCATACATGTAGCCGCTTCCTATGAAGAGGTATTATCCACCTTCCGCGCTTTCATGTTTACACGTATTCCTGTATATGACGAAGACCCGGATGACATTATCGGTATAATCAATATCAAAGATTTCATTCTGGTAAAGGATAAAGAGAAATTTCAGATTAAGAAATTACTGAGAAAAGCTTACTATACATATGAATATAAGAAGATTTCCGATTTGATGATGGAAATGAGAGAAAAATCCCATAATATTACCTTCGTTCTGAGCGAGTACGGCGCAACAGTCGGCATGATTACAATGGAAGACCTGATTGAAGAAATCGTCGGAGATATACGTGATGAGTATGACGAAGACGAGGAAGAACTTATCAAAGAAATCGAGCCCGGACAATTTCTCGTAGAAGCCGGTATGAAACTTGACGATATCAACAATGCATTGGAAACTGACTTAAATTCAGAAGATTTTGATTCAATCGGAGGTCTAATGATTGAACAGTTAGAAAGACTTCCTGAAAACAATGAATCCATTCTGCTTGATAACGGGATAGCGCTTAAAGCTCAGGGTATTAATAAAAACCGCATCCTGAAAGTACTTATTACGCTTCCCGAAAAAAATACTACTGAGGAGCTTTCGATGCAAGACTCATAATCTTCTCAATTTCAACACCATTGTCCGGCGCCGGCTCTATCACTGTATGATTTCTGTCCGCATATACTCTGCCGATATTATTTCCGCTCCCGGCCCTCTCAATGGTGTAATACTCTATAGCTTCCGCTTCCCTTTTCCAAACGGCATAAATGCGTCTGCATAAACCCTCCGCTAAGTTTTTCTCAGGCATATCGATTCTGGTAATCTGTATATCATCCGTAACATTCAATGTCATAACAGAAAAATCTTCTTCACTGTATGGAGCTTTGATTTCCTTAGGGTAGATAGATGTATACAGGGACAGCAGAAATTCTCCTGCCTCTTTTTGCAACTGTTTAAGTCCTTCCTCTTGTTTTTCATACAAAAAAACCGGCAGAAGTTCAAACGCAATGCGGCTGTGCGCAAGTTGATGAAACTGAGCTTCGGTCACTTTTACCGTCTTTGTAGGCGCCGTTCTTCTTCTATGTGCCACTTCCAGGATCTGTTTAGGTATGGTTATGTTGTGTGTAAAAGGATTAAGCACAACTGTCTCAACCTTATCCGAATTTGCCATTACCATTGCTACACAGGTAAAAAACGGTACTGCAAGAACCACAGGATTCCTTCTGTCTTTCGGGATATGTTTTCCTGAAGAAAAAATCGGAAGCGCCTGCTCTCCGGTACTCTTTTTTAAAAGGCAGGGGGTTATCTTTGCATCCTTCGGCAGTTTTACACCTTTACCCTCTTTTAGCGATTTCAGAGATTCTTCACTCATGTTTTCCGGCGGAAGAGACGGCATGTATACAACCGCTTTCTCTAACAGCTCCATCAGCTTTACAAAGTTTTCTTTTGTCCTGTCTTTTGCAAATTCTTCCGAAGCAGTCTCTAACCCACCGTTATCTATTTCCATTTTTCCGTTATCCATAATTTCTATGACAATATCCTTTCTCAATATGACTATTTACAATTATTATATCACACTTTTTTCCGTTGCGGAAGCTGTGCTAAAATAATCGCAGCAAACATAAATACACATCCTGTCAGTTCCCTTGCACTCAACTTTTCATGCAACAGTATCCATCCTGCCAGCACGGAGACAACTGCTTCCATACTTAGTATCAGCGAAGCAACAGTCGGATTCATCCCTTCCTGTGCTATAATCTGTAGTGTATATGCTATTCCGCAGGACATAACTCCCGCATATAAAATGGGAAGCCATGCTGAAAGAATCTGTGATATCTGCGGGTTTTCAAACAAAAACATACAGACTGACGATAAAATACCACAGACAAAAAATTGAATGCAGGACATTTTTATACCATCTACCTTAGGTGAAAAATAATCGACAACCATAATGTGAAAAGAAAATGTAACGGCACATACAAGCACCAGACCATCGCCCTTTCCCAAGGTGAAATTCTCCTGTATACAAAGCAGATATAATCCGAACAGAGCAACGACAACACCTATCCAGATTTTTATACTACTCCTGCGATGAAGGAAAATTCCGAGAACAGGTACGATAACAATGTAAAGTGCCGTAATAAATCCGGCTTTTCCCGCTGTAGTATATTGAATCCCAACCTGCTGAAAATTGCTGGAAATAAATAACAGTATTCCACATGCACTACCGCCGATTATCAAATCTTTTCGTTTCTTAATCCAATTTAGCTTCTCAGTTTTATCGGTTGTCTGTCCGCCTGACTTCACGGTATCTTTATCACTATGGTTCTTGTTCCTTTTCCATATTGTTAAAACGCCGATACAGGGAATCAGCACAATACCGCCTAAGGTACACCGGACTGCATTGAACGTAAATGGTTCCACATAGTCCATTCCAACACTCTGTGCAACAAAGGCAACTCCCCATATCAGCGCTGTCAAAAATAAAAGACAGGATTGTCTTATAATAAATTTATTCATATCTCCTCTTTGTGCCGTATAACACAACTTTATAATAAATTCGCCTTAAGAAGGCTTTTTCTTATTCTGTAGCCAAGTATATAAGCAAGTATAACAGAAACCGCATCTTTAATCAAATAGGGCGCTGAGGCTAAAAGAAAAGATTTCAAAAAGTCCATTTTCATTACGACTGCGAACTGTATAACGCCAAACAGATGGCAAATGGCAAGACCAATAAAGCTAATCATTATGCCAAGCGTTTTGTTTTCCTGCATAATGCCGATACCACAAAACATCACCATAAATACGAATCCCCATATAAATCCGCCGGTATGACCTGCAAGCACCTGAACGCCGCCGCGTAATCCTGAAAACACAGGAACACCGACTGCACCTAAGAGGATAAATATAAGTGTGCTCACTGTTCCACGCTTCCATGACAGTACAAAACCGGTTAATGCTACCGCAAATGTCTGTAATGTAATGGGCATGCCGGACGGCATCGGAATGGATATCTGGGATAAGATTGCCAGAATGGCTGCAAACATTCCTATGTAAACGATTTCTCTTGTAGAGGGTTTTCCTGATTCTTTTTTTTCTGCTTTTCCCGCTTTTGTTTCGTTTACTAATTGTTTTGTTACATTGTGCATAATATTGACTCCTCACATTCGTTATATACTATTTAGCTTGTGAAACTTTTGGAAAAAGTTTCTACTATAGTATATAAACATATGCGAGGATTGTCAACCTGTTTATGATTTAGGTTGACAATCTTCTGAAGTGAAGTCAAAATAATAACGGTGTAACTATGGATTCATTGTAAGCTTTTTCAGCTGCTCTATTAACTCCATATCGTCGGCGCTGATTTTCAGGTTGGAATTAAGACTCTGTCCATCGGCTGTCGTTACATTGATTTCTATGATACTTCCTTCTTTAATTCCGTTTTGATACACTGCTGTCATGAATTTCGGAAATTTGGGGTGGTTCTGTTTGAACTTATTCCAAAGATTCATCATCTGCAAAATCGCAGCCGGATTCTGAAATGACATATTTATTCCTGCCTTTCTGTCTGAGAAACTACTGTTATCTGTAATTCTTCAAGCTGTTTTTCATCTACCGTTCCCGGAGCTTCTGTCATCAGGCATGAAGCATCCTTTATCTTCGGGAATGCTATAACTTCACGTATATTATCCGTGCCGACAAGTAACATTACAAAACGGTCAAGACCATATGCAAGACCTGCATGCGGCGGAACTCCATACTTAAATGCATTAAGTAAAAATCCGAACTGTGACCATGCCTGTTCCTTCGTAAATCCAAGCACCTCGAACATCTTCTCCTGAATGTCATCCTGATGGATTCTCACAGAACCGCCGCCCAGTTCAACACCGTTTAAGACTATATCATAAGCTTTGGCACGTACACGTCCCGGATCTGAATCAATATACTGCCAGTCTTCCTCCATAGGCATGGTAAACGGATGATGCATTGCCATGAATCTGTTTTCTTCATCGCTCCACTCAAGCAGCGGAAACTCAACTACCCACAGGAAATTGAATTTTGATTCGTCAATTAGCCCGAGTTCTTTTCCAAGTTCAACGCGAAGCGCACCAAGCACACTGTATACAATCGTACTCTTATCTGCGGCAAACAGAAGTAAATCTCCCTTTTCTCCCTTCATTGCGCTTACCAGAGAATCAAGCTGTTCTTCAGTCATAAATTTGGCAAAAGAGGATTTATATGTTCCGTCTTCCTGTATGCATAAATAAGCTAAACCTTTAGCTCCGTAGCCCTTGGCAAAATCAGTCAGCGCATCTATCTTTTTACGCGGCATAGAAGCCTGCCCCTTTACATTTAATCCCCTGACAGAGCCTCCGTTTTCAAGTGCAGACGTAAATACTCCGAACCCACATCCTGCTACTGTCTCAGATACATTGACCAGTTCCATTGCGAAACGGGTATCAGGTTTGTCGGTTCCATATCGCTCCATCGCTTCATGCCATGTCATTCGCGGAATAGGAAGCTGCACGTTAAGACCTATAGCTTCTTTGCATACATGCTGTATAAGTCTTTCATTTACTTCAATTACATCATCTACATCCACAAAAGACAGTTCCATATCCGCCTGTGTAAATTCAGGCTGTCTGTCCGCACGCAGATCTTCGTCGCGGAAGCACTTTGCTATTTGGAAATACCTGTCATATCCGGAGCACATCAGAAGCTGCTTATACAGCTGCGGTGACTGAGGAAGCGCATAAAAATGTCCGGGATGTACACGGCTTGGTACTAGATAATCTCTTGCTCCTTCCGGCGTTGATTTACACAAAATAGGCGTTTCAATTTCCAAAAATCCTTCATTTGACATAAAGGCTCTCATTTCAGAAACAATTTTGCTGCGAAGCATCATTTTCTGCTGCAGGTCAGGTCTTCTCAAGTCAAGATAACGGTATTTAAGGCGTATTTCCTCTTTTGTCCGCGAATCACTCTCCACAGGGAACGGCGGTGTCTCCGATTCCGATAAAATACGCACCTCTTTAGCACGAATCTCAATTTCTCCGGTTGCAATATTTTCATTTACGGCTCCTGAGCGCTTCTCCACTTTGCCCACTACTGCAATGACAAACTCGCTGCGCATTTTTTCCGCTTTAGCAAAGCTTTCTGCTCCACAGTCGCTCTCCTCAAATATAATCTGTAAAATACCGGAACGGTCTCTTAAATCTACAAATATAATGCCGCCTTTATTTCTCTGTTTCTGAACCCAGCCCATTACAGTCACATCTTCACCTGCATTGGCAATAGAAAGCTCTGCACAGCGATGTGTCCTTTTCCAGCCTTTCATCGACTCAGCCATTTCTTTATCCTCCTGCTCTAATTATTCTCCGCCGTTTTTAAAGGCTCTTTGTAAAATTCCTTAAACTCAGTATAGCCTTGCGCAGTTAATTGTTCTTTCTGGAATTTTTTATTCTTATTCATGTGAGCTACGAGAATTCTGTTACCGTTCTCACGTTCATTTTGTGCCTGTGCAATTACTTTATATAATTCTTCCGACGGCAAGCCTTTCTCCATCAGATATGCAATTTTTTTACCCTCTTTAGGAACCTTGAAGCCGCTCTCCATCAGTAAAAGAATGATTCTTTCAAATCCTATGGAAAATCCGCATGCCGGCACGTCGTTTCCTGTGAACTTGCCAACCATCTTGTCATATCTTCCGCCTCCGCCACAGCTTCCGCCGAATTCAGGCATAGCAATTTCAAAAATAGTACCTGTATAATAAGACATTCCCCTTACAAGAGTAGGGTCGAATTTAAGTTCATAGAAATCTCCTTTCGTCGCCTCAACGCTGTCAATAATTTCACGGAAGCTCTCTTCTACTCCGTCAGGCATAGTGTCCGCTAAAATATCCATAATATAATCAATGGCATCCTCTGCTTTATCCATACCTTTGAATAAACCGAGGTATTTATCGGTCTGCTCCTTACTAAAGCCTGACTCAAGCAGTTCTTCTTCCACGCCGTCCATACCTATTTTATCCATTTTATCTAAAATAATGAAAACCCTGTCATAATCTTCTTCGCTAAATCCGCTGTAGGATGCCATAGCTTTAAGAATCTGCCTGTCATTTATACGAATCTGAAAATTCTTAAATCCCAGTTTTCCAAGCGTCGTAGTAGTAGCAAGAATCAATTCTATCTCAGCCAGATTGGAAGCTTCTCCCAAAATATCTATATCGCACTGCATGAACTGACGATAGCGTCCGCGCTGAGGCCTGTCCGCTCTCCAGACATTTCCCATCTGCAAAGCTTTGAATGGTGAGGGCAGCTCGTTGGCATGAGCCGCATAATAACGCACTAACGGCACCGTCAAATCATAACGCAGACCACCGTCCACCAGATCATTTTCCTCTTTAGCATCCTCAATGCGAAGCTTTTCGCCTCTTTTTAAGATTTTGAATATCAGTTTCTCGTTCTCTCCGCCTGCTTTGCAATTCAGATTGGCGATATTTTCTACACATGGCGTTTCAATAGAAGTAAATCCGAAATTTCCATATGTCTCCTTAATTACGTTAATTACATAGTCACGAATTTCCATCTCTTCCGGCAGAATATCTTTCATGCCCGTGACCGGTTTCTTACTTAATGCCATCTTAATCCCCTTTCAAATGAGTCGTATTGCGATTATTCTACTCGCTTTTTGCATTTTTTTCAATATTTGTGGTAATACTTATTTTTCCTCCAGCATCTTCTCAAATACATCCTCAGGTACCGGCTTACAGTATCGATAACCCTGTGCCACATAAGCACCAATCTCCATCATTAGTTCCGTATCATCCTCTGTCTCTACGCCCTCGCAGACCACCTGGGCGTTCAGATCTTTGGCGAGATTTACGATATTCTTCATGATCTGCACCTGTCTGGTACGATTTTCGTTATTGAGCAGGAAAGAACGATCCAGCTTAATAACGGATGCCGGTATCTGTTCAAACACTCCCAAGGAAGAATAGCCCGAACCGAAATCATCTATGGATAGATGTACGCCCTTTTCCCTCAGTATGTCTACGGTCTCCTTGACCTTCTGCTGCTGCACATCCTCTACCACAAGTGTCTCTGTAATCTCCACCTCGATCAGTTCTTTGGGAATCCGGTATTTGTCAATAATGGACTCAAACTTTTCAGGAAAATCATCCTCCGTAAAATGCATTCTGGAAAAATTACAGGACACAGGCACAACATTCCTGCCCGCATC
>JAIDPH010000009.1 GCA_029062885.1 Lachnospiraceae bacterium
GAATAAAGTCCTGCAGCTTGCGTACCTCATCATATATCCCTTTCTTACTCACCGCGGGATATAGTCCGCGCCTGCCCAACTGCGGTTCACACAGACAATTAATACGATAATGTCTATTACATTCTAATATTCCGATGCATTCCGTCATCACTTCATAAGCACCCTGTAAACCGTCCGGCGAGATCAGTTCCAGATTATCTCCTGACGTATGGTACTCCGGGTAATCATAGAATTTCGTTCTGGAAAAGGTACAGAGCGGAATATCCACACCCGGAAAACAATATTGCCGTTCGTCCGATCCTCTCTCCAGATAAGAACACTCTTTATATCCTCTGTCTCTGTACTTTAACACGTTGGTCAATACCTTGTCCGCCAGCGTATCCGCATATCGCGAATGCACGATCGTGTACTGCATATCATCGCCCACACAGGTCAGGTTAAACCCGGCAATGACCCGCTCCTTCATCTGCGGCAGGTTCCTGCTTAGATAAGTGATCGATCCGATTGTCTCCGGCACCAGAATCAGCCGGTAACTGTATCGTCTGCTTGGCATATTGCGGATATAATCTGCCAGTGCAATCAACACGCTTGGGCCCGAACATTCATTATTGGCCATGGATGGATGGCAGACATAGGACGAGAAAAAAATCTCCTTCTCCGGCTCTTCCGTACCCGGAATCAATATCTCGCCATAAGTAAGACTTCCCTGCGGATTCATAGTGCTTCTGATCACGGCGTGATATCTGCCTTCCGGCAGTGCATCAAGCATAGTCTGCGACATGCAGAAACCCGATCGCGGTGTATAGTAAGATGTAACATACGGAATCAATTCCGGCTGCTCAGGCAGAGTGTGAACACACTTCTTCAGCTCCTCTAAATCAACCCACTTATCCATCGACAGGGAATATCCAACCACATGCAGGTTGTTCTCTGCAAAATCAATAATCCTCTCCCCCGCCTCATTCTCGATATATCCTTCCGTAATATTCCACTCATCCGGAATGGTCCAGTCGAAAACCTGTGTACCGCAAGGCACCTCATAAATTTTCAGTTCACTACAGTATTCCTGCAGGATCTTCAATGTCTCCCTGACTCCGTTCCCGGTTATACTCCGGCAGATCGGAAATATCCGGGAAGCAATCTTCATCATGTCCTGACCATCCATGTCTTTCTTTTTCCTTCCATTGCACCTTGCTGTTCTTTGCTCTCCCGCCTGGCGCTCCTCCACACCGCATGTCTGTATGACCGCCAAGCTTCTACTTATTACTTTCCAGTATGATTCGCTTCACTCTCCTGATCCCGCCCGAGAGATTCAGCTTTGCCATACTTTCCTTCATCTGTTTCCTGATCTGAGGTGTATGGATAAGCCAAAGCAATGTCTCCCGCAAGGTATCTTCCTCTACTTCGCCGCCGTTTCCAAGATTAATAAAACCATTCTTCATGTAGCCGAACTCATGTGTTGTTTCCCGATCATTTTGTGCCAAGATAATAGTCGGAACCTTCATTGTTGCAAGCTCATACATAGTTCTTCCCTGCGACGAAATCGCAATATCCGACTCTGCCATATAGGTCGATATGACTTTCACATCTTTAATAACACGGACATCCTGTTCACACTGCGCGACCACATCTGCAAACTCCTCATCCCGATTAAATCCAAGCCCCAGCACAAACTGATAAACGATCGGCAGATCAACCGGCATGGAGCGAATAACATTCAGGACCTTCTCCGTATATTTTCCCGGATCGGTTCCGCCAAAAACAACCAAAACCTGCTTTACTTCCTCTGAGAACTCCTTTGGCCCGGTAATTAGGAACTCGTCCCGAAGGCAGTAATACCTATGTCCCCAAAAATACTGCTCGTCAGAACCGTTCTTCTCATAGAGTGCATTGATCACCGCATTTGCAAGGTGACCACCCTCCCCCATATCCTCAATATTTACAACCCGTTCCGCCCACGGCTTCATAGCATACATATACTCTTCTGTTGTATCCAAAATATCGTTGATCAGTACATCCGGTCGCTCCTGCTTAAGCAGTTCCGCAAATGCGGCATCATCCTTCACGACTTTATACTTGATAAACCGCTTGTCCAGCTTCTCCATTCCCAGTCCGGACTTCTCTGAAACAACGATCAATACCTCATGCTCCGTCAGATTGTCAAAAAGCAAAATGCTACGGTAAATATGCCCCAGTCCAATCTCGGGATATCCGTCTGTCCTGATCACAATTTTCTTGCGGTTCAGCCTCATCTCACAGATCGTCCAGTCCGCATAATCATCTATGTCCACCGACTCTTCATCCGGTACCTCATACAGATTGATATTCTTACCCAGTCTGGAATGTTCGGTGACGAACTCCCTCTTCGTAATAACAAACGCGCCTGTCTCCATCAAATGCTTAGGCAGATACTGCCGGTTCAGTCGCTTCTCATAGAGCGGAAAGTAAGCTCCATCCTTCTCACCCCAAGACAGATGTGGCTTGTTGACAGCACTGATCATCGTATCTACCTTCATCTCAAAAAAAGACTGTAGCGCCTGATCAAATGTCTCCGCCCGCAATAACGGCGATGTCGGCTGCATCGTAATCACCACATCCACACCGCCTTTGTCCTTTTCATAGCATTCCACGGCATGGTGAATAACCGGATCAAGAGTCACATCGTCTCCCGCAAGATGTGCCGGTCTGGAAATCACCTTAGCGCCATACATAGAAGATATATCCGCTATCTCATCATCGTCCGTACTGACGAGCACATCTGATATCATCTCTGTACGCAATGCAGTTCGGATTGCATAGGCGATCAACGGCCTGTTATTCATTAGCCGCACATTCTTGCGCGGTATTCCTTTCGATCCTCCTCTTGCGGGGATAATTGCAATTATTTTCATGGTTTTCTCCATTCCGAAATATTCTGTTCGGAAGTATTTTCTTTATTCATCCAACACAGTCTCCGCCGAGTTACGAATCTTCCTGATCTTTACAAATTATAGCAATCCACTTTATATCGATCCATATGATCCCTAATCCACGCAATTGTCTCGGCAATACCCTCTTCAAAAGTATACTGCATCTTCCATTTCGTCAACTCCTGAATCTTCGTATTGCTGCCGAGAAGCCTGTTTACCTCACTCTTCTCCGGCCGCAGTCTCTCCTCATCACATATGATCTTCGCCTTCGGATTGATCTGTGAAATGATCTCCTGTGCCAAATCACCGATGGAGATCTCTCGTTGTGTGGCAATGTTGATCTCTTCTCCGATGGTTTTATCCGACTCAGCAATGGCAATAAATCCAGCCGCTGTATCCTTCACATAATTGAAATCCCTCGTAGGTGTCAGCGAACCGAGCTTTATCTCTTCTTTTCCCGCCAATAGCTGCGTGATAATCGTAGGAATAACCGCACGTGCCGACTGTCTGGGTCCGTAGGTATTGAAGGGTCTCACAATCGAAACAGGCAGATCAAAACTCCTATAGAAACTCTCCGCCAAACGATCCGCCCCGATCTTGGTAGCTGAGTAAGGAGACTGCCCCTGATAAGGATGCTTCTCGTCAATAGGGACATAAAGTGCCGTGCCATATACTTCTGAAGTGGAGGTAATAAGTACTCTGGACATATCCAGATCTCTGGCTGCCTGCAGAACGTTCAATGTACCCTTGATATTGGTATCCACATAAGAATCCGGCGAATGGTAGCTGAACGGTATGGCGATCAGCGCCGCCAGATGAAACACTTCTTCCGTTCCCTTCATGGCAGTCCTAACACCGTTAGGGTCTCTGATATCCCCACAGAAAACCTCCACATGTTTCATAATGTCCTCCGGCAGTGTATCCAGCCAGCCCCATGTATTGAAAGAATTATAGTAGGCAAACGCTTTAACCTCATAGCCCCTCTTAACCAATTCTTCTGTCAGATGGCTTCCGATAAATCCGTCCGCTCCTGTGACCAAAACTTTTTTTCCCATTATTATATCTATGCTCCTTTCAAAGTCCAGAGCCATTGTGTGTAACAGCATTATCCGGATTGAAAAAAATAATTTTCATTCGTTGCTCCCGTGATTCACTTTACAAATTATCCAATCGTTGTTTCATTTTCTCCAACTCATCAAACTGCCCCATGTCCATCCATGCATCATCCTGAATCAGATAACTTCCCACTCTGTCTCCCCGTGCAATACATTGTTCGATGACATCCGTAATATGGATAAAGGTATTTTGCGGTATCCGTTCCACAAAAGAAGGCTCTATAATATAGAATCCCGTATTCACATAATAGTCAAACTGCGGTTTCTCCTTCATCTCCACGATTTGCTGATCCTGGTTCAGCGTGACAGTTCCATAGGGTATCTCAAAATTTTTCTGCGCACAGACCATCGTGATCATATTGCCGCTTTTTTTATGATAATCCAGAATATCTGCGTAATCGGCATCAATAAGAATATCGCAGTTGGACATAAAAAAAGTATCCTCTACCTTATCCGCCAACAGGCGCAGACCGCCTCCGGTTCCAAGATACTCTTCTTCTTCCACAAAAGTAATATCTCTCTGCACTTCACTATCTGTATAATACGCCTTGATAAAATCTTTCTTATAATTAACAATCATCATGACCCTGCCTACAGTCATATTC
>JAIDPH010000090.1 GCA_029062885.1 Lachnospiraceae bacterium
ACGATTACGAAGAAGATGAAGATGTAGACTACGAGGAAGAAGATTATGAAGACGAGGAATATGAGGATGTAGACTACGAGGAAGAAGATTATGAAGACGAGGAATATGAGGATGTAGAATACGAGGAAGAGGATTACGAAGAAGATGAAGATGTAGACTACGAGGAAGAAGATTACGAAGACGAGGAAGATGAAGACGTAGACTACGAGGATGAGGACTACGAAGACGAAGAAGATGAGGATGAAGAATACGAAGATGAATACCGGGGAAATGTATTCGGACGTATTATTCATATAATTACGAATTTGACACCGTTAGATTATGTTGTAGTGGTATTTGGATGTTTTGTTTTGGTAGCAGCTATTGTGGTGGCAAATGTCTATTTATCTGCAAGAGCGACGAATAAACAGGTTGAAGCTTTTGCCGAAATTGGGACAGATATAGAAGACATAGGCATTATTGGTGAAAGCGGGCTTATAGCCGTTGCCAATGCGGAATCTGCAAGGCTGTCACAGATGATGGAAATGGAAGGTGAATCAGAAGAACAGACCGGACAGGAGTCCGAAGAAACAATCCAGACGAATGTGATAGAAGTCGGTATAAATGTTACTTCTATTAAATCGGATATTAAGATTAAGTTTGTCAATAAAAAAACTAATAAGTTGATTGGCAGCGTGCCATTTGAAGTGCATGTTGTGGGGAGCAATAAAACATATGATCTAAAAGATGACGACAAAGACGGAATCATATATCAGACAGGAATTGATGCAGGTACATATACGGTAAATGCAGTTGCGTTGCAGGAAGATTCTTACAGTAAGTATTCGCTGCCAACGCAGGGAGTGTCTGTAAAAGTTGTAGATACTATTGAGTATAAGAAAGTAGACGTTGAGGATGAAATTAAGACGGAAGCAGAAATCAATGTCGCAGTAGAAGATACGGCACAGCAGAACACTGAAATAGAATCAGTTTTGACAGATACCGTAGAGTGGGTGGAATCTACGAAAACGGAACTTAATCCTGATAGTAATTATCAGGAGGTCAATGTGTCAGATATTCCTGATCCCGCGACTATTGCGAGAGTTGCTGGTTTTATGAAGTTTTCGCAGAATGAAACAGTAAGCGGGAACACAACAGGAAATAATGGGGATAATACTGGAGAAGAAAATACAGGAAACAAGTATACTGCATTGACGATAAACGGAGATTCTTCCATTCAGGTAGGAGCAACCGGAAAAGTTACCGGAACGACCACACCGTCAGGCGGTGCTATTACATGGACAAGCAGTAACAGCAGTATCGTCACGGTAGACAGTGAAGGAAATCTGAAAGGAATAGCAGCAGGAACTGCAACAATCACGGGAACATGCGGAGATGCAAAAAATACATTTAATGTTACCGTTACTGCCGTAGTTACCGAGTCTTACACCGAGATAAAGATAGAGGGAGATTCCTCCATACAGGTAGGAGCAACCGGAAAAGTTACTGGAACGACCAGTCCAACGGCAGGTGGCACTATTACATGGACAAGCAGTGATGACACAGTTGTTAAGATTGACAGTAATGGCAACCTGACAGGTGTTAAAGTAGGAACTGCAACAATCATGGGAACATGCGGAGGGACAAAAGCCACATTTAATGTTACGGTTACAGATATTGAATATACCGCATTAAAGATAGAGGGAGATTCCACAATACAGGTAGGGAAAACCGGAAAAGTTACCGGAACGACCACACCGTCTGGCGGTACTATCACATGGACCAGCAGTAATACCGGTGTTGTTACTGTAGACGCTGACGGCAAGCTTACAGGCGTTACGGCAGGAGAGGCAACAATTAAGGGAACCTGTGGAAAGAATGTGTCTGCAGAATGGAAAGTTAAAGTTGTAAAAGATGCGTCGGGAGATACTACGTCAAAATTAAAGGATAAAAACGGAACACAGATTTATATAAAGACTGCTGAAGGAAAATATGTGGAGGCAGTATACGCCGATTATTATACAAATGCTAAATTCTATCTTAAGAAGGCAGATGCAATATATTCATACACCGGCTGGCAGACGATAGACGGATATACCTATTTCTTTGATAAAAACGGTAATTACGTTACGGGTGAACAGGTTATTCAGGGGGCGAAATACTCATTTGACAGTCTGGGACGGCTTGCTTCGGGCTCCGGAGTATTGGGAATAGATGTCTCTAAATGGAATGGCAATATTGACTGGAATGCTGTAAGAAACTCCGGCATATCTTATGCCATCATAAGATGCGGATATCGTGGATCTACCACGGGAGCGCTGATTGAAGATCCTAAATTCCGTGCCAATATACAAGGGGCGCAGAATGCCGGAATTAAGGTAGGAGTTTATTTCTTCACTCAGGCTGTGAATGATGTTGAAGCAGTAGAAGAGGCATCTATGGTTTTAAGCCTTATTAAAGGCTATAATTTATCATTGCCAGTATTCTTGGATGTGGAAGCCACAAGTGGAAATAGCGGGCGTGCCGACGGCATCAGCGCAGATTCCAGAACAGCGGTATGCAGCGCGTTCTGTCGGACCATACAGAATTCAGGATATAAAGCCGGTATATATGCTAATAAAACATGGTTTAACAGCTTCATAAATACACCGAGTTTGACCAGTTATAAGATATGGCTTGCACAGTATGCGGCAGCGCCTACTTATACGAGAACCAGAATTGATATGTGGCAGTATTCCAGCAAGGGAACCGTAAGTGGTATAAATGGCAACGTAGACATGAATATCAGTTATATGAATTAAAGATATTATAATGTGTAGGCCGAACATGCAATGAATATGACTTGCAATCCGCTTACTTTTACATCATAATATATACAATAGGAAGAGTGTTTAGCAAGTCCTATAGTTAATAATAAATTTTTATTACTAAAAAGGGAGATTATTAGAAAATGAGAACTTATCTTGTAACAGGAGGAGCGGGATTTATTGGTTCCAACTATATTCACTATATGTTTAGGAAATATGGTGATGAAATAAAAATCATCAACGTAGATGCCCTGACATATGCGGGTAATCTGGAAAACCTTAAGAGTATTGAAGGAAAGCAGAATTATTCTTTTATCAAGGCTGATATCTGTGATAAAGAAGCAATAAGGGAAATTTTTGCAAAGAACGATATTGACAGAGTAGTGCACTTTGCAGCAGAGAGTCATGTAGACAGAAGTATTAAGAATCCGGAAGTATTTGTAAGGACAAATGTGCTTGGTACGGCGGTCATGCTCAACTGCGCGAAGGAAGCATGGGAACTTCCCGATGGTACTTATAAAGAGGATAAGAAATTCCTGCATGTTTCAACGGACGAGGTCTATGGCTCATTGGAAGAAGATGGTGGTTATTTCTACGAGACAACCCCATATGCGCCGCATAGCCCATATTCCGCAAGTAAGGCAAGTTCTGATATGTTAGTCAGGTCATATATGGATACTTATCATTTTCCTGCCAATATTACGAATTGCTCCAATAATTACGGTCCTTACCAGTTTCCGGAGAAATTTATACCGCTTGTTATCAATAACGCCTTACAAGGAAAGAAGCTTCCGGTATACGGAGACGGTAAAAATGTCCGCGACTGGCTGTATGTAGAGGATCATGCAAAGGCAATTGATATGGTTCAGGAAAAGGGAAGGCTGTTTGAGACATACAATATAGGCGGTCATAATGAGAAACAGAATATTGAGATTCTCCATATCATTCTGGATACTCTGCAGGAAATGTTAGCAGACGATGATCCGAGGAAGAAGCTCGCTACAGAAGAGCTGATTACCTATGTTGAGGACAGAAAAGGTCATGACAGGCGATATGCCATTGCTCCGGACAAGATTAAAGCTGAAATTGGATGGGAGCCGGAGACAATGTTTAAAGAAGGAATCCGTCGTACTATTAAGTGGTATTTTGAAAATGAGGAATGGATGAAAAATGCTACAAGCGGGGATTATCAGAAGTATTATGCTGAAATGTATAATGCAAAGAGTGAATAAGAGGTGAAAAGCTTTAGTATGAAGGGAATTATTTTAGCAGGCGGTTCAGGAACACGTCTATATCCACTGACAAAAGCAATATCTAAACAGATTATGCCGGTATATGATAAGCCGATGATTTATTATCCGCTGTCAATATTAATGCTGGCCGGAATCAGGGATATCCTGATTATTTCCACACCGAGAGATTTGCCGGTGTTTGAAGAATTGTTTGGAACAGGAGAACAGCTTGGATTAAGGATGAAATATGCCGTACAGGAGACTCCCAGAGGGCTGGCTGATGCCTTCATTATCGGAGCTGATTTTATAGGTGATGATAGCGTGGCTCTTATACTTGGAGATAATATTTTTTATGGACAAAGCTTTTCTCGAGTTCTCAGGGAAGTATCGTCAAGGCAGACCGGCGCTACGATTTTCGGTTATTATGTCAGGGATCCCAGGGAATACGGCGTTGTAGAATTTGATGAGAATGGGATTGCCATTTCTATAGAAGAGAAACCTGAACATCCAAAGAGTAATTATGCAGTGCCGGGCTTGTATTTTTATGATAATGATGTGGTTGAAATTGCGGCGAACGTTAAACCTTCTGCCCGTGGCGAGATTGAAATTACAAGTATAAATAATGAATACCTGCGCAGGGGAACCCTTCGGGTTGAAACTCTTGGGAGAGGA
Organism: Lachnospiraceae bacterium; assembly: GCA_029062885.1. Classification (GTDB taxonomy): domain Bacteria; phylum Bacillota; class Clostridia; order Lachnospirales; family Lachnospiraceae; genus UBA3282. The sequence continues at coordinate 4,691 of JAIDPH010000090.1, forward strand.
TTTGCATGGCTTGATACGGGAAACCATGATTCATTGTTAGATGCGGCAGACTTTGTGGCAGCATTTCAGAAACGCCAGGGACTTTATATTTCCTGTGTGGAAGAAATTGCATATAAGAGAGGATTTATTGATAAAGAGCAGCTTTTAAAACTTGCGGAGCCGTTAGTAAAAACAAATTACGGAAAATATTTGATAGAGGTTGCGAATGGACTCTAAAAAATTAAGAAATACTTTATTTGCTGTGGTTATGATGTTTATTATAATAACTGCCGTTATTGTATATACAAATATGGATCAATTGAAGAAAAGGTTTGGTATACACGACAATACGCAGCATGAAAATATTGAAAAGGTTGAGACTGTTGAAAATGCGACAGATAAAGACAATAAGCAGATTGGCAATAATCTGTCGGCTTTTATGCAGGACGAAACATTCTTTGATCCGGATACTCACTATAAAAGTATAGAGACTTATTCCGGAAGAAACGTTTCCATGGTTATGAGCAGCGTTGCCAAGGATTTGCGTATTATGGTTGTGAATAGCAGGGGAAAGCTTGTGACAGGTACGCCCTTTTCGGTAACGATACAGGGATTGGGCGAGTATGTAGATACTGATGAAGACGGCATTATATATATTGATAAGCTCCGTGCCGGGGAATACAGCGTCTATATGAATGAAGCGGATGGATTTAGGATTCCAAATACCGTAACTACCATTAACGTAAAGCAGGATATTGATTATAGGGTTCTCGAGGGCGTGGAATACATGATGCTGACTGAAGATGACGTAGATGCTTCAAAAGAGGATACCGAGGTCAAAGGCGCTGAGGAAGAAGCAGATGGCACAGAAAATACCGCATTTGAAACTCCGGGAAAAAATGCGCGCAAGGGAATAGATGTTTCTAAATGGAATCAGATTATTGATTGGGAAGCGGTAAAAGCAGACGGTGTAGAGTTTGCAATTATACGATGCGGTTACCGAGGCTCCTCTACGGGATATCTGATTATAGACCCGCTTTATGAAGAAAACATAGTTGGTGCGATTAAGGCAGGAATTCCGGTAGGAGTATATTTCTTTACACAGGCAGTAAACGAGGTGGAAGCTGTGGAAGAGGCAAGTATGGTAATAAATCTGATTGCAAAGTATGATGTGGATTACCCTGTATTCTTAGACAGCGAGAGCGCCGGAGGAAACGGAAGGGCGGATAATCTGACAGTAGAACAGCGTACAAGGAATCATAAGGCGTTTTTTCAGACTATTGCTTCAGCGGGATATGCTACAGGTATTTACGGCTCCACTAACTGGCTGAATAGCAGGGTCGATATGAATGAACTGTCTAATTATAATACATGGCTTGCACAGTATGCTGATGTACCTACATATGAGGGATATTACCATATGTGGCAGTATACTTCTAAAGGAGAAATAGCGGGTATTTCAACGAATGTTGATTTGAATCTGTCTTATATGAATATAGATACATCAATTGACCATTCTGCATATTCCGGTGGGTATACCGGTGTTGTGAATGGTGATACCGGAAATGTGCCAATAGATTAGTTTGAAAAATCAGGAAAGTAAAATTAAGAAAGGATTATAGTCAAAATGGGAAAGATAACAGTAGAGACATGTGAGATAGAAGGACTTAAAATCATTACGCCTGAAGTACATGGAGATGCCAGAGGGTATTTTATGGAAACATATCAATATGAAGATTTTAAGGCAGCGGGGATTGATCAGATTTTCGTACAGGACAATCAGTCTGCATCTGTTAAAGGGGTTCTTAGAGGACTTCATTTTCAGATTAATTATCCGCAGGATAAGCTTGTCAGGGTTATACAGGGAGAGGTATATGATGTGGCTGTAGATTTGCGCCCTGGTTCAAAAACTTATGGTAAGTGGCATGGTGTGCTGCTTTCTGCGGAAAATAAGAAACAGTTCTTTGTACCGAAGAACTTTGCACATGGATTTCTTGTTGTATCGGACTATGCTGAATTTGCTTATAAATGCACAGAGTTTTATCATCCGAATGACGAAGGCGGCATTCTTTGGAATGACCCTGATATTGGAATAGACTGGCCTATTGAAGAAGGGATGAAACTGATTCAGTCAGAAAGAGACACCAAATGGGGTGGTATCAGGGAGTTTACTAAAGAATACCGGAAATAGAAGCGGGAGATTTCGTAGGAAAAATGAGATTTCGTAGGAAAAAGAGCGCTAAAAATACAATCAAACACTTTTCACTTTCAAAGCCCGCAGCTATTGCTATTTTCTGGGGGCTTGGTTTGATTCTGGCTGCCGTAATGGTACTGCATCATAATCCGTTAGCGGATCAGTCAGTGGAAAATATGAAGAAAACCAGCGGCTGCGCGTTGATTTTGTTTACCTGTATTATTTTTTCACTGTTTTATGATGGGCTTACAACGATTCCACATGAGCTTTTTCAGAGCCGCAGGCTGATTTGGAAGCTTTCCAAAAATGATTTTAAGAAGCGCTATGCAGGTTCATATCTTGGAATTATCTGGGCTATGGCGCAGCCTGTCGTTACGGTCGTTATGTATTGGATAGTATTTGACAGGGTATTTGATACGAGAAGCCAGCTGGTGGCAAGCGGAGTTGAAGTTCCGTATGTATTGTATCTGACGGCGGGACTTGTGCCATGGTTTTACTTTACAGAAGCGATTACACAGGGAACTACGGCGCTGCTGGAATATAATTATCTGGTTAAAAAGGTTGTGTTCAATATAAGTATTCTGCCGATTATCAAGGTTATTGCAGCAACCTTTATCCATATATTTTTCGTGTGTATTTTGCTGATTGTTGCAATTGGATACGGATATTATCCCAGCATTTACACCTTACAAATATTTTATTATAGTCTATGTCTGTTCCTCTTAGTGCTTGGTATGAGTTATTTTACCTGTGCGCTGGTTGTCTTTTTCAGAGACCTTCAGCCGATTATCAATATAGCCTTGCAGATTGGCATGTGGGCGACTCCGATTTTGTGGGATATTTCGATGTTAAAGACGGATTCAATGAAAGCATTGTTCAAACTGAATCCGTTGGTGTATATCGTAAATGGATATCGCAGCGCGATTTATGAAAAATTGTGGTTCTGGGAGCATTTTTATTCTTCTACCTATTTCTGGATAGTTACGGTAAGTCTGTTCTGCTTGGGAACATTGCTTTTTAAGAAGCTGAGAGTGCATTTTGCAGATGTGCTTTAAGGGAGGCATGGTTATATATGGAAGATGAAAAGATTGCGATTCAGGTAAAAAACCTTGAAAAAGCATATAAACTATATAATAAGTCTTCTGACAGATTGAAAGAAACTCTGGGACTTGGCAGAAAGAAGAGACATACGGAGCATTATGCCCTGAAGGGAGTCGATTTGACTATTCATCAAGGCGAAACCGTAGGAATAATAGGAACAAACGGCTCAGGAAAATCTACGATTTTAAAGATCATTACAGGTGTCTTAAACCCCACGGGTGGAGAAGTTACGGTCAATGGACGAATTTCTGCACTCTTGGAGCTTGGTGCAGGCTTTAATATGGAATATAACGGTATTGAGAATATATATTTGAATGGTACGATGATAGGTTTTTCTGAGAAAGAAATTGACGAAAAAATGAATGATATTTTGGGATTTGCCGATATTGGGGAGTATGTATATCAGCCGGTGAAGACTTATTCCAGTGGTATGTTTGTCAGACTTGCTTTTGCAGTGGCAATCAATATTGAACCGGAAATTCTTATTGTAGATGAGGCACTTTCTGTAGGAGATGTTTTTTTTCAGGCAAAATGCTATCACAAGTTTGAAGAATTTAAAAGTATGGGAAAAACCATTGTGTTTGTCAGCCATGATTTAAGCAGTATAAGCAAATACTGTGACAGGGTCGTGCTACTGAATCAGGGAGTGAAGCTCGGTGAGGGTGAGCCGAAAGAAATGATAGACGCATATAAACAGGTGTTAGTAGGGCAGTATCCCGGTAACTTGGATGAAGGAGAGCGCCTTCTGGATGATGAGCAGATTCGCGAGGCGGCAGCAGGAAGGGCGGGAACAGTTGATCATAGTGACGCCAATGTAAATCCGGACCTGTTGGAATATGGCTCTAAAAAGGCCGTGATTACCGAGTATTTTATAACTGATCATAATGATAAAAGGTCTTCGGCAATTCTTAAGGGAGACAGTTTTCATATTCATATGAAGGTTGAAATGGCTGAGGATATTGCAGCTCCGGTCTTTGCCTTTACGATTAAGGATATCAAAGGTACTGAAATCACAGGCACCAACACGATGTTTGAAAAGACATTTTTGGAGTCGGTTAAGGCGGGGGATACTAAAGAAATCATTTTTACACAGGAAATGAATCTTCAGGGTGGAGAATATTTGCTTTCCCTCGGTGTGACCGGGTATGAAGGAGACGACTTTACGGTCTATCATAGATTATATGATGTCCTGAACCTGACAGTCATTTCGGATAAAGATACCGTGGGCTTCTATGATATGAACTCTACGATAGAGATAATATAAGGTAATGAGGATATTCTGACAATATTTTCTGTTCAAATCCCATTGCGCCAAGCACTCCACTGAGCCCGAAAAGATGGTCTCAGTTACGTGGCACAGAGGGCTTTTCGCAGAAGATATTGTCAGAATATCCAATGAACGTTAATGAAATAGGTGGAGTATGGAAGACAGAAAACAAGATATGATAGAAGAAATCGGAAAAATCAAGCTGAATCTGGAACATTATCCGGGTGAGGACCTTTATTGTGATGGTGAAATTGAGAATGAACTGCTTGAGATTACCAGAAATTATTCAGAAGTGGAGTATCAGCGTATCATAGAAGAAAGAAAAAGCTGGCCGATTCTTTACCATTTATCATTACAGCGGGAAAATATCGTGGAATGGCTTCCGATTGATAAGAGCATGAAAGTATTGGAAATCGGTTCGGGCTGTGGCGCTGTTACAGGAGCGCTAGCGAGGAAAGCCGGTGAAGTGACCTGCATTGATTTGTCTAAGAAAAGAAGCATGATAAATGCATATAGGCATATGGAATGCAGCAATGTCACGATTCATGTTGGTAACTTTCAGGATATAGAATCAAACCTGCCGTGTGACTATGACTATATCTGCCTGATTGGCGTATTTGAGTATGGACAGGCATATATTGATTCTGAGCAGCCGTATGAAGATTTTTTGAAGATTGTTTCAAAACATAGAAAAAAAGACGGTCATATTGTAATAGCCATTGAGAATAAGCTGGGATTAAAATATTGGGCAGGTTGTAAAGAGGACCATCTGGGAACTTGGTTTGCCAGTCTGGAGGACTATCCGAAGGGAGGTAATGTAAGGACCTTTACTAAAGACGGCCTTTTAAAAATAGTCGAGAGCTGTGGTTTTACTGATGCGTCCATGTATTATCCGTATCCGGACTACAAATTTATGACTAATCTATATTCGGATGAACGTTTGCCGAAAATCGGAGAACTGTCTTCGAATATTCGTAACTTTGACAGAGGCAGAATGCAGTTGTTTGATGAAAAACTGGTATTTGATACACTTATTAAGGAAGGGCAATTCCCGTTGTTCTCAAACTCCTATATGATGGTCTTAGGCCCGGAGCTTAAGATAAAATACGCTAAATACTCTAATGACAGGACGGATGCTTATAAAATAAAAACACTTGTTACGCATAATGAAATAAATGGAAATATAGTAAAACAAATAGAAAAACATGCGTTATCTAATGCGGCGCGTGAGCATATTATACAGATGCAGCAGGCATATGAATGTCTGTCTGAGAGGTTCATGGGCGGAAAGCTTTTAGTCAATAGATGCGGTTTGGTAGAAACGCCGGGTAAGTTGCAAAAAGACGATGATAAAGATATATATGCAGTATTTGAGTATCTGGAAGGAAGGACTTTGGAAGAACTTCTGGATGAATGTCTGGCTGAAAATGATATGGAAAAATTTCATGCGTTATTTGATGAGTATCTGGAATGCATTTCTTATCATGAGGATATGACGGTGACAGACTATGATTTGATATTCTCAAATATTCTGGTTTCTCCGGATGGAAAGTGGCATGTCATAGATTATGAATGGACTTTTGCAAAACAGATAGAAACAAAAGAAATTGCATTTCGGGCAGTCTATTGCTACTTGTTGGAAAACGAAAAGAGAAATAAACTGGATTTTGATTTCATTCTGGGCAAGCTGAATATTACACAGGAGGATGCCGCAAATTTCAGATATAATGAAAAGAAATTCCAGAAGTATGTCACTGAAAGAAAAAAGTCGATGATTGAAATCAGGGATATAATCGGACAACCAATCTATAGAGTGGAAAGTTTTATTGAAGAAAAAGTTACTGAAAAACAAAAGAGCAGAGTACAGGTTTATGAAGATATGGGAGAGGGGTTTTCGGAACAGAATTCCTTTTTTCCGGATGAACTGCATCTAAGAAAGATACTTGCGGAGGATTCAAATACTGAAGAGGGACTTGGTGAAGGACCATTTTCAGATGAATCATTTACTGAAGATTCCTATACAAAGGAATTTCGTGTAAAGATAAAAGCAGGTAGAAAGGCTCTTAGATTAGACCCGTGCAGTGACTGTTGTATAGTATGGCTGAAGGAGATTAAATGGAATGATACGGTGATTCCATTAAAGAGCAAATGCATATCTATGAACGGCTTTCGGATAGGAGATGGTATCTATGCATTTGACACGGATGACCCGGGCATCACAATACAATTATCCGAGATTGAGCAGCGACAGGAGAATTTCTTTCAGGTATCCATGCAGGTAAGCAGAATGTCGAAGGAAACTGTGGAGCATATGCGTATAAAAAATAGAAAGGACTTGCTAATGTGGCTTCCCTGAAACAAAGTGTTAAACAGCTTTTGATTAATAGACAGCATAAGCGTTATCAAAAAGAGGTAGTAAAGAAAAATCTGACTTATTATGACGCATGGATTAGGGCGCAGGAAGAAAAACTTGAAATTGCTTCGAATATTGTGCGAATAAAGAGAAGGAAAACAGTAACTGAGGAAGAGCCGTTTGGGCAAATAGAAATCACGGACAGAAGCGGAAAAAAACGGATATATAATATTGTTTCCGCTGATATATTTGATGAAAACAGAGAATTGGTTTTAGAGCGATATACTGCCGATGCCATTATCTTTACAATGTACGATGGAGAGATAAGTGATATTGCGCTGCCATTGATAGATGAAGTATTTCGTGAAAACGGCAGTGTAAGCCTGATATATGGTGATGAAGATATATGGAACGGTGAGGTTCGGGAGAAACCATGGTTTAAACCTGACTGGTCGCCGGATACATTTTTGGATGGTCCGTATTTTGGCGGGCTGATTGCAATCAGAACAACGTCGATTATGGAAGCATATATGCAGAAGCCGGATGCTGAACTGTATACGTTAATGTTTAACATAATCAGAAAACATGGAGGATTTGAGAAAGGGCATGATTTGTCTGCTGTTCCGGTGTATCATATACCGCAGGTGCTGTTTCATGTCATAGGAAATGGCACTGATACTGCTTATAATAACATGCGATATCCTAAAAACCGAAGTTTAGTTGGTCAGCAACTGCAGCCTCCCACTGCACAGGAGACATTTATATCAATTATTATACCTTCTAAGGATAATCCTGAAACACTGTTTAAATGTCTGGATTCATTGCTTGAAAGAACTTTAACACATCATGGTTTTGAAGTGATTCTGGTAGACAATGGAAGCAAAGAAGAAAACAGAAGGAAAATAGAAGAGAGGATAAATCAGTTAAACTGTAGAACAGACTATACTAAAAAGGGTTTTTCGGGATGCCGGTATATTTATAGTCCGATGCCGTTTAACTTTTCCATCATGTGTAATATGGGAGCCGAAAAGTCGGAGGGCAATCTTTTGCTTTTTCTTAATGATGATATGGAAATTATTCAATCCGATTGGTTGGATAAGCTGTCAGAAAAAGCTGTGTTGCCATATGCAGGAGCCGTAGGCGCTAAACTTTTGTATCCTGATTCCAATATCATTCAGCATGCAGGCATTACGAATCTGAGAGTGGGTCCTGCTCATAAGCTGCAGTTTTTGAGTGATGAAGAAGTGTATTATTTTGGAAAAAACAGGGGAGTACACAATATGTTGGCGGTAACGGGGGCCTGTCTTATGGTAAGAAGGAGCGTTTTTGATCAGGCAGGCGGTTTCCCAAAGGAACTTGCAGTAGCATTTAATGATGTGGATTTGTGTTATTCTATTTATGAACAGGGATATTATAATATAGTGAGAAATGACGTGATTTTATACCATCACGAGTCCTTAAGCAGGGGACATGACGGAGAGTCTGAGGAAAAACAGATGCGCCTTATGCGGGAAAAGGATGTTCTCTATGAAAGACATCGTGAATTATACGGAAAGGATCCTTTTTACCATCCATATTTGGCTACGGACAGGCTGGAAATAGAGTATACTTTAGAATACGATTATCATATGTTAGAGGATATGCAGTGGGCGAAAGCACGGATTGACACAAAGAATGTGGAAAATGCCAGAGAAGATAAGTGCCTTGTGGTGGGCATGGAATGCGCTCTGGACATTTATAAATGGAAGTATGGAGTTTCGCGCGAAAAAGGAAAGGTGCAGGCGGATGAGCAGGATATGGGATACTTTTTTCAGGGATATTCTTTTGTCATTGGTGCGGATAACGCATGTTATAAAAAGAAACTGCTTCTGAAAAACAAGGAGAATGAAAGCGTCTTAAGCATTCCGGCAGAGAATAGATACAGGCAGGATATCAGGAATAATCTTAAGGATCAGGTAAACGTAGAGCTGACAGGATTCGCGGCTAAGGTTCCAAGTGGCAGGATTCCCGCGGGTATTTATCGTTTCGGCATTATGGCAGAGGATATGTGCTCAAGGCAGAAACTTGTAAACTGGAGCAGCTGGGTATTGGAGGTAAAGGATGGACTATAAAGAGGCTTATGAAAATGAGCATTTAAGAAACGCCGATTTAGCAGGACGCGTGGCGGATCTGGAAGCAAAGTGCGATGAATTGAGCTTTCAGTTAAATCGGATTAAAACCAATCCCATCTGGAAGGCTTCCGCTCCATTGCGCCGGTGCATGCATTTTGTATTAAGGCAAAGGAGCAGGTTGAAGAATTGCGGCAGTATAAGGGGCGTCATTTCTAAATTGGAGTACAAAAAAATTGAAAAAAAGGCTATGCAGCGCTATGGAACGCAGAGCTTTCCTGATTCAGACGAGGCGGAAAGGCAAAGGGGACAGCGTTTTCCCAGAATGATAAAATTCAGTATTTTGGTCCCGTTATATAATACGCCTGAGATTTTTTTGCGTGAAATGATTGACTCCGTGATGGCGCAGACTTATGAAAATTGGGAATTATGTCTGGCGGATGGCTCAGATACAGAACATGATTATGTAAGAAATATAGTGGAGGAATATCAGAAAAAAGACGGTCGCGGCAGGATAGTCTATGAAAAGTTGGAAAAGAACGAGGGGATTTCAGGCAATACAAATCGATGTCTGGCAATATCAACAGGAGAGTATATAGGGTTGTTCGATCATGACGATATTCTCCACCCGAGTGTTTTGTATGAATATATTAAAGCGATCAACGAAAAGAATGCGGATTATCTGTACTGCGATGAAACTACTTTTAAGAGTGGCAATATAAACCAGATGTTGACCATGCATTTCAAGCCGGATTATGCGGTGGACAATCTGCGGGCAAATAATTATATCTGCCATTTCAGTGTGTTTGACAGAAAGCTTCTTGACGGTACGGAACTTTTCCGTTCCAGATTTGATGGGAGTCAGGATCATGATATGATTCTGCGCCTTACGGACAGGGCAGAGAATGTAGTGCATGTGCCGAAGCTTATGTATTACTGGCGAAGCCATCCGGGCAGTACCGCTTCGGATATAAATGCCAAACCGTATGCCATTGAATCGGCTAAGGGAGCCGTAGCAGATCATCTTAAACGACATGGCTTTGAACATTTTCAGATTACATCCACTCGTGCATTTGAGACGATTTTCAAGATAAGATATCAGATTATCGGTAGTCCGAAGATATCCATTATAATTGCGAACAAGGACCATGTGAGTGATTTGAAAAGATGTATAACATCTGTTATCGAAAAGTCAACCTATGAGAATTATGAAATTATTGTGGTAGAAAATAACAGCACAGAAGCGGATACATTTGCTTATTATGAAGAACTTAAGGAAAATGAGAGGATAAAGGTAGTCGCTTTCGAGGGCAGCTTTAACTATTCCGCTGTCAATAACCTGGGAGCTGCGAATGCTTCAGGAGAATATCTACTTCTTCTCAATAATGATACGCAGGTCATTACAGTGAACTGGATAGAAGAAATGCTGATGTATGCTCAGCGTGATGATGTGGGTGCAGTTGGCGCCAAGCTGTATTATGCGGATAAGACAATACAGCATGCAGGAGTAGTGCTTGCACTTGGAGCGCATAGGACCGCAGGGCATAGCCATTACGGACAGCACAGGGATAATCTGGGATATATGGGAAGACTCTGCTATGCCCAGAATGTTTCTGCAGTTACAGGTGCCTGCCTTTTGGTGAAAAAAACACTTTTTGATATTGTAGGCGGGCTGGACGAGAGCTTTGCGGTTTCATTAAATGATGTTGATTTATGTCTAAAACTTCGGCAGAAGGGATACTTGAATGTATTTACTCCGTTTGCCGAGCTATATCATTATGAGTCAGTATCAAGAGGATTGGATGACCGGGGGGAGAAGGCGGAAAGATATAATGAAGAGTCGGAACGTTTCAGGAAAAAGTGGAAGGACGTTCTGGAAGTGGGAGACCCTTATTATAATCCTAATTTTTCTTTGGACAGAAGCGACTTTGCTTTGAAAATTAACCAATAGTGTGGTATACTCAAAAATAACTATAAATATGGAGGTAAAAGCGATGGGTTACAAAGAGCAATATGAATTCTGGATGGAAGATTCTTACTTTGACGAGGACACAAAAAAGGAACTTCAGGGAATTAAAGGCGATGAAAAGGAAATAGAAGACCGCTTTTATAAGGAACTGGCATTTGGTACCGGCGGACTTAGGGGCGTTATAGGTGCAGGAACGAACCGGATGAATATCTATACTGTCCGTAAAGCAACGCAGGGACTTGCAAATTATATTAAGAAACAGGGCGGAGAAGCAAAAGGCGTAGCTATTGCTTATGATTCGAGACGGAAATCTCCTGAATTTGCTGATGAAGCGGCACTTTGTCTTGCAGCAAACGGAATCAAGGCATATGTGTTTGATTCGCTCAGACCTACTCCGGAGTTATCCTTTGCATTGCGTACATTGGGTTGTATTTCAGGAATTGTTATTACCGCAAGTCACAATCCACCGGAATATAATGGATATAAATGTTATTGGGAGGATGGTGCACAGGTAACGGCTCCAAGAGATAAAGAAATAATTACAGAGGTAAACAACGTAACGGATTATCATACCGTTAAGACCATGTCTAAAAAGGAAGCTGTTGAAGCAGGTCTTTATCAGGTGATAGGAAAAGAAATCGATGATAAGTACATGGTTGAATTGAAGAAACAGATTATTCACTCTGAAATCATCAAAGAAGTAGCAGATGATATCAAGATTGTATATTCTCCTTTCAATGGAACCGGAAATCTGCCTGTTAGAAGGATATTGGATGAAATCGGTTTCAAGAATGTTTATGTGGTTCCGGAGCAGGAGATGCCGGACCCTGACTTTACTACACTTGAATACCCTAATCCTGAGGATCCTAAAGCATTTACTCTGGCGCTTAAACTGGCAAAAGAAAAGAATGCGGATATTGTACTTGCTACTGACCCTGATGCTGACAGACTCGGAATCTATGCATTGGATACAAAAAGCGGTGAGTATGTGCCTTTTACAGGAAATATGTCAGGAATGCTGATTGCCGAATACATATTAAGAGAGAGAACTGCAACAGGCAAAATGCCTGAGAATCCTGCACTTGTTACGACAATCGTTACTACCAATATGGCAAGAGCAATCTCGGAAGATTACAAGGTAAGATTTATAGAGGTGCTGACAGGGTTTAAATATATAGGAGAGCAGATTAAATTCTTCGAGCAGTCAGGTTCTAATAATTATGTATTCGGTCTGGAAGAGAGCTATGGCTGCCTTGCAGGTACTCATGCTAGGGATAAGGACGCCATTGTTGCAGTAATGTGCCTTTGCGAAATGGCGGCATGGTGTAAGAAAAATGGTAAGACCGTATGGGATCAGATGATTACCTTATATGAAAAATACGGTTATTTCAAGGAAAGCCAGTACTCTATTACCATGAAAGGTATTGACGGTGCAAAACAGATTGAAGAACTCATGAATAAACTAAGGAGTAATCCGCCCAAAAACTTTGGCGAGCTTAAGGTGAAAGAATTTAGGGATTATGATACCGGCAAGACTCTGAATCCGGAGACCGGGGCGGAAGGCGAGACAGGGCTTCCACAGTCTAATGTGCTTTATTTTGATTTGACCAATGATTCATGGTGTTGCGCACGCCCTTCAGGAACAGAGCCGAAGATTAAGTTCTACATGGGTGTAAAGGGAACTGATTTAAAGGATGCAGAAGAGAAGCTTAATCAGCTTACAGAGGATTTGAAGGCATATTTATAAGAAATAAAACAGAAAATAGGATCGTCCTGAATGTTCAGGGCGATTCTATACTATCGGGGAAAAATGGGAAATAATATTTTAAACGCCACAAATATAAGGAAAACCATAAATTATCTGCGTAAAAACGGAATCCGTCATGCGTACTATGCTGCTAAAGAACGGATAGAGGAAGAAAAAAAGTCGGATTATATATATGAGGAACCTAAAGAAGCAGTTCTGGAGATGCAGAGAGGCAGTTGGAAAGATCTACCATACCGTTTCAGCATTATAGTACCGGCTTATGAAACCAAAGCGGAATATATGCGGGAATTGATAGATTCAGTCAGAAGGCAGAGCTATGAAAGGTGGGAACTTATCATAGCAGATGCCAGTACAAGCAGCGGTGTAGAGGAGATAGTAGCAGAATATCAGGAGATGGAGAATGAAAGACGGATTCGTTACATTCGTCTGATAGAAAACAGAGGCATTTCTGAGAATACTAATGTAGGAATTGAAGCGGCAGAGGGAGATTACATTGGATTGTTGGATCATGATGATGTCCTGACTCCGGACGCCTTATATGAAATAGCAGGTGTTATTCATGAGTCAGAAGAAAAAGGCGGACGGCCGACGCTGATTTATTCCGATGAAGACAAGTTTACGGACAATATCGTAACCCCACAAGCCGGGAACGGATATGATAGCAGAGGTGAGAATACTGCGCGTATATATAAAGATGTAAATAGGAAATATGATTTCAACCTTGACTTAATACTGTCAAATAATTACATCTGTCATTTTATGGTGGTAGAAGCAACTTTGATGAAATCGCTTAAGCTGCAAAAAAAGTATGATGGAGCTCAAGACTATAATTTGGTACTCAGAACCATAGACAAACTGTTTACATCGAAAAGCGTGGATGATGTGACAGAGCTGAATAAAATGGTACTCCATGTTCCCAGAGTCTTATATCATTGGCGCTGTCATGAGAATTCTACGGCGGAAAATACGGCAAGTAAGACATATGCGTATGATGCGGGAAAGGCAGCTTTAGAAGATTTCTGCAAAAAACGTGGATGGAAGACGCAGGTCTGTCATTCACTGCATCTTGGTTTTTACCAGATAGGATACCTGCCGGATATATTTTCAGTGCGCCCGGAAGTAGGGATTATAGGCGGAAGGATTCTGGATGGACGGAATAAAATAGTGTCAGGGATATATAATGAAAAAGGCGAAAGATTATATTTAGGAGTCCATAAGGAATACAGCGGAGGAAACACCCATAAGGCGGCGCTTATGCAGGACTGTGCGGCAGTAGATATACGCTGTGTGAGAGTATGCAGCGCACTTCAGCCTTTATTTGAACAAATAACAAGCGTTACTTATTGCGAAAAGGGAGAGCAAAAGCTGGCGGATGTTTCCGGAATTACCTGTGATGAAGAAGGATACCGGAAATTGAGCATGGAACTTGGCAGGGCTGCGGCCAGGATGGGATATCTGGTCGTATGGAATCCATTGATTACCATAAAGCTATAATTTAGATGAAGTAAGTTTTCTTGACAAGAATTTCAACAGTATTATACTATTCTAATAAGAGCCGAATGAAAGAGGCGGAATATGATTAAAGACAACCAGAAATATTTTAATAGGCTACATCTTTTATTGGATGCACTTGTTGTTGCCGGTTCATATATTCTTGCGTGGTACTTGAAGTTTGAAAGCCCCTTTACCGATATAGACCCGGCAATAGGCGTGCTTTCTCAGAGTACCTATTTCGAGATGCTCTATTATATTGTGCCCGGATATGTAATTTTATGCTATTATTTCAAATTATATACTCCGAAAAGAGCGACTGCCCATAAGTATGAGATTTTCAATATCATTCAGGCCAATACGGTGGGGGTCATCATGCTTATGGTGGGAATGTACGCAGTTAAGCAGATGGATTTCTCGCGTGGTATGATGGGCATATTTTATATTTCAAATATCGCCTTTACAACCATATATCGTTCTATTATAAGACTTACGCTTCAGCATTTCAGAAATAAAGGCTTCAATCTGAAATATATTCTGCTGGTTGGATATTCAAGGGCTGCAGAAGAATATATAAAAAGAATTAATTCCAATCCGCAGTGGGGCTATGTCGTGCGCGGCATCCTGGATGATTCGGTACCCAGAGGGGCGGTATATAAAGGAGTCAAGGTTATCGGCTCAATCGATAATCTGCTATATATACTGCCAGAGAATAAGCTGGATGAGATTGCCATAACGTTATCGCTGAATGATTATGACCGTTTGGAAAAAATTGTGGCGCTGTGCGAAAAATCCGGCGTACACACAAAGTTTATTCCTGATTATAACAGTTTGTTCCCAAGCAGACCGTATACTGAGGACCTGATGGGACTTTCTGTTGTGAATATCCGTTATGTTCCTCTGTCCAATACTTTAAACTGGATACTTAAAAGAGCCGTTGATATCGTGGTTGCATTAATTGGCGCTGTGATCTCTTCGCCTATTATGCTTATTTCGGCAATTGCTATTAAATGCAGCAGCAAAGGACCTGTCATATTCAAGCAAGAGAGAATCGGTCTGCACAATAAACCGTTTATGATGTATAAGTTCAGGACGATGGAAATACAGAAATCGAGTACGGAGAAAAAAGGTTGGACGGTAAAAAATGACCCACGTGTCACAAAAGTGGGCAAATTACTTCGCAGAACAAGCATGGACGAGCTGCCGCAGCTTTTTAATATTTTAAAAGGTGATATGAGTATAGTGGGTCCCAGACCCGAAAGACCGCAGTTTGTAGAAAAATTTAAAGAGGAAATTCCAAGATATATGGTGAAACATCAAGTAAGGCCGGGACTTACAGGCTGGGCGCAGATTAATGGGTATCGCGGAGATACTTCTATTAAACGACGTATTGAATATGATATTTTCTATATAGAGAACTGGACATTGGCTTTTGACATCAAAATTATGTTTTTGACAATATTTAAAGGCTTTATAAATAAAAACGCATACTAAAGCAATACTATTTCTTAAGAATTTATAAAAATTGCTGAAAATGTTACAAAGTTGTTGCATTTGTTACAATATGTAGTATAATCGTAAAGGGTAGCAACATTATTTTGTGACGTGTGCATAAACAGAGAATCAGAGGAGTACATGATATGACAAAGACTAATAAAGATGCATATGAGGATGAGAAAAGAACCAAGAAGAAACCAGCGGGGAAAAAGCCTGTCAAAAGGGAACTCAGTAAAAAAGAGAAGGCGAAGAAAAAAAGAAGAAGAATAGTTTTCTTTACCTTGGAAATTTTGGCTTTGATAGTTATGGTCATAGTTCTTTGGGGAGTTTTGAAAACTACGGATGTGGTGCGTCCACCAGTGATAATTGATGACAAAGAGATTGTAATTAATGATAAAGTAAAGGAAGCAGAGACGACAACGATGCTTGGATATCGCAACATTGCTTTGTTTGGTGTGGATTCTACCAAAGGTTCGTTAGATAAAGGAACCAGAAGCGATACAATTATGATTGCTTCTATCAATCAGGATACTGGGGAATGCAAATTAGTATCTGTTTATCGTGATACTTATTTGAATCTGAGTAATGATTCATATAATAAATGTAACGCCGCTTATGCAAAAGGCGGCCCTGAGATGGCAATAAACATGCTGAATATGAATCTTGACATGAATATTACCGACTTTGTTACGGTAGGGTTTGGAGGACTGACGGATACGATTGACGCGCTGGGCGGTGTTTACATTGATGTACAGAGCAATGAGATTATACATTTAAATAATTATCAATCAACTATCGCAAAAGATTTAAAGCGTTCTTATACTGAGGTAGAATCGGCGGGATATCAGCTTCTTAACGGTCTTCAGGCAACCGGATATTGTCGTATACGTTATACTGCGGGAGATGATTTCAAGCGTGCAGAACGTCAAAGAACGGTTTTAAGCGCCGTGGCAGATCAGGCAAAGAAGGCGTCTGTAACATCACTTGTAAGTACTGCTGAAAATGTTTTCAGCGAAGTCTATACTTCTCTTAGCTTACAGGAGATAAGTGAATTATTAGGCGATATTGCCAAATATAATATTACAGAAACCGAGGGATTCCCTAAAGAAGAGTACAGGGCAACCGGAACAGTAAAAGGCGGTAGCTGCGTTATTCCGGTGGATTTGGAAACGAACGTTAAGTGGCTGCATCAATTCCTTTTTGGCGATGATAACTATGAACCGTCAGAAACTGTAAAGGAATGCAGCAGGAAGGTTGCGGCAGATTGTGCAGAGGCGCTGCAAAAGTAGTAATATGAATCAGAGAAGTAAAGGGGCTGGTATTTCAGCCCCTTTCGTGTTATTATATATTAGGTATTCGTGCAAGGGGGAAACGCTTTGATAGGTAATGTGGATGTCATAATCCCGACTTATAAGCCGGATCAGAAATTTTTGGATTTAATGGATAGACTGGAGAATCAGACTATTCCTATTCATCGTATCATTATTATGAATACGGAACAGAAATATTTTGATCGTTTGACTTATGGAACATCTTTTTCAAAAAAATATAAAAATATATTAGTAAAGCATCTGTCAAAGAGAGAATTCGACCATGGCCGTACAAGAAATCAAGCGGTAACCTGCTCTGATACGCAGGTTTTTGTTATGATGACACAGGACGCGGTACCGGCGGATGAGTTTATGCTTGAGAAACTGCTTGAAGCTTTGGAACCTGAAAATGTAGCAGTTGCATATGGCAGACAGCTTGCGGACGATAGCTGTTCTGATGTCGAGAAGTATACAAGAAGTTTTAATTATCCGGCTGACAAGAGCATAAAGACAAAAGACGATATTGATAGATTGGGGATTAAGACATTCTTCTGCTCTAACGTGTGTGCGGCATATAAAAGAAGTATTTTTGACTTATTAGGAGGCTTCATCAATCATACTATATTTAATGAAGACATGATTTATGCTGCCGGAGCTGTTCACGGCGGATATGGGATTGTATATCAGCCGGAAGCAAGAGTGTACCATTCACATGATTATAATAATAGAGAACAATTTCGAAGAAACTTTGATCTGGGTGTTTCTCAGGCGGATCACCCTGAAATTTTTGCAGATATTCCTTCCGAATCAGAGGGTATAAAGCTTGTAAAGAAGACAATAGCGTACTTAAAGTCTACAAAACAAAAGAAACAGATTCCAGGCGTTATTATTAAAAGCGGGTTTAAATATATGGGATATCTGGCGGGAAAAAATTACAAAAGGCTGCCTATGAAAATTGTAGTAAAATGCTCGGCCAGTAAGGAATATTGGGAGCGGGACAGCTTAATTCGTGCAAATGAGGGAATTGATGCGACTAAGGGATATGGCAGGTCTGAGGAAGAGCAGGTAAAGAGAGGAGAGTAATTATAGAATGTGTGGAATCGTAGGATATATTGGAACTAAGCAGGCGTCACCCATTATTTTGGATGGATTGTCCAGACTGGAGTATAGAGGATATGATTCAGCAGGAATCGCCGTTTACGATGGAGAGAAAATAAATATTCAGAAGTCGGTGGGCCGGCTTAAGATACTGGAAAACATGACACACGGTGGGGAGAATATGCCGGGTTTGTGTGGTATAGGCCATACAAGATGGGCGACGCATGGAGCACCCAGCGATGTGAATGCGCATCCGCACTTTAATATGTCAGAAACTATTACGGTTGTGCATAATGGTATTATAGAAAATTATTTACAACTTAGAAAGAAAATGACAGACAAAGGATATCATTTTGTTTCAGAGACGGATACGGAAGTATTGGCGCATATGCTGGATTATTACTATAAAGGAAATCCGTTAGAGGCAGTATCCAAGGTACTTCATCGTGTGGAAGGCTCCTATGCGCTTGGAATCATGTTTGCCGATTGCCCGGATCAGATTTTCGCTGCAAGGAAGGACAGTCCTCTTATTGTGGGGCAAAACGAGGATGGCTGCTTCATAGCTTCGGATGTCCCCGCTATATTGAAATATACCAGAAAAGTATATTATGTGGATAATCAGGAAGTGGTAAGGCTGCGTGCCGACCACATGCATTTTTACACTGTGGATGAAGAGGAATTGAAAAAAGAGCCGGTTATGATTGACTGGGATGCAAATGCGGCAGAGAAGGCCGGATATGAGCATTTTATGTTAAAGGAGATGTATGAGCAGCCCAAAACGGTTTCAGATACATTGACTCCACGAGTCAAAGGAAATGATATTGTAATAGAAGAATTGAATATGACGGATGATGAGTTAAAGGCAATCCGAAAGATACATATTGTTGCCTGCGGCTCTGCTTATCACGCGGGTATGACGGGTAAATATGTTTTGGAAGGTCTGGCAAGAATTCCCGTAGAGGTTGATCTTGCTTCGGAATTCCGCTATCGTAATCCGATTTTGGAAGATGGAGCTATGGTAGTCGTAATCAGCCAGTCGGGTGAGACTGCCGATACGTTGGCAGCGTTGAGAGAATCGAAGGCCAGAGGCTTCAAGGTACTTGGCATCGTTAATGTAGTGGGAAGCTCCATAGCCAGAGAAGCTGATAATGTTATGTATACATGGGCAGGACCTGAGATAGCGGTAGCGACAACAAAGGCATATAGTGCACAGCTTATCGCATTATATATGTTGGCAATGAAGCTTGGAAAAGTAAGGGGTAAGATAGCAGAAAAAGATTTTGCTGCTATGCTGGATGATTTGAAATGTCTGCCCGATCAAATTGAATTGTTGTTAAATAATAAACTGAAAATTCAGAAATTTGCCAACCGTTATATTGGCGCTAAGGATGTGTTTTTCATAGGACGTGGCATTGATTATGCCATTTCATTGGAAGGCTCACTGAAATTAAAGGAGATATCCTATATTCATTCAGAAGCATATGCTGCCGGTGAACTTAAGCACGGTACTATTTCACTGATTGAAGAGGGAACGTTAGTAGCAGCGGTATCCACGCAGCCTGAGTTATATGCTAAAACCATTAGTAATATGGTAGAAGTGAAAGCAAGGGGAGCTTTTGTATTGGCTGTTACCTGTGAGGCTAACAAGGAGATTGAGAAAGCGGCCGATTATGTAATATATATTCCGGAGACTAATCCTTATTTTGCCAATTCCCTGGCGATTATACCGTTGCAGCTGTTTGGATATTATGTTGCCGTAGGAAAAGGCTGTGATGTTGATAAACCGCGAAATCTGGCGAAATCGGTTACTGTTGAATAGTGCAGTGGCTTAATTTCTAAAAAACACAAAAAAGAAAAATTTTCATCACAATTTATACACAATTTACATATATACTGT
>JAIDPH010000091.1 GCA_029062885.1 Lachnospiraceae bacterium
GCTCCTGTCAAAGCTGGTAATGCATAAATCAAAATCCCGCTGACAACCATTCCCCTTGCAACAGAAACAGGAAAGAGGCGCCCGGTTTCATCAATGACTGGAAGTAGTAGGTCGAAAAAACATTAAGCGGCAATAACAGGAATGATATCCCGTATCTGCGCATAATGGACGGCGCAATCCGGCAGACAGTTTCCGTCGGAGCCATGAAAACACGGATAAACCCGTTTGGAACCGCCCAAATTGATACTGTCCATGCGATACTGAAAAATGCCACTGTATACAGCGCATATCGGAGCGTTCCTTTAATACGCTCCCAGTCATGTGCTCCGTAACTGACAGACAGAATCGGCTGCGCCGCCTGTCCAACACTATAAGCACAGCACTGTACAATCGTGCTGACATTCACAATGACGCCGTAAACAGATAAGGCGTCCGTCCCAAAATACCTTACAATCTGCCGGTTAAATATCATGGTCAGAAAGCCCATTGCCACATCAATAAAGAAAGTGGAAAATCCAACCACCATAATCTGCCTTGCCTTTTTAAAGAAAATGGAAGGAAAAATAAAGCGCAGACTGTTTTTATGTGTGAAAAAATGTGCAAGCATAACCACACAGGTAATGACAGCGCCTATTGCGGTTGCCAATCCCGCCCCCTGTATTCCCATGTCCAAAGTAAAGACAAAGAAATAATCTCCGAAAATATTAAATATTCCGCCGGCTAAAACTGCTGCTGTTGCCAGCCCCGGAGCATCATCATTTCTTAAAAATGCCGCCAGCATCTGATTAAATAAAAAGGCTGGAACTACAAATTTAATCGGAACCAGATATTCTTTTGCCAAAGGTAACAAAGTTTCCTCCGCGCCGAAAAGCGTCAACATTTCCGTATCAAAAAACAGGACTGCTCCCCAGCAGACTACCGCAATGATTATGGTACATATCAATGCTGCTGAAAAATATTCATTCTGTTCTTTTGTTTCGCCTTTTCCCTTGGCACTGCCAAGCAGTACAGAGCCGCCGATTCCTGTTAAAAGCCCCAGACTGTATATTATATTCCAGATTGGGGCTACTACAGCAAGCGCAGCAGTGCCGCTTGGACCTTGATACTGCCCCACCATTGCCATATCCACGATACCATATATGGAACTAATCAACGCACTCCCAAAAGCCGCAGTCAAATACTTAAAATAAATACGCTTGACATTTTCAGATAACATATCCATTTTCTCATCTCCCCTAAAATCAAAAAAGAGCCGGTAAGAAAACAGGTATCTCAACCTGTTACCTTATCCAGCTCATCATTTCCTGACGAATGACTCACCCTCCGAGTAATCCATTGAATGGTAACAAAATAAGTACAAATTGTCAAGCCGATTTTTGCAATCTTTTATTTCCTTTGAAAGATGTAATTTTTTTATAGTATACAGTTACCAACAGCACACAGGCTCCCGACCAGGCCAGAATCTCCGCGTAAAATACCCCTTCCTGTCCCATAAGATGCGGAAGAAATACAGCCGCTGATACCCTCATGACAAACTCCACCATTCCCGATATCATCGGTACAACGGTATCTCCCATTCCCTGCAAAGCACTTCTATAGGTATGAAGCGCATATAGTATAATCAGAAAAATACTCATGACCATCAAATAATGATGGGCAATCTGCAACACCTGTTCAGCCTGTACTTCTTCTGCCGAAATGAATAAAGAAAGAATATTTTTTCCAAATAAGAACATAAGGACAGAAATCATTACCGATGTGGAAAATGCCATAACGATTCCTTTCCTCATACCTGCTTTAATCCGATTATAGTTTCCCGCGCCTTTATTCTGAGCCACAAAAGTAGAAATTGCATACCCATATGAAATAGCTGCCGTCTCTAATATACCATATAGTTTATTTGTTGCCGTAAAACCAGCCACAAACAATACGCCAAACCCGTTGATGACTGATTGAAGCACCATACCGCCGACACTTATGATTGCATCCTGAAACATGACAGGCAGTCCCAGTCTTAAAAGCTTATTTACCAGCCCGGTATCTACCGTAAAATCCTGACGTTTCAACTTCAAAAAAGCAATCCTGCTTAAGACAACAAAGCAATAAATGCAGGAAATTCCCTGTGCAATCAGCGTCGCCGCAGCCGCACCTGCAATACCTAAATGAAATTCCATCACAAACAGTAAATCCAAGCCTATATTCGTACAGGAAGCAATCACCATGGCTATCAAAGGAGAACGCCCGTCCCCCAACGCCCTTAAAAGAGAAGCCTCCAGATTATAAAACATAATGATTGCAAGCCCGCCTATCATAACACGCAGATATGTCAGAGAACCTGCAACGATATCTTCCGGTGTTTTTAAAAGCGCCAGCAGCGGCGCCGCCGCAAGTTCCCCAACCACAGTCAATACCGCTGCTGCCCCGATAGTGATAAGGACTGCATTTCCGATGGATTTATGTAATAACTTATCGTCCTTTCCTCCGTAATACTGCGCGAAAAGGATTGAAAACCCATGTGTCATACCGGCCGCCATCCACAAAAACAGCCAGTTCAGCCAGTCAGCAGCTCCAATGGATGCCAGAGCCGGCATTCCGACTCCCCGCCCCACTATTATTGTGTCCACAATTATATAAAGCTGTTGAAAAATATTTCCCAGCATCAAGGGTAACGAAAAACCAAACAGCAGTCCGGTTGGATTACCTGTGGTCATATCTTTTGTTGCTGCCATCTTTACCACCCATTCCCATCTAAATAATTGTATCACAAACCAGTCCGAGATTTACAGCCGTTTCACAAATACATTATATATCCACATCAAAAACTCTTTTTTTAAAATAGTATTTCCGATCTTCTTCCGTAATTTCGCGAATCACCCTGCAGGGATTACCTGCAGCAGCCACCCCGTCCGGAATGTCTTTGGTCACAACACTTCCGCCGCCGATCACGACATTATTTCCAATTGACACTCCCGCCATGATCACGACACTTCCACCTATCCACACATTATCTCCGACAGTAATTGAAATACCGTATTCATAGCTGGAGTTTCTGGATTCATGATGCAACGGATGTCCGGCAGTATAAATAGACACATTCGGCCCCAGCAGGACATTTTTCCCTACTTTTACCTTAGCGACATCCAAAACTGTACAATTATAGTTTGCAAAGAAATTTTCACCGACTTCTATGTTATAACCATAATCACAATGAAACGGAGGCTCCACAAAGACAGCCTCACCTGTTTTTCCAAACAGTTCTTTTAACAGCCCCGGAATCCTGTTATACTGATCCGGATGAACATTATTCAGTTCATAAATCCTTCTTTTACATTCCAGGCGTTCTCTGCTCAATACCTCATCAGATCCAATGTAAGGAAGTTCTGCAAGCATTCTTTCTTTTTGATTCATTTTAAACACTGCTCCTTAAATTCATATTTCTCAATATTATTAGCTTGCTATTATATTCCTTGAAATCTATATTGTCAATTATTTCTCTAACTTTATTGCGTGTTCTTTATTGCGTCCTTTATTGCGTGTCCATTTTCTCATCTCCTCATAAACTAAAAAAGCCGGTAAGAAAACAAGTATCTCAACCTGTTACCTTATCCGGCTCATCTTTTTTTAATCCGACCGATTATTTACCATAAACGGAAAGCAGTATTAAAGATAGATATATGCTCCGATTGTGTTTATCGTGTTCTCGTCATATTTAAGCCAGCCATCCTTCAGCGCCTGTTCGACAACATAACCGCGGGTGATAGACTGAACCTGCTTAATCAAGATACCTATTTCGCCTATCAAAACCGTCATTCTGTCAGCCGGGTCCACTTTATACGGCTTTCCGGCATTGTCGGCATTGCTTTTAAATACAACCACGTTGGGCTCGATAACGCCATTCATATTCTTAATATATCCGTATTTCAGCAATTTTTCGATATAGTCCTTCTCTCCGTATTCCGCTCTTCCCGCACACACCAGCCAAAGTGTATATGCTTCGGAATAAGTAAGATGCTCCGGTGTCTTTGCATAATAACCTCCGGTGTAAAACTTATACTGTCCAAAATCTATCTCTTTCTTCACCTCTTCTTTATCATGGAAAATAGGCGTTTGCGAAACGCCACAAGCCGTATATATACAGCATTTTTTGTTCCCTAAAACAAATAACTCCTCACCGGATATGGTATAATAGAGTTGCCTAGAAACCATTAACCACCCACCAAGAAAGAAGTTATTCTGATACCTATGATACCATATAAACAGCTCTCTTTGACAGATATTTTTCAGGATTGCCAGGAAAAATTTAATAATGACAAACCAGCGTTTCTTTCTCTATTAGAAAACCATATCGACCTTGATGAAATTATTCCGGTTACTTTTTATAACCATTTCTATGCATCAACGGGCAGAACCCGTAAATACCCTTTAAATGCTTTTGTATGGGCTTTGATCATTCAAAAGATTTTTTCCATTCCCACAGACTCATTGCTTCTTGCCTTTTTGTCTTATTCCAGACCCCTGCGTGAATTCTGCGGATTCTCCAAAGTCCCCGATGCTTCCAGGATCACCCTCTTTAAACAGGAGTTTTTACCGGACTTACAATCAGTTTTCGAAAATCTTGTTGATCTTACGGAACCGATATGCCAGGCTATTGATTCTGCCAAGGCTGATATGACGATCTTCGATACCTCCAGTATTGAAGCCTGGGTCACTGAGAATAACCCCAAATATGCCAACAAGATCATCAAACAGCTCAAAGCTTACGCCAAAGCCAACCACTATGATTCTAATTATGATCCCTACAAAGCCGCTTATGGCTCCATGCCTTCCCACGCGGCTTCCAACGACCGGATCAAACAGCTGTACATTGACGGACACTTCTGCTATGTCTACAAGGTTGGCTTTGTCACCAATGGCCTCGGTATTGTCAGGCATCTTGCTTTCTATAACAAAGACTTTCTGGATGCGCATCCCGGACTGGTTCCAAATAAAAAGTCTGATTCTCCGGATGAGGATAAATCCGTTCATGATGCCAGGCTGTTACTTCCTACTTTGTTGGATTTCTTCAAAGCCCATCCCCTGATCAACCCGAAATCTTTTCTGGGTGATGCTGCTTTTGATTCTGTAAACATCTATGAGCAGTTACTCTCCGGTGATACCTTCGGTAAAAACCGCCATTTTTCATCCGCATATATCCCTTTGAATGAAAGGTATCGTTTAAAAAATCCAGACTTCTCAATCAACCCTGACGGTATCCCCTGCTGTCCCAGGGATGAAACCTTCCCCATGGTTCCGGAAGGTACTGCCAAATCAAAAGCCGGACTCACAAGATACAAATTTGTATGCCCCAAAACCAAATGGGTATACGACCCGCAGACGAAAAAATCTCACCGGGAATGTAAATGTGAATCTCCCTGTACAACCTCCAAATGCGGCCGGATGGTTTATATTCAGCAGCAAAGTGATTACAGAGCTTATCCGGGAACAATCCGCGGCACCATCGGATGGAACACTACTTACAAAGTCAGAACCACTGTGGAACGCTCTATTAATCATTTTAAAGACAGCTTCGGACTTGCCGGAAGGAAGACTCGGAATGAAAAAACTCTCCATGCCGACCTGCTCCTGGCTGGAATCACCCAGCTGATATCCGTGCTGTTGGCTGACAAGATTCACCAACATCAGTATATCCGAAGTCTCAAGCCTCTTATTGCGTAGGATTTACCAACTTCATAAACTATAAAGCTTATTAAAGTGCGCCTAAAATGCCAATCCGCAACTCTCATTAAAGAATTCGTGCCAATGCACGAATTCAACCTTGCTTTGAATCAAGATTGCGAACCCGTTTCGCAATTACCTATAACTACATATCCCAATCTATCGTACTCTCAGCATATATATCTGTTATCACATCGTTCTCTAACACAATGACCAGCCTGTCTCCGTATTTCGACAACGAATATACTGCCTCCTCATAATCCGGATTTTCCTGCGATTTCTGTATTTCTTCGGGTTCACCCATAGCCTCAATCATTACCTCTTTTGTATCCCCGACCTGCATCATATTGAAATACACTGTCATATGCGTACGTATCGTATTGCCATCTATTTCTGTGACAGCATTCGCTATTATTTCGGCTGTTGTATGATTTGTACTATCAGTTATTGTATTTTCCACTGTATCATTAGCGGCATTTTCTACCGTGCTGTCAGCTATTGTATTTTCTATCATAGTTATCGGCGGAACTTCCGGCACATTCCGCGTACTCCTCATGTACCCGGCAAAAAAACGCATTATGGCTCCTACAACAATCATGACAATCCACATCGTTCTTCTCATCTTACGTCTTCTCGTTCCGGCATCGTCTCCGCCTCTGGCTGCACTTTCTCCGGCATAAGCTTTGTATATCTTTTTTTCTGCGTAGTCCACCGGATTTAACAAACCAATATTTTGCAGTTCAATATTCCTGTCCTGACTATACTGGGTGATGACTGCTAACTGTTCTTTCAAAAACCGATACATTTCGACCTCTATTTTCCGGTTTTCGAAACAGTCGCCAAGCATTTCCAGAAATTCCCTTGTGCAGATATATGGCAATCTCGTTTCCTGATTAAAAAAGGCTTCCCATTCTTTTATGTCAATTTCATTCTTTCCGGATACCTTTCTGAAATCATTCATTACCTCCTGCAGCTCGCGCTTGAACTTTTCTTCATCTTGATGATGCTGTTCTCTTGCCATTTCCCCTATGTTATCAAACAGGGAATCCATTTCCTCTTCGTTCTCTACTGCTGTCGGTTTCTCTTCCGGCTCTTTTTTCTGCGCCGGTGGTTCTGCCGACACTGGAGGCTGTACATGCTCCGCCATCTTTAACGCCTGCTCGTAGGCATTATGAATTTTTTTCCACTCTTCAGGAAACTCTTCGGGATGATAGCGTTTTACTAATCCGGCATAGGCTTTCCTGATTTCTTTCTTGTCATTTGTTGGCTCTATTTCCAATATCTGGAATACATTTTCACTCATTTCTGCTACCTTCACCTTTCATCATTATCACCGCTATCCTCTTTTTCTTCCTCCCACTCTCTAAAGAGCGTCTCCATCTCCCGTTCTTCCTCATCCTCTTCCTGATACCATGCACCGTCTTTTAACGCATCATCCGCAAATCCTACATAGCTGTTAAGTAAACCCTCTATATAGGCAAAATAAACCGTAAGATATTTTCTTGCCTTTGGCAGATGATACTCATCAAAACTTATCGTATGCTGAAAATATTGTATTCGTCTAAGAATCTCGTTCCGCATCTCTTCCTGACTGCACTGCATGAAAAGCCGCTGTCCCCATTCCAGAATGTAAGTATTTCTTTCATCCGCAAAGGGTCTCTTAACCTTTTCAAATTCCTTTAATTTCTCCTCAATCTCCTCTTGTGTCATATCGAGGTCTTTATTGACGATAACAAGCTTCTTTTCCTCCTTTGTCAACGGGATTTTTGCTTCTACTTCCAGCACACCGTTGATGTCATAAGTAAACCGGACAAAACACTGCACCTGTCCTGCCGCCATCATTGGAATGTCAAACGAAATCTCTCCCAAAAACAAATTTTCCGTTGCATACATTGCCTCACCCTGATAGATTTTCAAGCGAATCCGCGATTGTTTATCAAGTGCATTAACATACATATTCTCTTTGCTTACCGGAAGCGGACTGTTCCTTTCGATGATAAAAGACATGAGGGGTTTATATATATCCTGCTCATTTATCACATCCACGCCAAGTGAAAACGGACAGATATCTGTTAAAAGCAAGTCTTTTATATCTTTGTCCCGTTCCTTGATTCCCGCGCAGACACCGCATCCCAGCGCAATCATATAGTCCGGTTCTTTTGTGACAATATCTTCTCTTTTCAACAAATAGGATAAATATTGCTGTACAACCGGCATTTTACACGAACCTCCCACAAGAACAACCTGACCAACCTGATCAGAGGCAATCTGTGCATCCACAAAAACTCTGCTGACGGGTTTTCCTATCCGCTCAAACAAAGGTGCGCATAATTTAACGACATCTTTTCTGGTGATTTTTATCTCATTATTAATTTCCTGACAATTCACTACCATATTCGCTGCCGTTTTTTCCGTCAATTCTCTTTTACACAGTTCTGCGCTTTTTCGTATAATCGCTTTTGTCTCCGGTTTCATCTCCGCATAGTTCAAATTCAGACTTTTGGCAAAATGCCCGGCAATCATATCATCAAAATCCTGTCCTCCAAGCTGATTATCTCCGCTGACCGCCTTTATTTCAATAATATTATCAAAGCATTCCACCAGAGAAACATCCAGTGTTCCGCCGCCAAAATCAAATACAAGCAACATTGCATCTTCTTCCTGATTTAAGTTCTGACAGGCAAGCGCCGCTGCCGAAGGCTCATTGATAATGCGCTCTACTTTAAGACCCGCTATCATACCAGCACGTTTTGTCGCATTTCTTGCCATGTCGTTAAAATAGGCGGGAACACTGATAATCGCCTCCTCCACCGGCTCTTCCAGATACCGCTCCGCATCCTCCTTGAGTTTTTTTAGGACAAAAGCAGACAGTTCTTCCGGGCGATAGGATTTTTCCCCAAGCGTATATTTGCGGGATGTCCCCATAAAACGCTTAAAGACACTTGCTGTCCTGTCCGGATAGGAAGCAAGACGCTCTTTCGCTGTTTTACCCACATATACAGTACCGTCTTCCCCTATGCTGACAACACTGGGCGTTAAGTATTCCCCAAACGCATTCGGTATCAGTTTACTCTCTCCGTCCTGCCAGACTGCCGCAAGGCTGTTTGTTGTTCCTAAGTCAATGCCTATGATTCTGCTCATATGTACCCCCGTTTTATTCCCATGTTCTGAGTTCTTCTATTTCCTCATCGCTTTTTTCCAACCGGAAAAATCTGCCCTCTACGCACATTGCCGCTTTTCCGTTTTTATCCACAATGATATCAATATCCCTTTTAAAAACATTTGGGTGTATTGTTGCGCAAAAAACCGGCGCTTCCGAATCGATATTTTCTACATAACAGTAGTCAGATTCTCCCAGATATTCCGTTATTTCCCACTGCCCCAGAATAGCATAATACTCTTTCCCACTATCAATTTCATCCCCAAGATACAGATACCACGGCTCTCTCGTTCCGTAAGTTCCCTCATTGCGTACATAGGAGCAGAGACGCAGCGAAGAAGCATCCATATAGATAAGCGTTCCGATATAGTCCAGCGTTGCAAGATCATACAGCGCAACATTTTCTACTCCACCCTCTGCATCCCGATTCACTATACACAAATAGGGATTTCCCTGATAAGAAAGGAAATATGGCTCGCTTGTGTCATTGTAAAAAACAGTGATTCCTTTTTGCGCCCTTATAGTTCCGGTACTGTCTTTTTCACATAGGAACCACTCAGCGCTATCCCAACGAAAATGCACTAAAATCTCTTTTGAATCATCCGCACCTTTCAAAAGATAATATTTCATCTGACTTTTTTCTCTCTGATGGTCGAAGACAGAATCATATGCTATTAATATCCCCGTTTCTTCTTTTTTGATATAATCCATCTTTTCTGCTATAGCCAGTTCTTTAGCCTCTACAGATTCCCGCTGCAGCAGTTCCACAATGGTTCCTGCCTGCACAGCCTCATACAGATTCTCGATAAGTTCAGCACAGACGGTAGTTTCCCTATACTCATCTGTTTTATAATCCCTTACAGCTCCGAGGGAATATTTATAAAGTGCAATTTCATCACTTTCAGGCAGCGATCCCGAATACTCAACAGGAATCTCATCTCCCTGCGCCGAATATATCTCGATATTAGAATATATCAGTTCTACCATGCCTTCGATATTAAACGGTTCCCCATGCAATCCATGCAACCCCTGCGTAATCTCTGTTTTTAAGGTCTGTCCGCATCCCAAATCGCCCCAGATTATGCAGTGCCACGATTCTTCTTCGTCAGAAATAATATGTAAGCACGGCATAAAGTAAACATCTATCCCATCTACCGACATATAATAGAATTCGTAATAGGTGTCCTCATTTATATAATTAGTTACATGACTTGAAAAAAACGAAAAATCTCCTCTTCCGCTTCTTCGTGATTCCATGCCGCTATCATTTCATATGTCATATTGTCATAGGTCGCATCATTTGACATATGCAGCGTTTCATGTTTATAATCCTCCGTCATATAAACAGTTGTCAATTCCTCCCATCGGGGAATTTTCACACATATTTCGCCACTATCAGAGGTCAGTATCTCCTTTTTCATCCCATCAACGGTATAGGTAATGCTTTCTCGCGGTAAAGTATCGTCATCCACATATTCATTATGATACAGTTCAGACTGTGAAGCCCTATTACTCAAGGCTATAAATATGACCGCGCAGACTAACAGAATGACACCGCCTATTCTTTTGTAAAAACGCTCTATATGATAATTCATCCTGACTATCATACCTTTCACTCTAACTATCTAAAAACAACAGATATCAATATCATCCTATAAAATCGGGAAAAAGTCAATGCGGCGGCAAATTTGACCAGGATAAACTTATAAACTGTTATTCCAGTTAAGCACCCAAGAGTGCTGATGGGAAATAATAAAGAAATGCCTTATTTTTCGGTAGATTTACCTTTCGATTCTAATGCTTTTTTTATGCTCTCTATATCCAGCATTGACAGCATTTTTTCTACTCCATTCTCATAGTCCAGTGATAGTTCATAGCGGAGCCGTTTCATGCTTAATTTATAGCTCTCTTTTACCAGTCCTAAGATTGACAGCACAATCTTTTTCATGATCTGCAGGTTTTTTGCCCCCGTCTTTGCCATACTGGTGTTCTTGTCATCCCGGAACGTAAAATCCAAATGCCAGTGCAGCCCGTTCTCTACTCCCCAATGCCCTCTTGCCGCACGCTCAAATTCTTCCGCATCTTCCCCTATGCTGCATATATAATAACGGTATTCTTCTTCGGTCTTTTCACCCTTTCTGAGCGCTTTGTGCACCATTCCGAATGATTTTAGTTTATCCCATTCTTTTCTGTCCGCATACCACCCCACATCCTCTGTGATATAGTATTCCCGCAGGGCAGTTCCGCCATGTTCTTTTTCTAAGGTCTTTTTATAGCCTTTCCCGCTTTTCCGGATACCTTCCCTTTTTTCTTCATCAAAGAAACTGCGTACTTCTTCATAGAACAGCGGCTGGTTCCCTTTTAACGCCAGCACATAATCACCTTTGCTTATGGTTATTGCAGATACAGTGTCTTTCTGGCAGTTTAATGCATCTGCTGTCGCGATCGTCCCTTTCAGGTCCATCAGTTTCAAAAGTTCCTGCGCTGCCGGTATCTCATTTGTCTTTTCTTCTATGAATTTCTGTGCAATACACATCCCGTAATCCGAGGAATATACATTTAAAGTCTGCAAAGCCCTTGTCTCCGCTTTTGCGTTTTGAACCCCGGCTTTCTTTCCCGTCCACAGACAGGATATTTTTTTCATGAATATCCGTCTCTTTCCCGGAAAGGCAGATGATGTCATTGACACTCTGTATGAGCAGCTGCACAGTCATTTCAAAAAAATGCTCCGTGTTAATATTTCCTATCACAATGCGGAATGTGTCGTCCGTAGGAATCCCATAGGGGAGTTCCAGATATTTCCTGAGCCATTTTTCTTTTTTCTTTGCAAAAGTCTCTATTTCTCCCCATTCATCAGCGTTTCCCAGTATTGCAAAAAAAAGTGATCATGATAATATCGCCCAACAGGTGTCTCACATAAGATGGGTGGCGGTAATCAGATACCGTATCGGCATACTTCTTTATTTTTTCGACCAGCGCATCATTACGTTCGATTGTTTCAGCCGAAATACCGTTTTCATCAAAAATATCATGCAGCGCCTGTAATTTTGTAGATCTTTTCGCCATTTCTTATCCTCCATCTATGCTATAAACGTTCTAAAACAATTATAGCAATAATAGCAAAAAAAGAGAATGGGGAAGTACCTCATTCTCATAACATTTTTGTAACTTTATAAGTTTAACCTGTGCAGTATTAAAGCAGTGATTACAAATGATTTTTAACTTACAAACCTTGTTTGTTACATTTTATATAAAAATGCCCTGTACAGACTGTTTTGTCCGCACAAGGCACTCACCTTCGACTGTAACTCCAACACACAACGTAAGAAAACCCAATCGTTTTGTTATGAAACACTCGCTGCTTTCATCCGCTCCAATTTCCTCTGGACTTCCCTTCCTCTATTATTATAGTAGTCCATTCGTTCCTCGTCGGTCATATCTTTTGTAATCTCATAGTTATACTCACGCAGTTTATGAATATCTTCAATCGTAAAATCCGGGCTTAAAATCGGCTTCTCCATAATCATTCCTCACTTTCTAATAATACTGATGGACTCCAAATCTCAATCGCCCTATAACCCTGTAAATTTGTGATTGCTCTCACACCGCGAATTGTCTTTATGTTTACAATATGCTTAAAATTCCATGATATAATGCAGTCACAGCTATTCACTACAGCTACACCGATATGCTGGCAGTCATCAAAACTCTTTTGTGTAAGGGTTCCCATATCAATAATCTGTTTTGCCACATCTAGCACATCCTCTGTAACATCATATGTTTCATATTCAATCATATTCAAAAACTTCCAAAGATGACTTCTTTTCGGTTCGGAGCAATCGTCAATCTCCTGTAGTGTTACTGTTGAAAGGCATACTTCCTTTAAGTTTTATACAGCAAACTTATTTTCCCACTGCATCACACTTAAATCATAACATCTAACATTCTTTTCTGTAATACAATTTTACAGTATTCCGTTTTTTCCAACCGACAAATATCATTGTCACTTTACAAATCCGTAAAAAAGCTATATCATGTTCACTAAGTAATTATTGAAAATTTATTAGTGATGAACATAAAGCCTGTAAAAATGACATCAACGTTCAAAATGAAACGACTATGAGTACCGAGAAAAAATATAAAAGCAAGTATATTCTTTCAAACCCAAATGCAGATGAACCAACAAGAAAAGTATATGACTATATATGCGAAAGCTATGGAAAATATATGATTTCCGCCCAGCAGGAATCAACATGGCGGGGTTCTCCCGATTATGAAATGGACCATATTCTTAAAGCCACAGGAAAGCTTCCCGCAATGCGTGGACCCGACTTTATGGGCGGCGATTTCAATGGAGTTGTGGCGCGCTCAAAAGCATGGCATGAAAAGGGCGGGCTTGTAACTATGTGCTGGCATACGGGAATATACGGTGGGAGCTATCTGGAGTCAAAAGACGATGTTCCCGATTTTGAAAAGCTTTTTACATTGGGAACATCTGAAAATATTAAAATGCTGGAAAATTGGGACAAGGCTGCAACGGCACTTGCGAAACTTCGCGATTTCGGCGTACCCGTGTTGTGGAGACCTTTTCACGAATTTGACGGCGGTTGGTTCTGGTGGGGCAAGGACGGCGGAGACAATTTCATCAGACTGTGGAAAATGATGTACGACCGCTTCACAAATGAATTCGGACTTACAAACCTTATCTGGATTCTCGGATATTCAGGCGAGGTCAATGACGGCTGGTATCCCGGCGATGATTACTGCGATATTATCGGTTCGGATACTTACGATAGTTCCACACATTCAGCGGCATGGACAAAGCTTCATAAAATTATCTCCGGTAGTAAGCCGTTTGCACTCCATGAATGCGGAAATATACCGCCTGTTGAAGATTTTGAGCGTGACGGCTGTTTGTGGTCATGGTTTATGATATGGCATACCGACCATATAATGGGAAACGATATTGATAATCTTAGGGCAGTTTATAACAGCCCTAAGGTTATCACGCTTGATGGTCTGCCCGGAAACCATAGTCAAACTTAATCATTTTCCCGCTTAAATCAATAGGTCAAACCGCTTGTATTTGTCGGGTTGTAACGGAAACTGTTCCTGTTTTAAGGCATTTTCTGATACAACATCCGATAAATCATCTGCACTTTCCGGACTTTCCCGCGAAAGTTCTTCATTCAAATCTACTTCCGTTACTTCTTCGGTCAGTTCCCCTGCTAATTCAGAAAGTTCTTCCAGACTTTCGCTCAACGCACCCTTTTCGTCATCGATTCCAAGCGCTTCCTCCACCATATCTTCACGTCTTTCCTCAGCAGTCTTAGGCTTCATTTTCTCTACTGCTTCGGCAATCTTCTCGCCACGCTCTTTTGCCTCATCCATAATGTGCCACATTTGTTCCTGATTGTATTGCATTTTGACAGAGGCAATTTCATCCTCATAGGAATGAAATTTTTCAAGCTTATTCGCAATATCCTCAACGGTACTGCATTCCATATTTTTCAGTTTTTCCTTTTGATTCTCCAAAAATTGAATCTGTCCTGCAGCTTTTTGCTGACGCTCTATTTTCTCCTGTGTGCTCTTCAGTGCCGGTTTCTGCATCATAGGCAGATTTCCGGCAAACAGAGAACCACCCTTATTAGATACTGCATTCAACATCGTAACATTCATAAAATCACGCTCCGTTCAATATTTTTATGCCAACCTTGGTCTTCTTGTAAAATATGCCATTTCTAAAAGATTTATCGGCAGATGCATCTCGTTTTCCAACCTAAAATGACACCAAAAGACCGTTTTTTAGCATGAATGGTCTGCCCACGCCTGATATATCTGTGCAATCACCTGCTCGATAGGCGCTTTTCTGATTTCCACATCCATGATTCCGTCAGCCTTCGAAAGTCTCTCTAACAATACTTTGACAGGCAGGTGGGATAAGTCCGCCTCGAATTCAAAAACTCCGCGATTTGCGCTTAAGAGACTGCAGCCTTCAAGCTGAGGTTCTCTGCCATCCGTGGTAACGATGAAATGTGTGAGATTCCCCGTAATGTCGCGCAATCCATCGAAACTGCCGTCAAAGGCGAGCTTTCCCTTGGAAATCATCAGAATTCTCTGCGTCATCTCCTCCAGATCATCCATATCATGACTGGTTACCAGAATTGTCGCGCCATTCTCACGATTAATTTTTTTAAGAAAGTCAATCATCTGGCGCTTTGCCACTACATCCAGTCCCAGTGTCGGTTCATCTAGCAAAATCAGCTCCGGCGAATGCAGCAGCATCATTGCCAGGTCTGCCCTCATTCGCTGCCCCAGAGACAATTCTCTGGCGAAGGTGTTCCTAATTTCACCAATATCCAATAATTCTGTTACCATATCCAGATTCCGTTTGTACACCGTATCCGGGATATCCCATACTACCTTTTTCCATTCAAAGCTCTGTATAACCGGATGGTCCCACCAAAGTTCCGTGCGGTTTCCAAACAGCACTCCGAGCTTTTTCATAAGAGCTATTCTGTCTTTCTCCGGGGACATTCCTAACACGGATATAGCCCCTTCTGTGGGTTGAAGTATGCCTGAGAGCAGCTTCATTGTGGTACTTTTGCCGGCTCCGTTTGGACCTGCATACGCTACGAACTCGCCACGCTTAATCTGAAAAGAAACATTGTCAAGCGCAGTCACGATTTGCTTTTCCTGCTTGAAAAATTTTCTAATTCCTTTCTTTGCGGAATGGTTCTCATTCCCGGAATGGTCTGTATTTCGTCGCCACTGTGTAAACGACTTACTCACCGAATCCACCTTCACCGCTATGTCATCATGAGCGGTGTCCGCCTGAAACATATCTATTGATTCCTTTTTTAACATAATATCTAAATCCTTTCCTGAAAAAATAAGTTGCGCCCATTGATATAAAAAGGGCAAATATTGCCGGATAAATGCTTTCAAATGTTGCCGTCTTCCCCAGCAGTATCATTGTCGGAAACCACGCCATAAGACCTGCCGGAAAAACAGTCAGCAGCGGGTACCTGATATACAACGGCATACCGGATAGCGGAAAAGTCATGGTACGCTCCATACTGTAAACCACTGCACTTGATATCTCCTCACACTGTACCGGAGCATAAAATGCAAGACTTGAAAACAGATAAGAAATCGCCACAACTATTACCATGCTGATCATCATCTGGAGAATCAGCATTCCCGGCCACCACCACGGTATAACCGTTTCCATTCTGCATACAGCCACCAACAGCATCCCGATTCCTGAAAGGAAACCGGCGGAACCGGTAAAAGGAAAAATTCCCACCGTCAACTGAACTGCATAAGGAACAGGCATAATAAACATATGCTCCCACTGTCCCCTGCCGATAATCCTACTTGGGAACAGCGCATTACATCCGCCCATCATATTTAAGAAACCCATCACAATATTTCCATATGCCAGCATGAATAAAACTTCATACCTGTCCATACCGCCAATCCCGCCGAATTTCCATGCCAGAAGGAATATTCCCGAAATTGACGATATATTTGAAACAATATCAGCAATTATCACTATTGCCATGAATTTACTATCCCGCATCAGAGAAGCCAGATCCATCCGGGCGTATATTCCAAGCAATTGAAAATATCTCTTTATTCCATATAAAACCTTTTTCATATATAACCATACTCCTTTCTCATCCTGCGAGTTTAGGTGCCTAAGGCATCAACGATGCCTGCACAACCTAGCCACCGAAACTCACCATCCTCTCCCTGGATTTTTCAAACCACACGGCTGCTGCTATCCATATCACAACATTCCAGAAAAGCTGCACCGGAATTATCTCAGAAGCCTCTGCACTTCCTACATACAGCGATAAAAATGCGCCGCCCAGACTGCCGAAAGGCTGAAATCTAATCCATCTGTCCATACCAAACGGAAGTATTTTGAACGGTATCACCGTACCTGAAAAAAATGATGTTACCGCACTTCTGATAACATAAGTGAGCCATGAAACATTACGCAGCCTGACTGTAACGCAGTAAAACAGAAATTCAAAAGCAAACCCAAGCGATACACTTAGCGCCAGTGACGGAATTACCCACAAAGTATTGGGCAATATCCTAATCTTCAGCAAAGGCGCAGCCAAAAACATCGGCGCCGAAAACAAAAGCAGCATCGGGAGCCACTCTCCGATCGTCCTTGAAATGACCTGCCCGAATATCGGCAATGGACGGGTAAACATTTCCATGCTTCTGGTATCATAGTCCCATGCCGATAAACAAGTATTTACAATCATCATATCAGCTAAAAGTGTATTGACATAAGTATAGCTTAAGAGCTGCGAAACCGTCATGTCCGCCTCATATCCGCTTTTTACCAGAGATTTCCAGATAAACATTACCGGTATCAGATACACCACCTTCATAATCATATCCGGAAACATATATAACACACCGCCGCCCGTCTTGCCCTGCATAGCCATCCGGGCAGTCGCCATATATTTACTTATCATTATCATTCCTCTCATTCTGCCGCTTACACGGCGATATTGTTTATGTCATTTGTGTTGCCTGTCATTTATTTTTGGGCATAAAAAATGCCCTGTACAGACTGTTTTGTCCGCACAAGGCACTCGCTTTTGACTGTAAATCCAACACAATAGAAGAATAGGTTCCTGTAAACTATAGGTTACAAGGCTGCCATACCCCCGTTTATTCCGTCAAATGGTGAGCTGCATACAAAACAATCCGTTTCCCAAAAAAGGGCATAGTTATCCCCTGCGATTCCTGCTTTGTATGCGAATCCGCGTATGATATCACTGCCGGCAAATAACTCTTTAGCCATCAGAACTTCGTATTGTTTCATATCTCTCACCACCTTTCATCAAAGTTGACTTTATTTTACAATATATTATGCAGGTTTGCAACATCTTATTTTTTGTCGGTTCTGTAAACGTTATGCTGCTATGAATCAATGCGCATGCCTCCCGCTAAACTCCATTACCAATCCGGTAAGACAGGTATCTTCATATACACTTCCAGGGTACACTTCGGCAATCTCAAAACGCACCTCAATCATCCCGCCACTCAGCACCTTAATATCCTCTTCCGGCAATGTAAAATACTGCGGCAGGATCGTGTCTGCCAACTCAAGGCAGGCATAAAGCTCATCCTCCACATACATATTCAGTCGCTTGATCCGTCCGTTTTCTTCCCATGTCTTCTGATTTTTTGCATATCCGTTAACAATACAAATCTCTGTATAGCGCATAAAACCATCATACTCCGGCGTGAGACAATCCGGACTCATTGTTTTCCATTTATTTTCTAAATTCGTACAACTCTGACGGTAAGTGATACTCTCGCCGATACCATATCCGTCAACTCCCTCCACCCATGCTGCATCTCTGTTTTGAACCTGTACATGTTCCGCGGAATATCTTCCGTTTGACGATGCAAGTTCAGAGGATGCCTCAAGAGTCAGTTCAAAATCCACCACTCCACACCAGGAAGAGCATCCAATCCATTGCCAGTCACTATATCCGAAATTAGGGGCATTTTCATCCTCTTCCCATGTACACCATTGTTCTTCCTCCAAATCCTCATAATCCCCATAAAAGAAATTGCCAATCCGCGGCTGCAAAATATATGGTTCTGTCGGGTAATGAATTATTGGCGTTTGAGATAATATAATTTCCATCGAATTCAATCCATTTTCCCCAGCGTACTTTGCAGCAAGATTTTCCTTGCCGTCTGTATCATCCCCATAACACAATATAAAATCAGTACTACAATCTGCAAATGCCTCCTGCCCTATCTCAACATCTACTTTATGTATCAGTACTGTCCATAAATCCGTATTACCTGCAAACGCTCTGTTCCCGATAAACGCAAGCGACTCCGGAAACTCAAGTCGTTCCAGATTGCAGTTTTCAAAAGCCGTTCCTCCTATTACTCTCAGGTTTTGGGAAAAATCAAGTCTCGTAATTCCCGTATTACGAAATGCGCCCTCTCCAATCACCTCGATTGAATCTATTAATTCTACCTTGTCCATCTTAAAATCTGCAAAAGCATACTCACCGATTTCTCTTATCCGAATCCCGTTAACCTCTTCAGGAAATTTCAAACATTTGCTTTGCGTATCTATCCATTCATCATCTTCAATATGAACTCTCAGGTACTGCTCCTGATATTCCTTTTTTATATCTGTAAAAACAAGATATTCCTGAAACCGCTCCTTATATTTATCTGCGACTCCGGTAATAACAAGATACTGTTCAGATGAGTTTTCTACCTTCTCATAAGTAAACAATTGTTCCAAAAGAGGAATTTCCATCTCATCTGCACTTTCCGTCTCAGAAGGTTCCGTTTTTTCGACTATGCTGCTCTCCTCTCTGTCATTATTCCACTCTGTTCCAGTCTCCTCTGATGTTTGCAGCATAGTTTCCTCTGACACCGTAGCTTCTATAGAAACTCCTCTGCCACAGCCATAAAGAAAAAGACTGATTCCAATCATTGCCATCATCATACAGACAAATTTTTTATTTACTCCGATTATCATTAAAGCTTCCTCCATAAATCTCTATTGTAATTTGACAATTCATAAAGAAAATATTTCATCAGATAAGCACCGCCGCTTCATAGTCGCCTAAACCGCCTGAAAAACTTTGGCCGCTCACAAGGTTTCTTCGCCCTTCTAAATCCGGCAGTTCAACCTTCCCCTGCTGCATATGAAAAATTACTGTTATGTGCTGATTCCCTAAATGTCTTTCCATGTAAAGGAGTCCTTCCGTATCATCTGAGTATTGTCTTACAATATCGCCTGATGTCAATACCGCATACTCATGCCTGATTCGGATAAGCGTCTGATAATAGCGAAAAATCTCCTTATTTTGCCTTTCTTCATCCCACAGCATCCCCCGTCTGCAATCAGGGTCAGGTCCTCCATCCAGGGCTACCTCATCACCATAATAAATCATTGGCATGCCGGGAAGCAGGATTTGCAGCGCCGCTGCCAGTTTCTGCTTTTTAATATTATTACCTACACTATAGGAAAACCTTGCTGTATCATGACTGTCTATAAAATTCCATAGGTATCCCTCCAAAGCCTTATTCAGATTTCCCTTCATAAAATTGAGCCGTCCCACAAAAGAACTCACGCTCAATTTTTCCGCGACAATGAAGTCCTGCACTGCATGATAAAACTGGTAATTCATAATGCTGTCCCACTCGTCGCCTTCTAAAAAATCACCGGCAAAATGCCAGATTTCACCAACGATTAAGACATTTTTCTTTACCGCCTTTATCTCTCTTCTGAATCTCTTCCAGAAAGCGTGATGTATCTCATCGGCCACATCTAAACGCCAGCCGTCAATATCACATTCCTTTATCCAATATTTAGCTACATCAATGACATAATCTGCGGTCTCTTTATTCTGTAAATTCAGTTTCGGCATAAACGCTGCATAACTGAATGTCTTATAATTTGGCTTTTTCCCCCATTCCATCACAAGCGGAAAATCCTCAATATAATACCAGTTGAGATATTCGGATTTTTCTTCCTTTTCCCTGATATCTTTAAAAGCAAAAAAGTCCACTGCCGTATGGTTAAACACGCCGTCCAGAATAACGTACATTCCCAGTTCATGTGCCTTACTGACAAGCTCCTTTAAATCTTCCCTGGTTCCAAAAGACGGGTCAATGCTGTAATAATCATCTATATTATATTTATGGCTGGAATTGGAGCAAAAAATCGGCGTCATATAGAGGATATCAACACCTAACTCCTTTATGTAATGCAAATGCTCAATTATCCCCCTAAGAGAGCCCTTTAAATCAGCCTTGTGGCTAATCGGAGCCTGATACCAGATTTCTTCCGGGATATCTTTATCTGTGGCAAAACGGGACGGAAAAATCTGATATACCACCTTATTTTTCGCCCATTCGGGCAGTTCAAAGATTTCCTCCTCTCTGAGATTCTGCGGACAGTCAAACATCTTATCAATATCCGTGATACATTCGTCATAAAAATTGTGATTTCCGTAATAAGTCACTTTTCCCGATGCATCTTCTATTTCAAAAAAGTATCTGAAACAGACCACATCAATGTCTATGATTACCTCATAGTAATCTATATAATTATCAGAATACGCAATCTCCATCCGCTGTTCCTGCCTGGTATCCATAAATTTAACCGGCAGATACTTTTCCTGCCCATGAAGGATAACCTTTACCACATCACCTTTTTTGGTCTCAAGCCGGAACAAAAAACGTCCCTTCTCCACTGCATAACAATACTTTTTATCTGCAAAATGTCTGATTGCCGCATATTCCATGTTTACTCTCCTTTTAAAACGTGAAAATAATCTTATCATACTTACAGTATACTATTATCAATATCTTTTGTTAAGCTATGATACCAAACATTGAAATAATTGCAGAAAACGTGTTGGATATTCCATGAATTATCCAGCTTGGTATAATAGATCCATCCGCTTTTTTCTCATTTGCATAGCCCATGCACCATGCGATAAGTCCCGTAAATACAATAATAAGCAAAACCTTTTCAAAGCTAATCAGAGGAAAAAACATTACGCCATGCAGCAATCCAAAAAGGGTACTCTGTACTATATTTCCAATAGTAAAGCCAAACTTACTTGATAGGCGTTTTAATAAAAAACCCCTAAACAATATTTCCTCTGAAAGCGCCGTTTTAATGAAAGCAAAAATAAGCACAGACGGCAGTCCGGCTATTCCCATGCCTGAGAACTCAGATGTTGCCGTTTCCACTCCCTTTAATGAATATAATATTCCTATGGGAACCACTATAAAAGCCGCTATAGTGAAAGTAACAAATCTCAAAAGTGTTCTGTCAAATACAGGCGGTCTTTTCAAGCCAATCCACCGGAAAAAGCCGGAACATTTTTTGTTGCAA
Source organism: Lachnospiraceae bacterium (assembly GCA_029062885.1). Classification (GTDB taxonomy): domain Bacteria; phylum Bacillota; class Clostridia; order Lachnospirales; family Lachnospiraceae; genus UBA3282. Next base: position 21,798 of record JAIDPH010000091.1, read on the forward strand.
ATTACATACCATATAAAGGGAATAAATGTAAAAAATGCTAATTGCGATATAGCGCTTAATGCTTGGTTTATTATGTTCATGGTGCGTTCTCCTTATATTAATAAAATTTTGATGTCTCTACGGTACAGCACTAACCTTATATTAACTTTTCCATTACCTTATTTTTACCTTAATTTTTGAATTCTCCTACCAAAAAGAGAGGCTCACCAACCACTACGATGAACCCCTCCAAGCCCGAAATCACTAACTGAAAGCCACACTTTTGTCAAATTGTCGTTTGTCAAGCATACAATGCTTTGAAATCCTATTTTACCCGATACTGCTCGGCTTCCTCATCCGTAAGCGGTCTGCCTAACGCTTTAACTGCATCAATCATTTTGCGCCATTCATAGCGTTTGCCGTCTGACGGTTCCGTCAATCTACCATCTTTTGCATAATCGGCAATATCCTCAAACAAGCCGGATCTCTTTTTTTCCATCGTCAACATACCACCACCTACTTTCTAATATATTTCTCTATGAGTATGTTCGCCGCCGCTTCATCTATATACATACGCTGTCCTCTTGCCACCTGTGCATTCAAAACCTTTTGATAATATTCAATCAGGTCACTCTTCGCTGTAAATGCCACAAATCCGTCACACCCCGCCTCTATGCTGACTTGACAGGCAATCGCAAATAAGTGGCCTCCTACGCCTTGGTATTTTCCAGTGTGACTAAAGTTGTGTGGTGCAGTTTCAACGATATCCACATCTGCAACACCACCATCTATTCTTAGCGAAATTCTTCCTTGTACTGTATCATCATCCGCTAAGAATAATTCATATATATTGTAACCGTTTTTCCCTGTCCTACTCCAGTCGAACTTCCAGCCTTTATAGTCTTTCGGCTTAATTGGCATCGAACGTAACCGGTACTCTGTTTCCACCCGCTCTCCGGTTTTTCTTTCTACCAAACAGTCTGTAAATTCATCTATCAGAATATCTACTTCCATATCATTCATCCTTTTCCCTAAATTATAGCATAAACTCCTATGTTTTGCTATCAAAATTCTATATTTCGGCTTTTAGTCCGGCATTCTTATCAACTGGATTTTACTCTTTCAGCTTTTTCGTTTCGCTTCCTATAGCATATATCATATCCGCTTTTTCAATGGTCGAAGGCCTATGCGCCACTACAAGGGTCGTACGTTCTCCCATTAGCGTTTCAATTCCTTTTTGAACAAGCTGCTCGCTCTCCGAATCCAAAGCAGAAGTCGCTTCATCCAGAAGAAGAATAGGAGCGTTCCTAAGAAATGCACGGGCTATCGCAATTCGCTGACGCTGACCGCCTGAGAGGCTTTCGCCGCGCTCCCCAACCATTGTCTCATATCCATTGGGAAATGCCATAATAAATTCGTGAGCATAGGCATTCTTGGCAGCCTCAATAATTTCTTCATCACTCGCATCCAGTCTGCCATATCGAATATTTTCTTTTATACTTGTCGTAAAGAGATAAGCATCCTGCGGAACATAAGCAATATTTTTTCGCAATTCATCCAACTTATAATCGGACAGATGTTTACCGAGTATACTGATAGTACCTCCGTCCGCCGGATAAAAACCTAACAGAAGTTTAACTATCGTACTCTTACCGGCGCCGCTTTCTCCTACAAGCGCAGCAGTTTTTCCTCTATCCACCGTAATATCTACCCCGTTTAGCACTCTTTCTGAGTCATTATAGGAAAATGAAACATTACTCATTACGATACCGTAATCCTCATTTAAAGAAGAGATATCCATCTCTATACTGTCCTTACTATAGCGTTCAGGCGCAACAGGCTGATCCAAAATCTCAAACACCCTGTCCGCAAGAACAAAGGAATCTATCAGGCTTCCCCATGCGCTGCCGATGTTTCTAAGGAAATACGATACCATATCCTGCAAACTGAGAATTGCTACCACCGTACCGAAATCCACCAAACCCGCAAATGACATAAATACGCCAATAAGCAGGATAACAATATTGCTCAAGAACCCAAATACCCATTCTACCGCCTGTACATCAGACATCCTGCGAAACCGCTTCATTGTCTGAGCTGCCACATCTGCATTGGAATCAGAATACCTTGTTACCATAACCCGCGCTCCCGGAAACATCTTAATGATGTCAATCCCTGCCAATATATCCGTCAGGCTTTCCGTACATGCGGCAAGAAATTTCTGTATCCTGACCGCCATGCTGCGAAGCGGTTTGGAAAGAACCATATTAACTCTCACCGATATTATGCTTAATGCAAGTACCATAAGCCCTATCACCGGGTCCAGCAGCAATATAATTACGATTGCTGATACGCCCACTATTATAGGGCTTATAAATCGCGAATGCCTGTTCGCAAGGGAAGTTTTTATATCCTCTACGTTGAAACAGAGTTTTTGTATGGAATCCGCCGTATGATGCTCCTCAAAATATGACATCGGAAGATGGAAAAGATGTGTCATGACCCGCATACGGAGCCTCGCCATAATCCGGCGGATATGATACATATATGTATAAGTAATGAAACATTTTGCCATACCTGCTGCCAGCACAACTACCGACAGCCATAGAGCCGCTTTAAATAAAGCCATATCAGAAGCCATTACCGCATTAATAATCTTTTGATAAAACAATGCGTTAGTTGAGCTTACAAATACTTCGGTAATGGGAATCAGTAACGTGCAAAACCAGTATACACCGGATTTTTCAAATAATGACAGATATTTTTTCAATCCTGCAACTGTTATTTTACCTTTATTCATATCAATAACCATGCCTTTCACATTATCTCTCCTTCACCAGAATACATGGAATAAAGCTTTGGATAAACCCTGCCTCGTTCCATCAATTCTTCATGTGTCCCACTCTCAGCTACTCTCCCATGCTCTATAACCACGATATGGTCTGCGTTCTTTATGGTAGACAACCGGTGTGCAACCACGAGCGTTGTACGTCCTTTTGCCAGCCTGTCTAGCGCTTTTTGCACAGCTGCCTCCGACTGTACGTCAAGCGCCGATGTCGCTTCGTCTAAAAGCAGCATAGGAGCATCTTTTAAAATTGCCCGCGCTATGGAAATACGCTGTTCCTGCCCGCCTGAGGGACG
>JAIDPH010000092.1 GCA_029062885.1 Lachnospiraceae bacterium
GGGGAAGGGTATGAAAATATAGTAGTTATACTGTTAGACGGAATGGGAAAATGCATAGTGGAGAGAAATCTTGAAAAGGACGGCTTTTTCAACACACATTTAAAGGGCGCATATAGTTCTGTTTTTCCGCCGACAACAGTAGCAGCGACTACATCCGTATTAAGCGGATTAACTCCCTGCGAGCATAGTTGGTTGGGCTGGGATTGTTATTACCCGGATATTGATAAGAATGTCACCGTTTTTTTAAATACTGAGAGCGGAACGGAAAATCCGGCGGCAGATTATAGTGTCGCATGGACATATTGCGGATATGAGAACGTAGGTTCAAAAATCAGGGCAAATGGAGGAGAGGCATATGAGGTTGCTCCTTTTTTGCCTCCGTTTCCAGATAGTTTTGAAAAAATCTGCGAGCATATTAAGGAGTTATGTGATAAACCGGGTAAGAAGTATATATATGGATATTGGGACGAACCGGATAGTACTATGCATAAGAAGGGCTGCTATGGCGCAGAGGCAAAACATATGATAATAACTTTGGAAGAGCAGGTGCGCAAGTTGTGCGATGAATTGAAAAATACTTTAGTCATCGTGACTGCCGACCACGGACATATAGATTCAAAGACAGTATCGATTACCGACTATCCGAAGATAACAGAGTGTCTGGTACGTATGCCGTCTATTGAGCCGAGGGCTTTGAATCTTTTTGTACATGAGGAGAAAAAAGAGCAGTTTGAGTATGAATTTAAGAAGGAATTCGGAGAAAAATTTCTGCTTTGGACAAGAGAACAGGTCTTGGACAGTAAGATATTCGGAAGCGGAACGGAGAATTCGTATTTTGAGAAAATGCTTGGTGATTATCTGGCGATTGCCATAGACGATTTAGCTATTTTCAATACGACTGAGCAGGCGGATTCCTTTATAGGAGTGCATGCCGGCCTTACGGCGGATGAGATGGAAATCCCATTGATTATTATAGAAAAAGGAGAGAAATCATGAAAAATGAAAATATAACAATCAGATATGCAAAACAAGAGGAACTAAAACAGGTCAACAATTTACGAAAGGAGGTACATGAGCTGCATTGCAACGGTAGAGCGGATATTTTTAGAAGCGAAGATTGGAATAATATTGAAGAGTTTATAAATGTCAGATTTTCTTCTGATGAAAGCGGGGTCATCGTAGCAGTCAAAGGAGAGAAAATTGTGGGATTTGCAACAGTGCTATATATACACAAACCGAAATCTGCATTTCAACAGGCGCGAAATTTTTATCATATTGAAGAATTTGGTGTGGATAAAGAGCATAGACGCTGTGGAATTGCTACGAGGTTGATAGATTTTATGAGAAAAGACGCAGTTGGCAGAGGGTTTGAAAAGATAGAACTGGATATGTGGGAATTCAATGAAGTTGCATTAAAGTTTTATGAAAATATTGGATTCCTGACATATAGGCGGTATATGGAATTGATGTTATGATTTAAAGATAATGAAAACCGATGATTCAGGATTTGGGAAAAGAGAGAGTATGAAAGAGAAAGAATTATCCTTTGCAAAAACGATACAGAATGACTGGTATGCCATAAAATTGGGGTTTTCCATTAGTAAAAGTCTGGTGATCAACACTTTTTTCTGGAGCATGGCAATCTACTTTGAGTGGGTGTTTTTTGATGCAATCTTTCTAAGAGAGATTGTTGGGGCACTGGATGAGAACAAGAGTTTTAACGAGATATTTGGTTTTATTGCGGTCTGCGGTTTGCTGTTTTGTCTAATCAATCTGTATGGAAATTACGTGGAAAATGTGGTTTTTCCGTTACAGACTACCAGACTGTACGGAGGCATTTACCGAAAGCTGTATGCGAAAGCGCGAAATGTGGAGCTTAAGTGTTATGAGGATTCGGAGTTCTACAATCGCTATACAATGGCAATGGACGAAGCAGAGACGAAAGTAAGAGAGATAATTACAAGCTTTTGGGGAGTGTTGCTGGGCGCGGTGGCAACTGCGGCAGTATTCGGATTTATGTATGAAATTGATCACCTTGCGATGCTTTTTATCATTTGTCCACTGGTTGGCAATTTTCTGTTTGGAAACCGGAAGAACAAGTACGAGTTCAAACGATATCAGGAGCAGGCGCCGAATGACAAGGTGCTGAATTATGTCAACCGAACGATGTATGTGTCTGACTATGCAAAAGAAATACGGATTTTTCAAATTTTCCGTCTCCTTAAAAAGCAATACCATGATGCAACTCAGAAAAATATCAGTGTGGCGGTAAAATATGCGTTTCCCAATGCAGTTATGAGCTTTTGGAAGAACACATTTTCCTTTACAGCAATCTTTGAAGGGGTGCTCCTATATGCCGTTTACCGGAATCTGGTAACAGGTTCCATCTCTCTTGCGCAACTTACCGTTATGAGCAGCCTTATGGTTGCTATGACATGGATTCTGATCCGGCTTTTTGAGGATGTAATGAAAATTATGAAAAACGGTCTGTTCATAAATAACCTCAGGGGATTTTTAGAATATGAGGAGATGATTCCCGAGGATCAAAAGGGGGTTTTGCCGGAAAAAGAGTTTGAGAGTCTTGTGTTCGATAACGTATGCTTTTCTTATAAGGACGAGGAAACAATAAAAAATCTTTCTTTTGAACTGAGGAAAGGCGAGATTGTGGCGCTGGTGGGGCATAATGGCGCCGGAAAGACCACGATCGTGAAACTTTTACTAAGACTGTATGACCCCGTTTCAGGCGTAATCCGTGTAAACGGAAGGGATATCCGGGAATATGATCTTCATGCCTATAGGGAAATGTTTGCCACGACCTTTCAGGACTTCAGCATCATGGGGATGACAATTAAGGAAAATGTTTTGATGGGAAGGCATTATGAGAATGAAGACGAGCTGGTGGAGAAATCCCTAAAAAGAGCGGGAGTCTATGAAAAGGTGCAAAGTCTTCCTAAAGGAATCCATACCATGATGACGAAGGAGTTTGAAGAGGATGGGGCAGTATTGTCCGGAGGAGAGAACCAAAAGCTGGCGGTGGCAAGAACTTTTGCAAAGAACTCACCGGTCAAAATCTTTGACGAGCCATCCAGCGCCCTTGATCCTATTGCGGAGTATGAGTTGTTTAAAAATATTATGAAAGAGGGCAGGGCTCACACCATGCTCTTTATCTCCCATCGACTGTCCTCTGTAAAGAGTTGTGACAAGGTTTTCATGTTAGAAGACGGCAGACTGATTGAAGAAGGCTCACACAGGCAGTTAATGGAGCTTAGCGGAAGCTATGCGCAGATGTATAAGAAGCAGGCTATGAATTATCTGGCGCTGGATGAAGGCGAGGAGGTGGGATCGTGAAAGAGGATAAAGAAAAAGTAAAGCAGAGCGCAGTCCAAGTCTGGGAAAACAACCTGTTTTTAATAAAGCTCTGTATGGCAGCCTCGCCCGGATATGTTATTTTTGCGGTGCTGGAATCCGTGCGAAATCAGGTGTCTGTCTTCTTTGAGCATACCTATGGAATCGGTTTTGTGCTGGAGGCGGCAGAATTTCATTATCCTTTCCGAAAGGTGTCAATTTTCCTTTTGATTCTGGCCGGTATCATTACGCTGGAAATGGCATACTCGGCGTTTGTATGGGATTATATAATGGAGAAGGAACGGCCGAAGATAAGGGAGAAAATAAAGCTTCTGTTCTATGAAAAGGCGAAGGAACTGGATTTGGAGCGCTACGACAATCCGGAATATTACAATCAGCTGGTTTTGGTGCTTGGAGAGGTAGATAAACAAATTGACAGGTGTATCACATTTTTGCAGAACACAGCGTCCGGAATCGCGGTCTTTATTTCTACGGGAATTTATTTCTTTGTGAAGGATAAGGCGTCTATCCTGTTTGCAGCAGTGTCCTTTGTGATGGCTTTTGCCTTTAATCAGATGTTCAATAAACTAACATTTAAGATTAGAATTGAGCGAAATCCCCACGAGAGAAAGCGGGAGTATGTGAAAAGAGTATTTTATCTGAGCGATTATGCAAAGGAACTCAGGCTCAATCCGGAGGTCTCATGCGTATTGATCGACCGGTTTGAGGAAGCGAACGAGGAAGTCTATCAGGTAGAAAAGAGAAATGCGAACCGCAGGTTTTTCTTAAGCTTTATGAGAAGATATGTGAGCAACAGCTTTTTTGCTGATGTACTTTACATCTCCTATCTGGTGTTCCAGGCGACTGTTCGGAAGGCATTGTCTTTCAGCAGCGTAGCGATTCTGTATAATTCTTTCGGACGGTTGAAGCGCGGCATGAGTATTTTTACGGATGTATATCCATATGCCTGTGAAACAAGCCTGTATGTTCAGAAAATGCGTGATTTTCTTGGATTTGAGCCGAAGATTGTATCGGAGAAAGACCTGCTTCCGGCTGATGGAGCAAAGGATATAGAGCTGCAGGGAGTTTCTTTTGCATATCGCAAAGAGGATGGAGAGCTTTTGAAGGATATTTCCCTGCATATCAAGCCGGGACAGAAGATTGCGCTGGTTGGCTATAACGGTGCCGGAAAGACCACGCTGGTAAAACTTCTGATGAGGCTGTATGATGTGGACGCAGGACGGATTCTTGCGGATGGAACGGACATCCGGGATTATCAGGTAGAGAAATACAGGGAATCCATCGGTACGGTTTTTCAGGATTTCAAGATTTTTGCGGGAACCGTGCGGGAAAATGTGTTGATGAACATTGCGGATAACTGTGAGGAAGAACCGATTCGTCAGTCTCTTTCGGAGAGCGGTCTTTTGGAGAAAATTCAGGAGATGAAGGATGGACTGGACACCCAGTTGACTACGGAAATTATGGAGAAAGGTGTGAATCTGTCCGGTGGCGAGAGTCAGAAACTTGCTATAGCCAGAGTGTTTTACCAGAAAGCGGGATTGATGATCCTGGATGAACCTTCAAGCGCGTTAGACCCCATTGCGGAATATCAGCTTAATCATGCCATGTTGAAAGCAACAAAGGATAAAACGGTGATTTTTATTTCTCACAGACTGTCCACTACCCGACTTGCGGATTATATTATTATGTTGGAGAAAGGACGGATTGCTGAGCAGGGAACGCATGAGGGACTGTTGAAATTGAATGGAAAGTATGCGCAGATGTGGCGCGTGCAGGCCGGGGCATATATTGACGTGTAGAGCGGCTGTACGGAGAGTCTTGTTGACAAAAATAAATGCAGATATTAGAATTATAAAAAATATGCGACACATGCAGAATGAATCGCAGCATAAGGATTATAACCATGGAAATAAGGTATAGACAGGCAATGGCAGATGATATACAAGCTGTCGAGGTACTTATAATAAAATCCATTACTCATATGAAAGATAATGGCATTGAGCAATGGGATGAATTATATCCGACAAAAGATGATTTTATGGATGATATACGAAATAACCAATTGACAGTTGGTTGTATTGATCACCAGATTGTAGTGGTATTTACCATAAATCAGACTTATGATGCCGAATATGAAAACGGTAATTGGAAAGCTCCGGAAAAGTCATTCAATGTTGTACATAGATTATGTGTGCACCCACAGTTTCAAAATAATGGTATTGCGAAACAAACAATGGATTACATCGAAAAACAGACTTTGTCAGAGGGAAAACAGGCAGTCAGATTAGACGTATATTCAAAAAATCCATATGCTAATAAATTATATCTTGACTGCGGCTATCAAAAAGTTGGAGAAGCGGAGTGGAGGAAGGGCTGTTTTTATTTGATGGAAAAATATTTGGATTGATACAATGAATTAGTGTTAAGGAAGGATAACAGATTATGACGAAAACCATATTTACGGATGTATTGAACAAAGGATTTGCAGTTGCGGTAATTGGTCTGAGGACAATATGGTGTGCATACACTTCATTTATTTCACCGGTTTTGCTTAGCTGTATGTATTTATGTTTTAGCGGGAAGATTTATCAAATTGATGAAATGTTTGATGAAGGTACTGCCGGAATAATTGGAATTATGTTATTAGCTGGCTGGATTATAGCTGCTTTTGTGCCGGATATTCTATATATTATGAAGATGAAGAGCTATGGCAGGAAGTTTATGTGTATTGCACTTGGAATTGCAGTAATACCGGCTCTGATATTCTGCATTATATACGGAGGTAATATAATCAGTATAGTTGCAGAAGGCGGAAATATAACTTCTTATAGATACGAAACGACTACTGGCTACTTTTAATGAATATCGGTAAAAATTGATAAGGGGACGTTTATTGTTAAAAACGGCAAACCATATAATATATGGCTTGCCGTTTGATGTAATTAATCATCAGGATGCTGTTAAGCCTGTCTTGAAGCATTGCTTACTGCAAGCAGCTTCTGGCGCATTTCATCTTCAATTCTGCCCAGTTCTTGTTCCGCGTTACGTCTCTTGGTGCGGCCCTCTTCCTGAATCTTTAAGACCTCATCCAAAGTACTGATAAGAGTCTGATTTGTAGCGGTCAGGGTTTCAATATCAACAATGCCTCGCTCGCTTTCTTTGGCGGTTGCGATGGTTGCGCTCTTAAGATTCTCAGCATTTTTCTTAAGCAGTTCATTCGTCATGTCGGTTATTTCTTTTTGAGCTTTTGCAGCCTCGGTGGAATGATTCAGACCTATAGCGATTACCATCTGGCTCTTCCACAGCGGTATCGTGTTGACAAGCGTGGACTGTATTTTCTCGGACATGGCAGTGTCGTTGCTTTGGATAAGGCGAATTTGCGGAGCCATCTGCATGGAGATAGTTCTTGTAAGCTCCAAATCGTAAATCTTCTTCTCGAAACGTTCGCACATTGCAGCATAATCATTGGCAGCCTGGGTGTCCTCGGGAAGTCCGCTTTGCTCTGCTTTAGCCAGAAGTTCCGGTAGTTCTACGGTTCTTGCCTGTTTCAGCTTTTGCTTGCCCGCCACAATATACATGGACAATTCTTTGAAATAATTCAGGTTCAGCTCGTACATCTTGTCCAGCATAGCAGCGTCTTTAAGCAGCGTTACCTGATGGTCTTCCATCACTTTACAGATTTTATTGACATTGACTTCCGCTTTGTCATATTTTGCTTTGAGGTTTGCCAGTTGATGGCTGCTCTTTTTGAAAATGCCGAGTATTCCTTTCTTTTCTTCTTCGTCAAAACCCTTAAGCTCTGCGACTACACTGGTTAGCATCTGACCGATTTCACCCATGTCCTTGGTACGTACGTTGTTCAAGGCGCTTTCGGAGAAGTCGGCAATTTTTTTCTGGCTGCCCACTCCGTACTGCATGACCATCTGTGTATTGGTTATGTCAATTTTGGAGGCAAAATCGTCTACCATTTTCTGCTCTTCCGGCGTCAATACGGCCTCCGGAACATCATTAGATACCTCTTTCAATGCCTGCGTGGCACCTTCTAACACCTGCACCTCATTTGCTGTAGCTACTACGTCTGCAACCGCCGCTGACGGTTCTGCAAAGGGATCAAGGGTCAAAGAGGGGGCTTCCTTTAACATTTCATCTAAATTAGTGCTCATTTGTTTTCCTCCATTCAGTTGTCTTTTATTGTTGCAAATTCCATCTCATTCATCAAGCCTTCTCTGGCTAGCATGGTTTTCAACACCTGCGCATCTGTCGTTGCATCGAATACAGAGTCTTGGAACAGGTTGTTCAAAAGCTCCGTGAATGCATGGTTGATTGTGTCAAGAGTATTCTCAATCTCCGCCTTCGCAGCCGTGATTTCATCTCCGGGAGCGCTCACGCGGTCAAATTCTTCATATGCCTCTACCAGCTTGAGAGTAGTAGGCAGATAATAATCCATCAGTTTATGCATACGGTGCATCTGCTCTGGATGCTCCCTGATGCTGTTGAATATTTCTTTAAGAAGGCTTTCCAGGCGGAAAAGCTTCGCGGAAATGACCTCGCCTGGAATTTTATCATTTAATTCCCTTAATTTACGGATACATTCCATGCCTTCAGCTATCATGGTATTTAACTCGCTGTTCTGTTCATCTGATATTTCCGGTGCAGGGTTATCCTTTGGAGTCAGCGACTCTTCCTGCGGTTTGGCGGTAATCCTGTTTTCTTCTTCAATGCGTTTGCGACTCTCTTCTACGTCCATATATTGCCAGTAAATTGCATCGCTCAGCATAAAGCAGGTTTTCTGTTCATCCAGATGTCCTTCCGGGAAATATCCCATATCAATCATTTTCTGAAGGTCTTTTACGACATAGCGCTCTTTTTTACCAGAAGCCATTGCCAAGTCTTTTATATTTTTATACATTTTATGGTCGCATAGTTTTACATATCGTTCTGCGCGTTTTAAGCGCCTTCGTTGAATGATGCCTACATTGATCATACCGGAAAAAAAAGCCAGAAAGAGTAAATTTACAATCCATCCCCCTACGCTAGTTAAGTGCCAATCATATAATGCCGTAAAAATGTATCCGAGAGTAAACAATCCTGTTAATCCAAGGCCGATTCCCCCGAATACCTGATAGAGCACATTGGACACATTGCCTATCTTTTTGATTCGGAATTTATTTTGAAGTCTGTATTGTCTGTTGCGTTGTTCCAATTCCTGCTTGTTACGTGATTCCTGTATCAGTCTGTTTCTTCGCTCCTGCTCCTGCCTTTCACGTTCTTCCTGCGCTTGTTTTTCCTTTTCCAGACCTGTACCGATACCGGATGCAATATTTGACCTGACTTCGTCTATTGTAATGTTGACAGTCTGGGACACCAAATCATTTAACTTACTGAAATCACCGCTTTGCAATGCCTCAGTAAGCGCTCCTTTTATCTGTTCTCCCATGCTGCCTCTATTTTGATAGCCGCTCATTTCGCAAACCCTCTTTATCTTCATTGCCTATGTAGTTTTCACAAGGCATTTCTCTGGTTAATATTATCACATATCAGGTTTGGATTAGCAATAGTTTCTTTGATAAGTTGGGGGTGAAAGAATATGGAAAACAGTAGTTTATGAACTGTAATGGCAGATTGCGCAAAATGTTCTCTCGTGCCTGGCTGCGTCAGATGGATTTTCTAAATATTCCGGTAATGCTATAGATGCCGGACGCAACCGCCCGCTATTCGCCGTCCGGGCTCAGAGCGGGCTTTTCGGGACATCCGTGTCCCGAAATTGCTGGATATCTAACGGAATATTAAGAAAATCTCATATGACTTCACAAGGCACTTCGCGAACATTTTGCGCAATCTGCCCAGCTAAGATTTATTGAAGTACCTTTTGGCACTTGAATATTATAGGCAATTGCGTTTACTATTTTCAATACGTAGTTGTATAATATATGCAAATTGTGACAGGGTGCTGTGGAGCCGTCGGTACTTAGGCTGCGTGTTTTGCAGCCTTATGTACCGCTACGAGCGACAATGCAGCGCAAGCGTGCCCTGCCATAATTTGCATATATTGTACAACGGCCGTCTTGAAAAACCCCATAATCTCATGATAAAATTAACATATCACATAACAGAAAATTTTCTCCGCAAATTATCAGTAGAAAAAGGAATCGGAAGTCAGTATGGATTTATTTGAATACATGAGAAATACGAATATGGATAAGGAATCTCCGCTTGCTGCAAGATTGAGGCCTGCCACACTGGATGAAGTGGTAGGGCAGCAGCACATCATCGGTAAGGATAAGCTGCTTTATCGTGCTATTATGGCTGATAAGCTTAGCTCCATTATTTTTTACGGACCGCCGGGAACAGGCAAAACGACGCTTGCCAAAGTCATCGCCAATACAACCAGTGCGGAATTTACGCAGATTAATGCGACCGTAGCGGGCAAGAAGGATATGGAAGCGGTGGTAGAGCAAGCGAAGAATACAAGTGGAATGTATGGGAAAAAGACCATTCTTTTCATCGATGAAATTCATCGTTTTAATAAGGGACAGCAGGATTACTTGCTGCCGTTTGTAGAAGACGGAACGATTATCCTGATTGGCGCTACTACAGAAAATCCATATTTTGAAGTCAATGGGGCATTAATCTCCCGTTCGATAGTCTTTGAACTAAAGCCACTGTCAAGAGAAGATATCAAAGTGTTGATCAATCGAGCCGTCTATGATAAAGAGAAGGGTATGGGAGCGTATGATGCGGTAATTGATGAGGATGCCGTGGATTTTCTGGCTGATTTGTCCGGCGGAGATGCAAGACATGCCCTGAATGCTGTAGAACTCGGCGTCATGACTACTAACAGGAGCGAAGACGGTAAGATACATATTACTACTGAAGTGGCACAGGAATGTATTCAGAAAAGAGTTCTCCGTTACGATAAGACAGGGGATAACCATTATGATACAATCTCGGCATTTATTAAAAGCATGAGAGGATCGGATCCGGATGCAGCAGTATACTATCTTGGGAGAATGCTCTATGCGGGGGAGAGCGTTACTTTTATCGCCAGAAGAATTATGATATGCGCCGCTGAGGATGTAGGGAATGCTGATCCAAACGCACTAACGGTAGCGGTCAGCGCATCGCTTGCAGTTGAAAGAATAGGGATGCCTGAGGCTCAGATTATTCTGGCTCAGGCGGCTGCTTATGTGGCATGCGCTCCGAAAAGCAATTCCTCCTGTAATGCGATTTTCGAGGCAATGAATGAGATAGAGAAGAGTGGGAATCTGCCGATACCTACGCATCTGCAGGACGCACATTATAAGGGTGCCGCGAAGCTTGGTCACGGCACGGGCTATAAGTATGCGCATGATTATCCCAATCACTATGTGGAACAGCAATATCTGCCTTATGAACTGAATGGAAAAGAATTTTATCGCCCTTCCGGAAATGGATATGAAGTAAAAATCAAAGAGCATATGAAGCGTATAAAAGGTTAAAATAACTGTTCTATTAAGCTTTGATACACTGTCTGATTTTTTTTCTGCCAATTATCGCATATGGCGGCAGCGGTTTCCTCATCGGGAACTGATAAGGTGATATCGACCAGCCGTACTTTTTTTTCTGTGGCCTGCAAGTGGGCTTCATATTCTCCGGAAGTAGATTTATAATAATCGGAAGTAATGGAAACCTCGTTGCGCATTTCCATTTCGTTTTCCATGTAAAAACTGTCGATTTTCTTCTTGGTGAGACTGTTAAGGCGGTTTCCGAATAAAGCTAAGGTCTCTTTTCCCTCTGCCGTAACCGCAAGATGAGTGCGATTGCGGACAGTGGTCATAGTAATCATTTCTGAGTCAGCCAATTCGGCAAATACCTGTTGCAAAGTCAAAAAGTCCATATATTCGTTTTCAAGAATAAAATCGGCTACCTGTGCTTTCGTAATCGGAAATGCGGCGCGGTTTAACATATATAGTATGATAAGTTTATAAAGTATCAAAGTATCTTCTTTGGTCATTACAATTCTCCGATTTATACATGATACATGACAATAGAATGGCGGAAAAGTGCGCCTTCTACTGTTTATGGATATGTGATTTCACTGCTTCGGCAACGACTTCTGCCACCTTGGGATTGAAAGCTTCAGGCATAATATTATCTTCATTTAATTCTTCATCGGGAACCAGTCCTGCAATGGCATAGGCAGCAGCCAGCTTCATTTCTTCCGTAATCTGCGGTGCGCGTCCTTCCAGAGCGCCTTTAAAGATACCTGGGAAAGCCACTACATTGTTAATCTGGTTAGGAAAATCTGAGCGTCCGGTACCCACTATACGTGCTCCGGCAGCCTTGGCAACATCCGGCATGATTTCAGGCACAGGATTGGACATAGCAAAAATTATTGAATCCTTCTTCATTGAAGCGACCATCTCTGATGTTACGACATCTGGCGCAGATACGCCGATGAAAATATCCGAATCCTTCATGGCATCTGCAAGTGTTCCGCTTTCATTTGACGGATTGGTAGTTTCAGCCATCTGCTGTTTTACTTTATTCAGGTTATTTCTTGATTTACTGATGATTCCTGTGCTGTCACACAGGATAATGTTAGAAAAACCGTAGCTTTGTAACAGCTTGGTGATAGCGATTCCTGCACTTCCTGCACCGTTTACGACTACCTTGCAGTCTTCTTTTTTCTTGCCTGTGACCTTCAGGGCATTGATAGTACCTGCCAGTACAACAATAGCCGTACCATGCTGATCGTCATGAAATACGGGGATATCCAGAATCTCTTTCAGCCTTTCTTCTATTTCAAAGCAGCGGGGCGCGCTGATATCTTCCAGATTGATGCCGCCAAATCCCGGCGCAAGATAAGTTACCGCCTTGATGATTTCCTCTGTATCCTGTGTGTCGAGGCAGATTGGAACAGCATTAACACCACCGAATTCTTTGAATAGGACAGCTTTACCTTCCATAACGGGCATGGCTGCGTGGGGTCCGATATTTCCAAGTCCAAGAACGGCGCTGCCGTCAGAGACTACAGCTATTGTATTGGATTTCCATGTATATGTGTAGGCTGCTTCCTTGTCTTTTGCGATTACTTTACAGGGTTCTGCAACACCCGGCGTATAGGCGATTGCTAAATCCTCTCTTGTTTTAACGGCTGTTTTGGAAACGGTTTCCAGCTTGCCGTTCCATTCCTCATGCATTTTTAACGCTTTTTCACCTGTTGTCATAATTGTACCTCGTTTCTTTCAAATTATTTATGTAATTGTGTAGTTCCTGTTTCTAGCAAATCTTTCTTAATCATATAGTATTTATGATTTTTCTGCAATATACTCTTTAATACTTTTTAAGATAAAAAGTGCAAAATTTCCTCTTCCTATTTTGTAAACCATGGTGTATAATAGATTTAATAGACAGGTTTTTATTACATTTCAGTATACATATCAAGAAATAAAACCCCTCGACCAAAGAGTGAATGAAAATATTAAAATGGGTGTTTGGCTCAGGTATAGTTGATAAAAGCACAGGAGGAATTTATGAGAGAAAAGTATGAATCATTAGCGCTTGCGAATTTGAAAGAACTCGCAAAAGTGCGGGGGATTAAGGGCGCTTCTACGATGAAAAAGGCGGATCTGGTAGAAGCAATGCTTAAGGAAGACGAGAAAGATAAGGCAGCGGGAAAAGAAGTTGCTGTTAAATCTATCGTACCTAAGAAGCAGGAAAAACAGGAAAAGGCGGAGACTGCTCCTTCAGGTGGAGAGGAAGAAAAATTCCCGGCGGAGCTTGACAGCGGAATTATGGCGCATGGTATCTTAGAGGTCATGAGCGACGGGTTTGGATTTATCAGGTGTGAGAATTATCTGCCTGGCGAAAACGATGTCTATGTGGCGCCGAGCCAGATTAGGAGATTTGGACTTAAAACCGGTGATATTCTGGAGGGAAATACCAGAGTAAAGACGCAGAGTGAAAAATTCAGTGCGCTTCTTTATGTGAAATCAATTAACGGGTATGCTCCCGAGGTGGCAATGCGCAGAGCCAATTTTGAAGACCTGACGCCTATTTTCCCGAATGAGAGATTGAAGCTTGAGGTTCCGGGCACTTCTGTGGCTATGAGAATAATGGATTTGATGAGTCCTGTAGGAAAAGGGCAGAGAGGAATGATAGTATCTCCGCCTAAAGCAGGTAAGACGACTTTGTTAAAAGAGGTTGCAAAGTCAATTACAAGAAATACGCCTGAGGCACATCTGATTATATTGCTGATTGACGAGCGCCCTGAGGAAGTAACGGATATTAAAGAAGCTATTGAAGGACCTAATGTAGAAGTTATCTATTCCACGTTTGATGAACTTCCGGAACATCATAAGAGAGTGTCGGAAATGGTAATCGAGCGAGGAAAGAGGCTTGTAGAACATAAAAAGGATGTTGTGATTCTGCTTGACAGCATCACCAGACTGACGAGGGCTTATAACCTTACTGTTCCGCCGAGTGGACGTACATTATCGGGTGGTCTGGACCCGGCAGCTCTTCATATGCCGAAACGGTTTTTCGGTGCAGCAAGAAACATGAGAGAAGGAGGCAGTCTGACAATACTGGCAACTGCTCTTGTAGAAACCGGAAGTAAGATGGATGATGTGGTTTACGAAGAATTTAAAGGCACGGGTAACATGGAAATGGTGCTGGACCGCAAGCTTTCTGAAAGGAGAGTATTCCCGGCAATTGATATTCCTAAATCGGGAACCAGAAGAGACGACCTGCTTCTTGCACCGGATGAATTAGAGGCAATTAATATTATTAGGAAAGCTTTGAACGGACTTAAACCGGAAGAAGCTGTAGATAAGATATTGGATATGTTTTCCAGAACCAGAAATAACTTTGAGTTTGTCAATATGGTTAAAAAAATGAGGTTCCTGTAATATAGCCGATATTTTTAAACAAAAAGTACTTGCATACAGTAAACAGCTATGCTATAATACATAAGCTGTCGATTATTCATGACAATAGAAAGTTAACAAAGACATTACTATTGGTTCTTCGTACAAAATAGAAAAAGGAGTGTAGTTATAAAATGAAAGAGGGACTTCATCCTGAGTATTATCAGGCAACCGTAACATGTAACTGTGGCAACACATTTGTAACAGGTTCCACCAAACCGGAGATTCACGTGGAAGTTTGTTCTAAATGCCATTCGTTCTATACAGGTCAGCAGAAAGCAACACAGGCCAGAGGACGTATTGATAAGTTCAATAAGAAATACGGTATGGAAAACAATTAGTTTGCTTAAAAATGTTGGGGTGATGCCCCGGCTAAGTCAGGCTGTCAAGCCTGACTTTTTTAGATGTAACGCGGGAGGCAGATGATTTTGAGGAAGAGACGCAGGCAATCCTCCGGAATTGGCGGTCAGGCAGTTCTGGAAGGTATTATGATGAAAAATAAAGATACGTATGCGGTAGCTGTCCGTAAGCCGGATGGTAAGATTGAGGTAGAGGTGAATACTTACCACAGCATTGTACATGGCAGTATACTGCTTAAGATTCCTTTTGTCAGAGGTATATTTAATTTCATTGACTCCATGATCCTTGGAATGAAAAGCCTGAATTATTCTGCTGATTTTTATGAAGACGAAGATGCGAAGGAAACTGTGGCGGATAAGGCTTTTAATAAGATATTCAAAGATAATGCGGAAAAAGTATTTACCGGAATTGTGACAATTTTTTCCATAGCTCTTGCAGTTGCCATTTTTATGGTGCTGCCGTGGTATCTGACATCATTATTTCAGGGATATATCAGAAATGATTCTTTAATGGCAATTATAGAGGGAGCTATCCGTATTTTCATTTTCGTTATGTATGTACTAGGTATTTCGTTGATGAAGGATATCCGAAGATTGTACAGATATCATGGGGCAGAACATAAGTGCATTAACTGCATTGAAAAGGGACGTCCTCTGACTGTTCATAATGTGATGAGAAGTTCCAAAAGGCATAAGCGTTGTGGAACAAGCTTTATGCTTTTGGTTATGTTAATCAGCGTAGTTTTGTTTTTCTTTATAAGAGTTGAAAATCCGCTCTATAAGATTCTGTTGCGTATAGCGCTTATTCCGGTCATAGCGGGTATTTCATATGAGATTATCAGGCTGGCAGGAAGGAGCGATAATATTCTTGTTAAAATTATTTCTGCGCCCGGTATGCTGCTTCAGGGATTAACAACGAGAGAGCCGGATGAAAGTATGGCTGAAGTAGCAATTGCAGCGGTCGAGGCTGTTTTTGACTGGAGAGCATATTTGTATGATGTCTTTGGCTATGAAATAGATGATTCCTGGCTGGTGGACGGAGAAGAGCCGGAAGATAATGAAGAATCGGAAGATGTATATGAGGAAGAAATGGAATATGAGATGGAATCTGAGGAAGAGACTGAATCAGAGTATGAGATAGAATCGGAAGATGATAAAGAACCTGAATATGAGGTGGAATCAGATAATAAAGTTGAAGTTGGGGAAGATACAGAGTCAAAAGATGAGGTTGAAACCAAGGAAGATATAGAGTCAAAAGATGAAGCTAAAACTGAGGAAGAGCTGAAACGGAGTAAGAGGAATAACCGGAGACGGAAGAAGAAATAGAATCCTGGTAGGTGTAGATATATGGATTTACATTATGAGCAAGTGTATAAATGGGGTGAGGAACAGCTTGAAAGTGCGGATATTGCGGAGGCTAAGCTGGACGCAAGGCTGCTGCTTGAGTATGTATGCGGAACCGATAGGAATACACTGCTCATACATGGTGACAGAGAAGTATCGGAAAAAGAGTACGAATATTATGTAAACTATATTGTCGAGAGAAAGAAACATGTGCCTTTGCAGTATATTACGGGTGTGCAGGAATTCATGGGCTTGGAATTTGCGGTAAATAAGCATGTTCTGATACCCAGACAGGATACAGAGATACTGGTTGAAGAGGTAATGAGGCATCTTCATGATGGGATGCACATTTTGGATATGTGTACAGGTTCGGGATGTATTTTGTTGAGCCTGTTATATTATTCCAACGACTGTACCGGAATAGGCATGGATATCTCCCAAGACGCGCTGAGTGTGGCAAGGGAGAATGCCGATAAACTTAAGACATTGAAGAATGGATTGAATGTTGAGTTTGTACAGAGCGATTTGTTTGAACAGCTTGAAAAGAATGAGGAAGATGGGGATAAATGCCAGTTTGAAATCATTGTATCCAATCCGCCATATATAAAAAGCGATGTTATTGAAACACTGATGCCGGAAGTCAGGGAATACGAGCCGCATTCTGCGCTGGATGGAAAAGAGGATGGTCTGTTCTTTTACCGTAAAATAATAGAGCGGGCAGGAGACTATCTTGCCGGGGGCGGGGAGCTTTTTTTTGAAATCGGATATGATCAGGCGGCTGATGTAAAGGCAATGATGGAAGAGGCAGGATATGCTGAGGTTGAAGTGGTGAAGGACTTTGCCGGACTTGACCGTGTGGTACATGGAATCTTGAATAAATCAGCAGTTTAACAGAATAACTAAAATATAATTATAAATTTGGAAAGGGCCAAGATATGTTTGATAAGTTAGACGACCTTTTAAGAAAATATGAAGAGATAATGAGTGCATTGAGCGAGCCAGATATAGCCAATAATCAGGAACGTTTTCGCTCGCTGATGAAGGAGCAGAGCGACCTCACTCCTATTGTGGATGCATATAAAGAATATCGGAAATGTAATCAGGACATTGAAGACAGCATAGCCATGCTGGATAGTGAATCTGATGAAGAAATGCGGGAGATGCTCAAAGAAGAGCTTGCTGATGCTAAGAAAAGAGTCGAAGAGCTTGAGAATGAGTTGAAGATACTGCTTTTACCTAAGGACCCGAATGATGAGAAGAATGTTATAGTGGAAATTCGTGCGGGAGCGGGCGGCGACGAGGCTGCTTTGTTTGCTGCGGAAATTTATCGTATGTATGTTCACTATGCAGAGGGCAGGAGATGGAGAGTAGAAACGGTAGAAGCCGAAGAAATAGGAATCGGCGGCATGAAGAGCGTTACTTTCATGGTAACGGGTCAGGGTGCCTATTCCGTATTAAAATATGAAAGCGGCGTACACCGCGTACAGCGTGTGCCCGAAACCGAGTCCGGCGGACGTATTCACACTTCAACCATAAGTGTTGCGGTGATGCCTGAGGTGGACGAGGATATAGACATCGTAATAGAAGATAAAGACATACGTATAGATGTAATGAGGGCTTCCGGCAACGGTGGTCAGTGCGTCAATACAACGGATTCTGCAGTGCGTCTTACCCATTATCCTACGGGTATAGTAGTGTACAGCCAGACCGAAAAATCCCAGATTCAGAATAAGGCGAAGGCTTTTGCACTGTTGAAGGCTAAACTGTATGACATGGAGCAGCAGCAGAGGCATGACGCAGAAGCAGAGCTACGCAGAAGTCAGATAGGTACAGGAGACCGCTCGGAGAAAATCAGAACCTACAATTTCCCTCAGGGTCGTGTGACCGACCATCGGATTAATCTGACTATTTATAAATTGGATAAAGTCATGGACGGCGATATTCAGGAAATTCTTGACGCCTGCATTGCAGCCGATCAGGCGGCAAAGTTGGCGAAGATGAATGAAAACTGATATAATAATATTAAGAAAAAGATATTAAAAAGTGAAAGAGCTAAATTAAGAGAGGATGTGCCATTTGTGACAGAACGAATGACTTGGGAGCAGATACAAAAAAAGTATCCAAACCAATGGGTTGGATTAGTTGATGTCCAGTATCAGAATGATGATGGAATATCTGTAGAATCTGCGATTGTTAAGTATACAGATAAAACGAAATCAGAATTAACCAGATTAGTATTGAAAGGGGAGATTATTTCCCGTCATACGAATCCAGAAGGTCATTTGCAGCTTGGAATGGTAGGAGTATTATGCAGTTAGAAAAGAAGTATTGAAAAAGCTGGTATATCAATTGACTTTCCCACGCAGTCATTGTAAGACAGTGTAAATATGTTATCCTATGAATCTAATGTTGATTACTGCCTGATTTAGTTGAAATATTATGCAACATAGAGTTGTTTTACATTCGCAATATGGACATATATAATAGGTGATAAAGGGATATATGCAAGCTCATTTTTATTGTATCTGGAAATATTGGCGAATTGGAGGACTTTATATGGAAAATCAAATAGGAAACATAATCAGTCAGTGCAGGCAGAACCGGAAAATGACGCAGGAAGAATTTGCATCAAGACTAGGAGTGACTCCGCAGGCGGTAAGTAAATGGGAACGTGGAAATGGGTTACCGGATATGATGCTGTTTGTTGACATATGCCGATTACTTGATGTGAGCGCGGACACCATTCTGGGATTAAAAACAAGTTCTATAGTAGAGAATAGCAGTGTGGCTTTTGAGAGGGAAATCAGGGAAAATATTATTGCCGAACCGCTGATTATTGAATTCGGGAAAGATATTATTCCATGCTTTAAAGATGGACTTGAAACAGATTATATCAATGAAAAACGTCGCAAACTTGCATCCGAATATGGAATGCTGATGCCGATTCTGCATATTAGGGATAATGTGGAATTAGCTCCGAATGAATATCAAATCAAGTGCTATGATAAGATTATGATTAATAACAGGCTTGACATTGATAATTACAATAAGATGGCGGGCTTTGAACAAATTATTGAACAGGTATATGGACTATGCAGGGAACATTATGATGAAATATTGAATAAGGAACTTGTAAAAACACTGGTTGATAATATTAAGGAACAACATCCCGGAGTGGCTGACGATCTGGTGCCGGAGAAAATAAGTTATTTGACGCTGGAAAAGCACTTGAAGGAAATTGTAAAGGATAAAGGAAATATAAGGGATTTTATCCATATTTTGGAAGAATTGGAATCAAAAAAATTTCTTTAAAATCAATATTGACATTGGATGAAAAAGCTGATATTTTATTTATTGTTATTTATATATAAGGGAGGAAGTAAACAGATGAAAAAGAAACTATCTATTATTTTAGCATGTATCATGTTAGTTGGTGTACTCGGAGGCTGCGGAAATTCATTTGATACATCAGCGTACCTAAAGGCATTACTGGATAATTCTTATATGAATGATTCAAGCCAGTTGGTATCAATGAAGATTGCAACTGCAGATGAGGCGTCAGAGTTATATGAAGAAGGCCTTGATGATGTTGTAGATGCAATGCTTGAAGGCATCTATGGTCTTACTGATGAAGAGGAAGAGCAGTGGAGACAGGTAATGGCAGATGTCCTTGCGGGAGCTAAATATACTGTTGGTGAGTCAGAGAAACAGGATGATGGTTCTTATGTCGTAACAGTAACTTACCAGAAGATGAATGTATATGGACCTGCCATGGAAGCTTGTATGGAAATGGCTGTTGAGCAGAACGCAGAGTGGCAGACAGCTTATAACAATGGTGAGGAAATTCCGTCTGATGAAGAGATGATGGTTTGGGCTGCAATGGCACTCAAAGATTGCGTTGAAGAATCTCTTAAAAATGTAACTTATGGTGAAGAGCAGACACTTACAGTAAAAATTCGTCTTGATGATAATGTATGGTCTCCAAGTATGAGTGATATTGAAAAGCTGGGAACAGCATTGTTTGATTCAGAAGCAATGAACTAATGTGTGGATACACATATAAGGAATGATTTACATGTCCCCACCGGAGGATTCTCCGGTGGGATTTTTCTTACATTAACGGTTGTATATTATGAATTATTTTCAGGGGAAAGGAAAGGTTATTGGAATGGAATACAGGGTAAATAAAAGGACCGGAGATAAAATCAGTGTGATTGGCTTGGGAACAAGTTACATATCGGAAACATCGGAGAAGGAGGCGATAGATGCCATTGTTTATGCGTATGAACGTGGCATAAATTATGTGGATTTGGCCACCGCCGGTGCGAAGACATTTTCCTATTATGCAAAAGCGTTGGGAAGCCTGAGAAAGCAAATGTTTTATCAGGTGCATTTTGGCGCAAATTATGAGACCGGCGAATATGGCTGGACCACTGATCTGGATAAGGTAAAAAGTCAGGTTGACTGGCAGCTTAAGACCTTGAGAACAGATTATATTGATTATGGATTTATTCACTGTCTTGATGAAGAAAAAGACTGGATTTCATATCAAAAAAATGGTGTGCTGCAGTTTTTGCTTGATATGAAGGATAAAGGCATAGTCAGACATATCGGATTGTCTTCTCATACGCCGGCGCTCGCACGTCAAGTACTTGATACCGGATTGGTAGACCAGCTCATGTTTTCCATTAATCCAGGCTATGATTACCAGCATGGAGATTATGCCAACGGAAGCGCAAGTGAGAGAATGGAATTATATCGACACTGTGAGAAAGAGGGAGTGGGGATTTCTGTCATGAAGCCTTTTTCGGGAGGTCAGCTTTTGAAAGGCTTAACGTCCCCATTTGGTATGGCATTATCGCAATATCAGTGTATACAATATGCGCTGGATAAGCCAGGCGTCTTGACAGTCCTTCCGGGTATACGCAATGTTGAAGATGTAAAGAAGCTGCTTGGCTTTTTTGAGGCGGATAGCAAGGAACGTGACTATTCTGTCATTGGCTCTTTCACGCCGCATGACGCCGCAGGCGCCTGTGTTTACTGTAACCACTGTCAGCCGTGCCCTATCGGATTGAATGTGGGGTTGATAAATAAATATTATGATTTGGCAAAAGCGGGCGATACTATGGCGTTAGAACACTATAATAACCTGAATCTTCATGCGGATGACTGTATTGAGTGTGGACACTGCGAGTCCCGCTGTCCTTTCCATGTTTCTCAAATGGCGAGAATGAAGGAGATTGATGAATACTTCAAAATGATGTTGCCCTAGACGTCTGTTCGTGCTATAATTAGAAAAACGTCGCAAAAAATGAAAAGGTGGATTTTAAGTGTTAGAGAGAAAAATATCGGAATATTTGAAGGAATGGAAACAGAAAGAGAAGAAAAAAGCACTACTTGTCATCGGAGCCAGACATACCGGTAAGACGTACAGTATTCGTCGCTTTGGAAAGGAACAGTATACAAATCTTGTAGAAATAAATTTGCTGGAAAACAAGGCGGCAAGGGATATCTTTATGGATGTTTCGGATATTGGAGAACTTATCGCTAAGCTTACCGCTTACATAGGAAACAGTTTGAAATCCGGAAAGACTTTGATTTTTCTGGATGAAATTCAGGCATGTCCGAAGGCAAGAAATGCCGTTAAACTGTTCGTGGATGACGGAAGGTTTGATTGTATAGAAGCAGGCCAGCCTGAGTCTTCTTTTTATTATGAAGAGGTTTACGAGATGTATCCCCTTGATTTAGAGGAATTCTTATGGGCGAATGGAATCAGGGGCGCTGCCATAGAATATGTAAAGGAATGCTACGACTTTAATATGAAAGTGAGCGGAAGCGTTCATGAAATGTTAAGAAGGCTTTTTAAGGCGTATGTCGCAGTGGGAGGAATGCCCGAGGCTGTTCAGTTGTTTGCGGATACACATGATATGGCGCAGGTAAAAGAAAAGCAGAAGAGCATTTTAGAACTTTTTATAAAAGATATTGAGAACGCTGAAGGAAACGGAACAAACAGAGACAGAGTTAAAATGAAGAAAATCATGGAATTTATTCCTGAGCAGCTCAATAAAGCAAATAAGCGGTTTATGCTGGCAGATATCCGTAAAAGTGCGAGAATGGAGAGATATGAACAATGCTTTGACAGATTGGCGGATACCGGAATGACGTTGCCCTGTTATAATGTGAGTGAACCCAAATCACCGCTAAAGAATACTCAGAAGAACAATCTCTTCAAACTGTATCTTGCGGACTCAGGGTTGCTATGCACTATGCTTCCTGAAAATGTTCAATTTGAAGTTTTACAGAATAATATTGAAATAAATAATGGTAGTATTCTGGAAAATGCATTGGCTCAAATACTTACAGCTAACGGATTTGTACTCAGGTATTATAATGAAAAGAATAAGGGGGAACTGGATTTCCTGCTTCAGAAAGATAAAGAAGCGATTCCTGTTGAGGTCAGGACGGGGGATTCTTATAAAGAGCATAGCGCGCTTGACTATGTGCTCAGCAAGAAAGAATGGAATCTAAAAGAGGGAATTGTTTTCTGTGACAGAAATGTAGAGAAAAACGGCGCAATTAGATATCTTCCATGGTATATGAGTATGTTTTTACGAGCATGAGAGAATGATAAAGCCGGGCGAAAGGAAGTTATCGCATGAAGAAAAGAATCCTTATAATTGAAGATGATAATGACCTTGCCGCCATCACAAGCGACATGCTTCAAAGCTATGGATATGATGTATGGATTGCAGGAAATTGTGAAGAGGCTTTTGATATCCTGGCTAACAGACAGTTTGAGCTTCTGCTGATGGATATCAATCTGCCTGACGGCAACGGATTCGACGTGTGTAAAGAGCTTCGTCTGTTATCAAAGGTGCCTGTCATTTTTGCCAGTGCAAGAACAAGTGAGGATGATAAAATTAAAGGTCTGGATATGGGCGGCGATGATTATCTGGCAAAACCTTATTCTCTAAGGGAACTGCTGGCAAGAATCAATGCCCTTATTCGCAGGACGTACGGTGAAGAAGGCAGCTTGCCGGTTTATCGCTTCGGAGACATCAAAGTGGATGTGGGAGCTCGGATTGTAGAACGCAGCGGTGAGGAAATAAAGCTGGCGCTGCGGGAATTTGACCTTTTGGCATATATGTGCGCACATCCGAATCATACTATTACTAAAGAGGAGCTTCTTCACGAGGTATGGGGAGCATTTTCGGAAGCAGAGACGGCAACGGTGGCTGTGCACATCAGATGGCTTAGGGAGAAACTGGAGAAAGATGCAGCGAACCCTGAGTTCATCAAGACAATATGGGGAAAAGGCTATCTTATGGCCGGTATTTGTGAAGAAGAATGAGGGAATAAATCGGCAGACTTTAAGAAGGAGTATAGTTATAAAAAGTGAAAAAACAGCTTATTAAAACTGCGCTGATATTAATTGGTATTTTTTTAGTCATGGCGCTTTGCGTAGAATATTTTCTGGAAAAAAATATAATAGGAACAGATGCGGAAAACGAATTGGTATTATTAAATGAAATCGAGCAGCTTACTACAGATGGAGAAGGCTATAATCCGGCCCAGGAGGAAATCGGAGCACTGCAAGAGCGTTTACAGAAGGATACGGCGCGGGCGCAGCAAAGCAGCATAAGGAAGGTTTCATTAATTTATGTGTGCTTTACTCTATTATGCCTGATTGCAGGCTTTTTTTATATTTATTATAAGATACTGCGACCTTTTTCTAAACTTGAAAAATATGCAGAACAAGTTGCTAAGGGTAACTTTGACTTTTCGCTTGAATATGAAAGGGAGAATTTTTTCGGAGCCTTTACATGGGCGTTTGACCATATGAGGAAGGAAATCGTCAGAGCGAGGGAAAATGAGGCGCAGGCTGTAAGCGAAAATAAGACTATAATAGCGACGTTGTCGCATGATATTAAAACGCCTATTGCATCTGTCCGGGCATATGCGGAAGGACTGGAGGCTAACCTGGAGTCAGACTATGAGCAGCGTGAGCGTTACTTAAAAGTCATTATGAAAAAGTGTGATGAGGTGTCCGGTCTTGTAAACGATCTGGTTTTACACTCGCTGTCAGAACTGGAAAAGCTGGAAATAAAAGAGCAGAAAATCAGTATGAAAAAAGTATTGGAGGAAACTATAAGAGACCTGGAATATCCGAATATATCGTTAGAACAGCCTGTCCCTGACGCAGAGCTTATTGCGGATGAGAAGCGTATGTCGCAGGTGCTTCTTAATATTCTGGAAAATGCAAAGAAGTATGCGCCCGATGCCGAAGTCCGCGTATGGGCACTGAATACTAAAGAGCGCTATGCGATTCATATAAGGGATTACGGAGACGGGATTCTGCCGGAGGATATGCCCTTTGTACTTCAGAAATTTTACAGGGGAAAAAATGTGGGAGATAAACCGGGTTCGGGTCTTGGACTGTATATTGTGAACTATATAATGGAAAGGATGGGGGGAGGCATTGAACTGGAAAACCATCGGGATGGGTTGGAGGTTCTGGTGTGGATAATGCAAAAGGCAGATAACTGAAGTTACCTGCCTGAAAATTCGAATGAAATAGGTGGGTGACAATCCACATCTCCTAACAATGGGCGACGGCCGCCTGTTCCGTCCTCAGATTTCATTCAATATAGCTTACTCATTTGGTAACTTAATTATACAATATTTTGATATAAAGTCAAGCATTTTGTTTTGTTGAATTCCATGTCCAAGCTCTTCCATTGTCAAGATAATTGGTTAACTGTGCATCCATGATTGGATACATGG
>JAIDPH010000093.1 GCA_029062885.1 Lachnospiraceae bacterium
TTGCTTTGATTAAAATGGACAGAACCGATTCTGACCTGAATATATCACAGGTAGATATTAATGCATTGGTGGAGGTTATTATGAGAAGGCTCCGCCCAATAGCACTGAAACGGGATATTGAACTTGTATATGAGAGCGTCAGACCGGTTGTAGCGTCTGTTGATGAGGTGAAGATAACGCTTGTAATTACTAATCTGGTGGAAAATGCTATTAAATATAATAAGGAGCATGGCTGGGTCAAGGTAACTTTAGACGCAGATCATCAGTTTTTTTCAGTAGTAGTGGCGGATTCGGGTATGGGTATTCCTGAAGATTCCATTGAACATATTTATGAACGTTTTTACAGAGTTGATAAATCCCACTCGAGGGAAATCGACGGCACAGGGCTGGGACTTGCGATTACAAGAAGCGCTATTCTGAAGCACAGAGGTTCAATAAAGGTGGTTAGTGAAGAAGGCGAAGGAACGACTTTTATCGTAAAGATTCCTTTGACTTACATTGCAGTTTCATAATAGTGTGAAAGAAGGGAAAAGGCATGATAACCGGAATGTCGGGTACAAAAAAACTACTGCTTCTGGCAATTCTTATAGTTATGGCAGCCTGTATGACAGGTTGTGGAGATGATGTACAGAATAATAGCAACGGAGGCAGGTCATATAGTGTATATTATGTAAACAATGAAGAAACCGGAATTTTTTCCAAGTCTTATCAGACGACTACAGAAGATGGACAGGAATTGCTTGACGAACTGCTAGGGCAGCTATCCGTCATATCGGAAAAAAAGGAGTATAAGGCGCCTCTTTCAGGTGATTTTGCTATCCTTGGATATACATTGGATAGTGGACAGCTTGCGATAAATTTTGACGAGCATTACAAAGAAATGGATAGTATTAAGGAAATTCTGGTACGTGCAGCAATTGTCAGAACCTTGTCGCAGGTTAGGGATGTCAGCTATATTTCATTTGCCGTAAACAATGAGCCGCTTATGGATAATGGCGGCGTGGTGGTTGGAAACATGTCGGCAGATATGTTTATTGATAATGAGGGAAACGAAATAAATACTTATGAAAAAGTCAATCTTCACCTGTATTTTGCCAACGAAACCGGCGACAGGCTGGTGGAAGAAACCCAGAGAAACGTCGTATATAACAGCAATATTTCCATAGAGAAGCTTGTAGTGGAGAAATTGATCGAAGGACCGCTTTCGGAAGGCAGTTATCCGACTATTAATCCGGAAACGAGGATTGTAAGTGTTACAGTAAAAGATAGGATATGTTACGTAAACTTAAATGATGTGTTTTTAAATCAGCCATATAATGTAACATCGGATGTTACGATTTATTCTATTACCAATTCTCTCGTGGAACTGCCTAGTGTCAGTAAAGTGCAGATTTCCATTAATGGTGATACTTCTGTATCTTATAAAGAAAGCGTAAGCCTGTCAACATTGTTTGAGAGAAATCTTGATTTGCTTACAAATGCCGCATCTGCGGATAATTGAGACTATAGCCTGCCATATGTAGGAGGCAATCTGACATGGGCGGGCTGTGGCGGAAATGGAGGTTAAATTTGAGAAGACCGGTATGTATTATCGGACTGGCCTTTTTAGTGATAATTATTATATATCTATATTGTAATCCGCTGCCTGTCGTATCTTTAGACAAAGCAGACGGAAGCACACTCACGCTGACAGGTCAGGTCGAAAAGAAGGAATATCGCATTTCTAATGAGCAAAAAGTTCTTGTTATTTATCTTAAAGAAATTCAGGTTGTTAATCCACAGAAAACAAATTATCAAACGATTGATTCACAGGCATCGGAGTCACAATTATCGGATGTCGAAGGTATAATATGCTATATTATGGAAGGTCAGGAGCCGAAGACGGGCAGTTTTGTCCGTGTCTGTGGGAAGGTGCGCTCCTTTGCGGAAGCGACAAATCCGGGAGAATTCGATGCGCGCAGATACTATCAGATTCTGAACTATCAGGCACGTCTTCAGAATGGGACTATCCTTGAAGAAAGCGTGAATTATGACAGGTTCAAAGAAGGGCTGTATCAGATAAAGGAGTATCTTGCCGGACTGATAGATGTCTGTTATGAAGAGGGTGACGCTTCTGTCATGAAGGCAATGCTTCTTGGGGAAAAGAGCGGATTGGACGAGGATACTAAGCAGCTGTATCAGCTTAATGGTGTCATTCATATTTTAAGTATCAGCGGACTGCATATTTCCATAATCGGTATGGGATTTTATAAGCTGTTTGATAAGTTTAAGCTTCCGAAGCTTATTAACATCCCACTATCAATATGCCTTATATATTGTTATGGAATTATGTGCGGTATGAGTGTTTCTGCATTCAGGGCTATTGTTATGTTTGGACTGCATATTGCGGCAGGACTCTTTGGGCGTACATACGATATGCTTACGGCGATGGCAGTTGCCGGAATTCTGCTTCTGACAGGACAGCCCCTTTATGTC
This sequence comes from Lachnospiraceae bacterium, assembly GCA_029062885.1. GTDB lineage: Bacteria > Bacillota > Clostridia > Lachnospirales > Lachnospiraceae > UBA3282. Next base: position 2,476 of record JAIDPH010000093.1, read on the forward strand.
CGGCACAGTGGATTCTTATTTTCATTTGGAGCGATTCTGGCTATAGGACTTTTACGTCCGGTAGTGGAAGAAATGCTGATTGGCGGTACAAAGTTAGAAAAACTTATGTCAACCAGCCTGTCGATTTCTATTGTTACTTTACCGGTGTATCTGTGTTTTTACTATGAATATCCGCTTTATTCGGTATTTTTAAACTTAATAATCATACCCGGGACAAGTCTGATTGTATCGGATGGGCTTTTGACCTGTGCAATAGCGGCTTGTTTTCTGCCATTGGGAAAATATGCTGCGCTGCCTGCACATATTCTGTTTTCATTTTATGAGATTTGCTGTAAGCTTGCCATTCAGATTCCGGGAAGCAGAAATATTATCGGAGCGCCGGATACGTGGCAGATACTAATATTTATTTTAATCATATGTATTGCGGCACTTTGCGGCAGAAAATGGAGCAGACTTAACTTCTGGCAGTTTATTCTATTAGCATTATTATGTATTACACTGCGTTTTCAGGAAGGCTTACAGATTACGCTGATAGACGTGGGACAAGGCGACAGTATATACATAGCTGATGATAGAGGAGGACGTTTCTTAATTGATGGCGGAAGTTCAAACAAAAGTGACGTGGGAACATATCAGATACTGCCTTATTTAAAAGAAGAGGGGGCAGATACATTGACTGCAGTCTTTGTCACACATATGGACAGCGACCATTATAACGGAATAAGCACATTGATAGAGGATATGGATAAAAACGGGGTGATAATAGAAAACCTGATTTTGCCGGATGTAGGTGAGCAGAGTAGAAGCGTCGAATATCATGAACTGGAGAGTCTGGCAGTGAAAAAAGGAATAAATGTACAGTATATCCATGTAGGAGACGTCCTACGGCATGGGAAGCTTAAACTCACCTGCCTGCATCCGTCAGCCGGTGAAGACACAGGGGACACCAATGCTTCGTCTACGGTGCTGTATCTGGAATATGATGATTTTACGGCACTTTTTACGGGAGATTTGGAAGGAGAAGGAGAGAAAGCGGTGAAAAGCAGGCTGGAAAAAATCATTCCTGACAGAAAGAGGGTTACTATGCTGAAAGTGGCGCACCATGGTTCACGAAACTCGACAGGGGAAGGATTTTTAGATGTGATTTCACCGCAGATAGCGGTCATTTCAGCCGGGCGAGATAACAGATACGGCCATCCTCATGAAGAATTACTGTTTCGTCTTGAAGATTGCGGAAGCCGGATTTTTCAGACGAATATCGGAGGTGCGGTTACGGTCACATATAGGAATGGCAGGGTGAAGGTGGAGTGTTTTTGCCGGTAAAAGAGTATAAGCAAATTTTGCTGCAAATTTTGTTTCCCTATTTACTTTTTCTTTCATTCATGATATTTTTTATACGTATTGTATCTTCGTTAGGGAAGAATAATAACAGGAGGAAACTAAAATGAATAACACAAAAACTTTCAACATGGTTATGACGGCCTTGTTTATCGCTATTATTGCTGTCATGACTTTCATCCCAAATGTAGGTTACATCAACCTCATTGTCATCAAAGCAACTCTGCTTCATGTACCTGTCATTGTCGGATCCATTGTGCTTGGACCGAAAAATGGAGCGGTATTGGGAGCAGCATTTGGCATTACGAGTCTGATTAAAAACACTCTGGAGCCGAGCTTACTATCTTTTGCATTTTCACCGTTTTACTCGGTAGGCGAAGTTGGCGGTAACGGATGGAGCGTAGTGATTGCCCTGGTACCGAGGATTTTGGTCGGTGTCATTCCTTATTTTGTATACAAAGGAATAGAGAAGCTGTTAAAAGATTTTAAGAAACGCAGACTTATTGCGATTCCGATAGCGGCAGCAGTTGGAGCGTTTACTAATACATTACTGGTTATGAATTTGATATATTTCTGTTTCAGAGAGGAATTTGCTGCTGCACAGAACATAGCTTTAGAGGCGGTATATGATGTTATTCTGGGAATCATTGCAGCGAACGGAATTCCCGAAACTATTGTGGCTGTTGTGCTGGGTACGGCTGTCAGCATGGCGTTGTTAAAGTTGATGCCGCAGGCACGGGAAAAACAAGCGGCATAGGACTTAAGCGAAAGGAGCATGCTTATTATATGTTAAAGGGAAAAAATATTGTTTTGGCGGTAACGGGCAGTATTGCGGCGTATAAAATTGCCAATCTGGTAAGCATGCTGAAAAAACTGCATGCCGATGTTACCGTATTAATGACTCAGAACGCTGCTAATTTTATAAACCCCATTACATTTGAAACACTGATAGGGAATAAATGTCTGATTGACACCTTTGACAGGAATTTTCAATACAGTGTGGAACATGTGTCACTTGCCAAATGTACAGATGTAGTGCTGGTTGCGCCTGCTTCTGCAAATGTTATTGGTAAGTTAGCAAATGGAATTGCGGACGATATGTTGACCACTACGGTCATGGCATGCACATGCAAGAAAATCGTGGCACCCGCTATGAATACTCATATGTACGAAAATCCAATAGTACAGGACAATATAAAGAAGCTTATGCATTACGGTATGGAAGTGATTACGCCGGATACAGGATATCTGGCATGCGGGGATACAGGACCCGGTAAGATGCCCTCCGAACAGACGCTTTTAGAATATATTCTTCGAGAGACTGCGCATGAAAAAGATATGTCCGGAAAAAAGGTGCTGGTTACAGCTGGACCGACTATGGAGAGAATAGATCCTGTGCGGTATATTACCAATCACTCCACCGGAAAGATGGGATACGCCATAGCGAGACACTGTATGCACAGAGGCGCAGATGTAACTTTGGTTACAGGAAAAACGGATACGCCCAAGCCATCTTTTGTGGAGATAGTAGAGATTGAGTCTGCAAAAGATATGGCGGAAGCGGTAAAACAGCGTTATGAAGAGCAGGATATAATAATTAAAGCGGCGGCAGTAGCAGACTATCGCCCCAAATATATAGCTGATGAAAAGATGAAGAAAAAAGATGGTGAGCTGAACATAGAACTTGAGCGCACCGAAGATATCCTGCAGTTTCTGGGCGACAACCGCAAAGAGGGACAGTTCCTTTGCGGATTCTCCATGGAAACGGAAAATATGCTGGAAAATTCACGCGCCAAGCTTGAGAAGAAACATGTGGATATGATTGTTGCCAATAACATAAAGCAGACCGGCGCGGGCTTTGGAACGGATACCAACATTGTGACGCTTATCACTAAGGACGGTGCGAAGGAACTGCCCATTATGAGCAAGGACGAAGTGGCGGAACAGATTATGGATATGATACTGGAGATTGCCGCATATAACAAAAAGTAGGAAAGGTATACGATAGGTGCAATATAATGAAAAGTTTTGATGGTTTCACAAAAGGCGTAAATCTGGGTGGCTGGCTTTCTCAGTGTGATTATAGTATAGAAAGGCTGACGAGTTTTATCTCTGAAGATGACATAAAGACAATCTCGTCATGGGGCGTTGACCATGTCAGACTACCACTTGACTACAACATAGTACAGAATGAGGATGGCACGATTAATGCGGCGGGCTTTGGATACATAGACCATGCGCTTGAAATGTGTGGAAAATATGGGTTGAATACAGTCCTTGACCTTCACAAAACGGCAGGATACTCATTTGATAAAGGGGAAAATGAGAGCGGTTTTTTCGCTAGAAGCGAATATCAGGAGAGATTCTACTGCCTGTGGGAGGAGTTTGCGAGACGTTATGGTAATTCAGATAATATAGCTTTTGAACTGCTTAATGAAATCACCGATAAGAAATTCAGCGCGGAATGGAACAGAATTGCGCATGAGTGCATCAAACGGATAAGGGTGATTGCTCCCGATACAGTGATTCTGGTAGGTGGTTACTGGAATAACAGTGCGGCTGCCGTTAAGGATTTGGATAAGCCGTATGATGACAGGGTAGTATATAATTTTCATTGCTATGAGCCGATGCCGTTTACCCATCAGGGGGCAACATGGGTGGATAAAATGGATCCTGATTTTCGTCTTGCATATGCGGATAGTGACTGGAGCAGTCAACGATTTATTGACTCTTTCAGGGAAGCCTTTGAAACAGCTCAGAAAAACGGTACTGTGCTTTATTGTGGAGAGTATGGTGTAATTGATAAAGCCACGAAAGAGGATACATTAAGATGGTATAAGGATATAAACGCAGCGTTTGAGCATTATGGAATCAGTCGGTGCGCATGGAGCTATAAGCAGATGGACTTCGGTTTGTCTGATGAAAGATTGAGCGGTATTATTGAGGAATTGGTGCGGTATTTGTGATGCAGAAACTGAGTGAAGAAATAAAATCAGGACAGTTAAAGCAAATGTATCTGCTTTATGGTGAAGAAGCGTATCTCCGTCGCCAGTACAGGGATAAATTGAAAGCCGCGCTGGTAAACGGCGATGATAGCATGAATTACAACTATTTTGAAGGAAAAGGCATAGAGGCAGGAGAAATCATCGACTTGGCTGAAACCCTTCCTTTTCTTGCTGACAAACGTGTCATAATTATTGAAAACAGCGGTTTTTTCAAGCATGGCGGTGAGCAGCTTGCAGAGTATCTGAAAGCGCCGTGTGACACAACTTTTTTCGTTATGGTGGAGGCAGAAATCGACAAGCGCAGCAAGCTTTTCAAAGCGATTACTGCCAAAGGACGTGCAATCGAGTTCAAGGCGCAGGATGAAGGCATTCTGAAACGTTGGATTCTTGGTACTCTTAAGAAGGAAAATAAGAAGATTACAGAGCGGGATTTGTCTCTTTTTCTGGAAAAAACAGGAACCGACATGGAGAATATCAGTAAAGAACTGGAAAAGATAATCTGCTACTGTATGGATAAGGAAGTTATTACAGGCGCGGACATTGAAGAAATCTGTGTAAGACAGGTAAATAACCAGATTTTTGATATGATGGATGCCATTGCCGGAAAGAGGCAGAAGGAAGCAATGGATCTGTATTATGACCTTCTGACATTGAAGGAACCACCTATGCGTATTCTTTTTCTTCTTGCCAGACAGTTTAATCTCTTACTTCAGGTAAAAGAATTAAAGCAGAAAGGTTATCCGGCAAAGACAATTGGGGAAAATGTCGGACTGCCGGGCTTCATTGCCGGAAAATACGTAAATCAGGCGGAAAAATTCTCTGCACAGTACCTGCGAAGGGCAGTGACCGACTGTGTAGAAACAGAGGAAGCAGTTAAAACAGGGAAAATGAATGATGTTTTGAGTGTGGAACTGTTGCTGATAAAGTATAGCGCATAGGGATTTCATGTATATGAAGGGATTGGGATATTGCGGAGATATAGTTAAAATACGAGTTAAGACAAAGGAGCGGTTGTTAATATGGCATCAATAGTATTTTGGATTCTTATAATATATTGTATAGTCAGATATAGGAGAAATCAGTCCGGACAGAATGGTAACGGCAACGGAACGAATATGGGCGACATGCCGACTATAAATAACAGACCGACGCAGAATCAATCATCGAACTACGGGCAGCGGCAGTATAACAATCCGCAGCCGGCATATTATAATCCTCAGAAACTTACAGAAACAAAAACAACAAATGTGTCAGATACGAAACCGAAGCTGTCAGAAGTGAAGACAGAAGCGTCAGAAGCAGAACCGGGCTCTACTCTGGCATATCTGGAAGAAAAAGCCAGACAGGATGCAAGAGAGCATGCCAGAGAGAAGCGGGAAGAGGCAATGCGACTTAATAAAAATTACGGCGGTCTTCGCGCTGCGGAGCGTCGTTATGACGGCGATAGCATACCGAGAGGCAAGAGGTGCATTACCTGTGCATACTGTGGGGCTGAAAACCTTGTACCTACAAATATGAGAGAAAAATATAGCTGCTATTTCTGTAGAGAAGCGCTGTAGGATTGTCGGAATCTGAAGGAGTAATTCTATGAAACTATTGATAATAAGGCACGGTGAAAGTGAAGCGGATATTCTTGATGTCCATGAAGGCCGGGCTGATTTTGAACTGACTAAGCGCGGGCATTGTCAGGCAGACGCAATGAGTGAATATGTACGTCAAAATTATCAGATTACGAAGATTTATCATAGTACCCTCAGGAGAGCGAAACAAACCGCTGAGCATTTGGCGTTGAAAACACAGGCGCCTTTGATTCCGGACGAAAATTTGATGGAATTTAATAATGGGTTAATTGCAGGATTGAAGCATAGTGTCGTTGAGAAAAAATATCCTCAGATGAAAGTACCGGTGCATTCGTCTGTTTATGAACAGGAGAGCATGTTAGAATTCAGATATAGAGCAGAGTATATGTTGTCAAAGCTGATGTCGGAAAACGATGACGAAAATACTATAGCCGTTGTTACTCACGGCGGAATGATAAATCAGTTATATAAAGCATTTTATAAATTGCCCGTTGAGGCAGAATTTACATTCTTCACAGGTGATGCAGGAATTCATGAATGGATCATAAAGGAAAACTCTCGCATATTAGTAAAAGCAAATTTTATACCGCATAACATATAGCAATTTTATATCAAAAGCTCCTGCTCCCGCAGCAGGCTGTCCACTGCCGCCTTGTAATCCGCAAAGTTATTAGCCTTGCGGATTTTTTTGAGATATTTCTCGTAAGCGGTGAAGCTTTGGCTTAAGTAGGTCCACAAATCCTTCATTTTATATAATACAGGCGTTTCACCTGACATTATCTCTGTATAGCACGTAAAAAGCTCACTATGGAATGCTCTGATAGTGTTCTTATCGGGAATGGTGTTCAAGTCTCCGTGCAGCTTGTGGACAAGGAAAGGATCCTTGAGGATTCCGCGTCCAAGCATAATGCAGGAAACCGTAGGGATTTCAGATAAAAGCATCGTAAAATCCTCCGGAGAATGGATATCTCCGTTATAGCAGAGCGGGAACTGTAATGTATCCTGAGCCTTTAGGTATGCGCTTTTGTGTGGCGTACCTTTGTACTGTTCCTGCTGGAGGCGCGGGTGTATGATCAGCTCTTCTATCGGGTATTTGCTGTATATCGTAATAAGTCTGCCCCATTCATCTTCGGAAGAGATACCGATACGTGTCTTTATAGAGATTCTTAGCGGCGATTTCTCAAATATGGTATAAAGAAACTCATCAAGCTGCTCCGGAACGCCTAAGAAGCCGGCGCCGCGGCCTTTGGCGGTTACGGTTCCCGAGGGGCAACCGAGATTGAGATTGACGGATTTGTAGCCGAATGCGGCGATTTGCTCCGTAATCTGCAGAAATTCCTCTGCACGGTTGGTGAGAATCTGTGGAATTACGCTAATTCCTTCATTATGTTCGGGGAGAATTTCATTGATTTCGCGGCTGTTCATTTTCCTGCTTGAAATAAAAGGCGTGAAATATCTGTCAATCCCGCCAAAACAGCGGTTGTAGGCATTGCGATAGATATATGTTGTGAGGCCCTCCATCGGGGCAAGATAGCAGGTAATCATTATGATTCTCACTTTCGTTAGTTTTACAATTTTCAAATATATGATATCCTAAGTGTAGCATATTTTTAATCAGATTTTAATCTTTTTCACATTTTCATTTAATATTGGTGAGGTAATATAAGGCTGTAAACAAAACAACAAACCAATAGAGAAAGGAAATAAGAATATGGAATATTTTGAAAAAGTTGAAAAATTAAGAGAGAAAGCAAATGTTTCTTTTGAGGAAGCAAAGGAGGCATTGGAAAACAGTAATTGGGATATACTGGATGCGATGATTTATCTGGAGCAGAACGGTAAAGTTAAAGGTCCTGAACAGACAAGCTATACGACGCAGAATGAACAGCTCATAATTGATGTAGAGCCGGAACAGGAATATAAGGAAAGCTTTGGCGACTTGATGAACCGCTTCTGTAAGTGGTGCATGCGCTGGATAGAGAAAGGAAACAGAAACAGCTTCTGTGTGGAGAAAAACAACAAGGAGATTTTCAGAGTGCCGATAACGTTGCTGGTGGTATTACTGTTATTTGCATTCTGGGTGGTGCTTCCGCTTATGGTTGTGGGTCTGTTCTTTAATATGCGTTATCACTTCGCAGGACCGGATATTAAGGTAGTGGATATTGACATCAACGCAGCGATGGACGATGCAGCAAATGCGGCTGAGAATATTAAGAAAGAGATGACTGGCATGGTCAATAAAGAAGATTAGAATAAAGAAAGGCATATCAGGCATGGCGACAACAATTCTTGTGGTAGAGGATGAAGAAAAAATAGGACGTTTTCTGGAGCTTGAGCTTTTACATGAGGGATATCAGGTAATAAAAGCGGTAAACGGCAGAGATGGTCTTGAAAAGGCCGAGAGTGGGCAGGCTGATTTGATGGTGCTGGATGTAATGCTGCCGGAACTGAATGGGTTTGAGGTACTTCGCAGACTCAGAAAAAATTCCGACATACCTGTCATTATGCTGACGGCAAGGGATGAGGTCATGGATAAGGTCGCCGGACTAGACGGTGGGGCGGACGATTATATGACCAAACCCTTTGCCATTGAGGAGCTGCTTGCCAGAATCCGGCTTGCACTTAAAAAGCGCATGGGCGTATCTTCATTGCAAGGAGACAAAAACCTTCTTACCTGCGGAGCGCTTACGCTGGATGCCGCGCGCTATGAAGTCCGATATGACGGTAATCTTGTCGAACTGACGCACAGGGAGTTTGAGCTTTTGCGTGTTCTTTTGGAAAACAAGAATATCGTTATCTCAAGAGATACACTTTTAGAGAAAGTGTGTGGATATGATTATATGGGAGAGACGAATATTATTGATGTCTATGTGCGGTATCTGCGCAGTAAGCTAGATGATGTTTACGGGGTAAAGCTGATACAGACGGTGCGTGGAGTTGGATATTGTATAAAGGATGAACGGTGATGGAAAATAAGTCTGAAAATAAGAAAACGGCGTCTGCAAAAGTAACTTCCATTGCATGGAAAATCAATCTGCAAAATGTATGGACCAGAGCAAGGACATATTTTTTATTCGATTTGTTATTATGTATTGTTTTTGCATTGGTATTTATTTATGGATTGGATGTTCAGCTTGCCGGCGCGTTCTCGCCTGATTATGACAGGAATGTCATATGGGGAAAAGGCTTGAAGGAAGTGGTATACAGGGTAGGAACTGACAGTGATAATCTGCTTTATACAGTCGAAATCGGTCAATGGTTATATTGGTTTCGGCGGGCGGCAATATTTATTGCCATTGTACAGTTTTTACAGGTGATTGAAGAAATGGTACGTGGGACAGCGCAGGTCAGAAAACACCTTAGACCCTTAAATGAGATTGCGGCACAGGCGCAAGCGTTGAGCAAGCAGACATTTGATGAGAGCAAATATCACAATCTGGAGGATGCCATATCGAACTTCAAAGCGGATACGATTGATGCAGGAATCCATATGCATGATAAGGACCTGATGGGAATTGAGACGGCGTTGAACGGTTTGCTGGAGCGTATTCGTGCCTCCTATAAGCAGCAGACTCAGTTTGTATCTGACGCCTCGCATGAGCTGCGAACTCCCATAGCGGTAATTCAGGGATATGTGAACATGCTTGACCGCTGGGGAAAAGAGGACGAGGCGATACTCACCGAGTCAATAGATGCGATTAAGAATGAAGCAAATCATATGCAGAAGCTTGTCGAGCAGCTATTGTTTCTGGCGCGGGGCGACGCTAACAGGCAAAGCCTTGACATGAAAAGGCTGTGTCTGAATGATATTATGAAAGAGGTTTATGAAGAGTCCATTATGATTGACGAAAAGCACCGATATAGATATGAAGTGACTGGAAAAGTCAATGTATATGGGGATAGCGATATGCTTAAGCAGTCGGCGCGGATTCTGATTGACAATGCCGCGAAATATACCGAAGAAGGAGAGGAAATACTGATTCGTGTAGGAAAGTGGAAGGATGGTTCGCCCTTTTACAGCATTCAGGACAATGGAATCGGAATGGCGCCACAGGAAGTCCGGCATGTCTTTGACCGCTTTTATCGTGCTGACGCGGTTCGCAATAGCAAGACCGGAGGAACAGGCTTAGGGCTTTCAATTGCGAAATGGATTATCGACCGTCATCAGGGATACTGCGATATTGTGAGTCGTGAAGGTTTGGGGACGCGGTTCAGCGTTATCCTTCGGTCAGTGTGAAAAATTTATTTTTCACACTATATACTTTTATTCTTTTTCTGCATAAATCCGTACTGTCGGACCGCCATCGCAAAACTCAAGCACTGCGGTCAGGTCGGCGCGGTTCATCCATGCAAGAGCCGTGCTGTCTGTTTGGACAACAGGTTTCCAATCTTGACCGTCTTTCTGATTTACAATATGTATGCTACATTGTTGACCCGTATAGTCAAGGCCCGAAAGCGTGTATTCTGCCCGCATTTTCGTCTGTACTTCCAGATGATATTCCTGCGAATCGCAGCCTTCCGGTAATATGCAGCCTTGAAAATATGGGGTGTCGCAATATCCGGTAAAGAAGATATTGACCTTGCTTATATCACCTTCGGTAACAGTGTCACTATGCGTGATAATAACGCGGATAGTAAGGATTTCCTTCCTGTCTGCCAAAAACTGTCGGATGGACGCAAAGGCACTCTCAAACTGTGGAGCGTCAAAGCCGTGGTCAAGGTTCCTTACAAGCTGCAGGCGGCATTGTCCATTGCGATAGCTTTCCTTCGCGCGAATGGCATAGGAATAGTTTACGATTTTGTCATCAAGTCCCTGTAAGAGTAGAACATCGCCCTTATATGCCGCAAGCTCAAGATAGGGATCCATTCCGACAACCGTATCATGGAAATTTTTCCCTAGCAGAGTATTACCGCAGTCAATTATATCAGGGACATTGTGCGGATCATAGCTTGAACCCCCAAGACATCCCATTCTGGCATGATCCGGAATGCATATGGCGGGATAAATCATTATCAGTTTTTTAATCTCGTTTCCGCATCTGGCGGCAGTCAGACCGGAGACAAAACCGCCCTGGCTGATTCCGACAAGAATAAGCTCGTTTGAATCAATATAGGACAGGTTTTTTACATAGTTTTTAACGGTAATTAAGTCTTCAACTTCCGTAGGTATTGTCATATTGGTAGTTTCTCCGTCGCTTTTAAAACGAACATCCTCTCCGTGCATGCCGCCTCCACAAAAGCTGAAGCAGAATGCGGCATAGCCCATTTTGGCAAATTCTACGCAATAGTCTTCTACACTCATGTAATTACCGGTAAATCCGTGACTGACAATTACGGCAGGGTACTTACCGCTTTCGGAGGGATTGGCAGGGAGATATTGAGCTCCCCGTATTGTTAATTTGTCTCTCACACATTCAAATGTCTGCTTTTTTATTTCCATTAGAATTTTCTTACCTCCCGCATCTTTACCTTGAATTTTACTATGTATCTGCAATGATTTCAATTACAGAAAATTAATCATGCTAAGAAAATATAAGTAGTATTAATGGAATTGTGCAAGTTCCTGTGGTAAAATGGTGATGTTTAACAATTGAAATTCGGAACCGGAAAGAAGGATACTATGGCAGGAATAAGTATTTTATTAGTCAATTTTTTGATATTTATTGTTTTGGGCTCATCTTTTATAGGATTTATTCTTTTTATTATTTCCATTATTTTGTTTTTAAGAAAGAAGAAAGCGCAACAGGCTGGAAAGAATAAAAACAGAAAAATAATTGCAACGGTTCTTTTGGTAATCAGTATTGTTTTTCAGATTCCGTTAGGTATTTCTATCGTAGCTATAACCATTGGCTCTGAAAGGCAGAAAGTAAAAGAAAAAGAAGAATTCGAAGCTATTGAAGATAAGGTTTATGCGCAAAAAGAGGAGTGGAAAAGCGGGTTTGATTATGACGGGAAAAGTTTAGTTCCGGTGAGTATTCTTATAAATTCGGAAAATTACCGTCTGAGCGGTAAAAATAAAAACTTAGAGAAAATCGGAACTTTGGTAATGGATGGCTCCTATAATAATTATTATTCCATTTATCAGATTACTAATGACAGCGGATATGATATATATTATGTCTGGGTTGAGACCTTTGTCGGAGGCGTGTATTATTCCAGGACGTTTGTAGATAAAGCCGATTATGATGCGGTTTTGGAGTATTATGTCACTTCAGACCTTTCCTTAAGTGCATGTTGGAAATCTGCGCCTGAAAATACGGGAGTAAGGAATCAGTGGGTAAAATCAGTCTTGAATATAGATGAGAAACAGTATGAACTGATGCAATTGACTCATGAGGTTTTGGATGATGTTTCCGATAAAAAGCAAACTATTAATACAAGCGAAGAGGGATACGACTGCATTTTATTAAGAATAGAGTCCGGGGACGGTGTTTTTCGTCTTGATTTAGAGATTTATACAAAAGATGAAGAAATGGAAGTATGGTTAAATGGTTATAAAGTAGAAAGTGAAATCGTTGAAAAATACAGGGAAATGCTGTTTTCTTTGGTAAATGATGTTCAGACCGAATTACTGCAACAAACAAATTAAAAGATTTTCTTATTATCTGACAAAGTCCCATTTTTCGTACATCATATCTGATATCATCAAATCATAAATAAACTCACTATTGCACAAATCGAACATTTGTTTTATTATATAAATAGAACATCTGTTCTGGATTGGAAACGGAGGACAGAATGAAAAGGAAAAATAGTTTTTTAACAGCAGCATCCGTATTTCTTATTTTTGTAATCTTTTTTTGCTCTACGGAAACCGTGATGAGTCAGAGCAAGACAGACGACAGAAGAACAAGACAGTATTACGCCGCGATGGAGGAAGAATATAAGGCCAATATCTCACAGATGCTTAATGAAAAAGGATTTGTAAACAGCGGAGTTAATATAAGATGGGTATCCGATGGATATGGGACGAGGATATACACCTCTCTCTAATACACATATCAGAGCACACGATACAAGAGGCAAAATCTTATTCAGTCTTATGA
>JAIDPH010000094.1 GCA_029062885.1 Lachnospiraceae bacterium
GGTGATTGCAACGGTTGTAGCTTTGATTCAGTTTGCCAATGTAGCGGTACTTAAGCAGATATCACGTGTATATATCTGGATTATCAGGGGAACTCCGCTTTTGGTACAGCTCTATGTGGTGTTTTTCGGAATATCGGGAATGGGGTATCTGATAGACCCGTTTGTCTGCGCAGCAATTGTACTTGCGATAAACGAAGGCGCATATTGTGCCGAAACCATAAGAGCGGCATTAGAATCTGTTTCTAAAGGTCAGATAGAGGCAGGATACTGTGTGGGAATGTCATATATACAGATTATCAGAAGAATAGTTCTGCCACAGGCAATGAGAACGGCATTTCCGCCGTTATCAAACTCATTACTTTCCATGGTGAAAGACACATCGTTGGTTGCCTGTATCACTGTTGCGGAAATGTTTATGGCGGCGCAGAGGATAGTTGCGAGAACCTATGAACCTATGGCGATATACCTCGAGGTTGCTTTGATTTATCTGCTGTTTTCCACACTGCTTACATGGCTGCAAAGGATAGGAGAAAAATATTTAAATCGCTATCAAAATTAAAGTACAGACTTTGTTATATAGAAATGGAGCGCACGATGAAAAAGGAGCATGGTTATTAATATGTTAGAAGTACTTGATATTCATAAAAAATTTGATAATATAGAAGTGCTGAAGGGCGTTGATGTTAAAGTAGAAAAAGGTGATGTCATTGCCATTTTAGGCCCCAGTGGTTCAGGAAAAACGACACTTCTTCGCTGTATAAATTTTCTGGAAAACGCAGAACATGGAACTATGACGTTTGATGGGGAAGAGTACAGTTTCGGTAAAGTTAAGAAAAAAGATATAGCTGCAATCCGTCGAAAGACCGCATTTGTTTTTCAGAATTATAACTTATTTCTTAATAAGACGGCGTTGCAGAATGTGACAGAGGGGCTGATTGTAGCACGGAAGATGCCAAGGCAGCAGGCGGATGAGATCGGCAGGAAAATGCTTGACAAGGTAGGTCTTTCAGATAAGTATGATGCCTATCCGCATCATTTGTCGGGCGGACAGCAGCAAAGAGTTGCGATTGCAAGGGCATTGGCAACAGACCCTGAAATTATCTTTTTTGACGAACCAACGTCAGCGCTTGACCCGGAGCTGACGGGAGAGGTATTGAATGTAATGCAGCAGCTTGCCTCTGAGGGAATGACAATGCTCGTGGTAACTCACGAGATGGAGTTTGCCAGAAATGTATCCAATAAGGTAATGTTCATGGAAGGCGGTGTGGTTGTGGAGGAAGGAAATTCCAAAGAATTTTTTGAAAATCCGCAATGCGAGCGTACTAAAGAGTTTCTCCGGATGGAGGCATAGAGTAATAAACATAATTAAATAAAGAAAGAAAAGGGAGAGGAAAGATTATGAAAAAGAGTTTCAAAATATTTTGTATGACAGTACTTATAGCGGGCATGGCAGTACTGTCAGGCTGTGGAAAGAATGCAGACAGCGCAGATGGTCAGGAAAAGGATTTACTTGGACGTATTCAGGAAAAAGGCGAAATCGTAGTAGCGATGGAAGGAACATGGGCACCTTGGACTTATCACGATGAGACTGATAAACTGGTCGGATTTGATACCGAGGTTGCCGAGAAGATTGCAGAGAAACTTGGCGTTAAGGCTGTATTTGTTGAGGGCGAATGGGATGGACTCCTTGCCGGTTTGGAAGTGGGAAGATATGACATAATGGTAAACGGTGTAGAGGTTACCGATGAGCGTTCTGAAAAATATGATTTTACCGAACCGTATGCATATATCCGTACTGCGCTTGTAGTAAACGAAGACAACACAGATATTAATTCATTTGAAGATTTAGCCGGAAAGACGACAACAAACAGCATCAACAGTACGTATATGTATCTTGCTGAGGAATATGGAGCAACTGTTCTTGGTGTAGATACTTTGGACCAGACAATGGATATGGTTTTGTCGGGAAGAGCTGATGCAACACTGAATGCGGAGGTTTCCGTTTATGATTATTTTAGCGTACACAGTGACGCCAAGCTTAAGGTCGTAGCATTGACTGACGATGCATCTTTCGTTTCCATTCCGGTAAGGAAAGGTGAGGATTCAGAAACATTGCGTGAGGCGATTAACGAGGCGATAAAAGAACTTCGTGAATCGGGTGAACTGGCTGAAATTTCAGAAAAATATTTTGGAAGCGACATAACGAAAAATGAATAAGAAGATAAACATTAGTCCTGTTTCCCACCGCCATTCTCATACCTCCATTGTCTGGGGGAAATATTGTATACATTTTTAAAAGCTCTGGAAAAGTGCAGTTGGTTAGGATAGCCGACTGCATTTCCTATATCGGCTATGGACAGTCCTGTGAGCTTCAGGAGCTCAGCAGCCTTGGTCATGCGGTAGGAAATAAGAAATTCCTGTGGAGTTTTCCCCATATTTTCATGGAAAATTTTTCCGAAATAGCTGCGGTTTAAGCCGCAGGAAGCGGCGATATCCTCTACGGAGATATCGTTTTGAAAGTTTTGTTCGATAAATGAAAATGCCTCTTTTATGTAGAAGTCGCGCAAGCTGTTGCCCTTGCTTATTTGGGCGGAAGTAGAGGAGCGGACAAGACTGTCAATAAAAAGATAGAGATGTCCTATTAAATGAAAAGGAGATTCTTCCTTGTGATTTACGATATATAACATTTCTTCTTTCATAGTTTCGGAAATATCTTTATAACGAGCCTTGTAAATTGGCTGATCCGGGTTGAGACCGGATAATTCAACGGTTTCTTTTACGCGTAGTCCGTCAAATTCCAGCCAGACATATTCCCATGGCAGTTCCTTGTCTGCAATATATGTACATATCTGATTTGGAAAAAGCATAAAGCCTTGTCCACTTTTTATCTGGTAGGAAATGCTTTCTTTTTTGCTGTTCTGCGCTAAAAGGGTGCCTGTACCAGAAAGGCAGTAATGAAAAAGATAGTGGTTTCTGGCAGCGGGACCAAAGGAATGAGCCGGATCGCATTGCTCCCAGCCAAATTGATACAGACCCAGATCGACAAAATTCTCACTTGGAAAAACAGAAAAGATTACCTCACTCATATTATTCCCTCCAAATGCATATATATTATACAGTATATACCAAAATGCTAGATGACTTCAAATAAATAGTGTAAAAATGGCAAAAAGGTATAAAACAGACAAAATAGCGGTATTTATGATAGCATAAAGGTATGTTATCATGTAACTATAAAAAATAAGGAAAGGAGATAACTATTCAGTTTATACCAAAAAATATAACTGAACTGAATGGTTACGAAGGAAAATATTATGAAAGGAAAACGGCTAAAGTGCTTGGGAATGGCATTGTGTTGTATGACGGCGATATTGTCTCTTCAAGGATGCGGCGCATCATCGGATAAAATTGAAATCGAGATTGTCCAGTATAAACCGGAAGCTGCAAATTACTTTAAGACTGTGGAAGATGAGTTTAATGCAACGCATGATGATATCCATTTGACAATCAGTTCTCCAAATGATGCGATGACCATTTTAAAGACAAGGTTTATCAGGGAGGATTATCCGGATATTATAGGTATTGGCGGAGATATTAATTATTCCTATTTTGTTGATGCGGAAATTCTGGCTGATATTTCGGACTATTCAGGATTAAAGAATATTAATCAGGGGTATCTGGATATTGCGGAATCACTGGAACTGGTTCCTACGGATGGAACCTATATTATTCCATATGTGGCGAATGCAGCGGGAATTCTTTACAACAGAGATATGTTTGCAGAGCATGGCTGGCAGATCCCTGAGACATGGAGTGAACTTAAGCAGTTGTGTGAAGATATTAAAGCGGAAGGGATTTTGCCTTTCTACTTTGGATTTAAAGATACATGGACATGTCTGGCGCCTTGGAACGCTATGGCTGTAGAGCTTGCACCTTCCGATACGGCAAAACAGGTAAATAAAGGCACGACTACATTTACGAAAGAATATGGAGAATTGGCGGATAAATATTTAGAGCTGCTTCCGTATGGACCGAATGATCCGTTTGCATATGGATATAGTGATGCATGTACCGCTTTTGCGAGAGGTGAAGCGGCGATGTATCCAATTGGAAGCTATGCAGCGCCATATATTATGTCAGTTAATCCGGATCTCAATATTGATTCCTTTGTTATGCCGGCAAGTGATGTAAAAGAGGAAAGAACCCTGAATTCGGGAATTGATCTTGGATTCTGTGTCACGGCTGAATGTAAAAATAAAGAAGCCGCTTATGAGGTTATTGATTTCCTTCTTGAATATGAAAATCTGCAGAAATATATTGATGATCAGAAGGCTGTCCCCTGTAAAAACGGAGATTTTAAGCTTGCCTCCATGCTGGACGGAATGCTTGAATTTATTGAAGCAGGAAATATGACGGATTATCAGGATCATTATTATCCTTCGGAAATGTCTGTAGATGCGTTGCTTCAGACCTTCCTGCTGGAGAAGGATACGGATAAATTCCTTTCTAATTTTGACAGTAACTGGCAGCGGTATAACAGAGATATAATCCGTATGGTACAGGAATATGAAAAGACGCATTAATTATAATAGGAAGGAGAGAGATTGCAATGAAAAATGATAGACAACGAACATTTTTGATGATCACGATACCTATTCTTGCCTTGTTTGTCTGCTTTAATACCATTCCACTGATCCGCGGCGTGATATACAGCTTCACAAATTTTAAAGGCTTTGGTAAATACAGCTGGGTAGGTTTTCGCAACTATATAGATTTGTTTTCCGACGCACGTGTGGGAAAATCTTATTTATTTACAATTAAACTGGCAGTTGTAACTACAATTGTAGTAAATGTACTCAGCCTGGTTATGGCATTGGGGTTAAACAGTAAAATCAGGGCAAAGGGATTTTTCAGAGGAGCATACTTTTTACCGAATATTCTGGGTTCGCTGGTTGTTGGTTATATTTTCAACTACTTCTTTACATATATTGTTCCTGCATTGGCGGATATGACAGGAATAAAGGCTCTGGGCACAAGTATTCTGTCAAGCCCGAGCAAGGCATGGATTGGAGTCATGATCGTGTGCGCATGGCAGGCGGTTGCAATGAACACTATTATTTATATTTCGGGACTCCAGACAGTGCCTGAGGATGTATATGAAGCAGGGGGACTGGACGGAGCTACCGGTTGGAAGCAGTTTAAATATCTGACATTCCCGTTAATCATTCCGTTCTTCTCTATAAATATGGTACTTTGTGTAAAGAACTTCCTGATGGTATTTGACCAGATTATGGCGTTGACAAAGGGTGGTCCCGCGCAGAGTACGGAGTCCATTTCCTACCTGATTTACAATAACGGTATGTCGGGCGGACAGTTTGGATTCCAGAGCGCTAATGCAGTAGTATTCTTTATTGTAATTGTAATTATTTCTGTTGCGCAGATGAAATTTTCCGGTTCAAAGGAGGAGCAGCTATGAAAAATACATCGACAGTCGGTAAATCGAATAAGCTCGTGTTGGTCCTGCTTATACTTGGGCTATCCACGATTATATTTCCTCTATATATGACCATTGTGATTGCATTTAAGCAGCCGTCAGAAATGACGAACAACATCAGCGGTATTTTATCATTGCCCAAGAGATGGAGTCTTGATAATTTTAGGGAAGCAATGGAAGTAACAAACTTCTGGCACTCCTTAAGGAACAGTCTGCTGATTTCAGTGCTTACGGTTGGATTGTCCATTGCCATTCATTCACTTATGGGCTATGCGCTGGGCAGGAATAAGGCGCACAGCAAATTTTACAGCTTTGTTTATCTTTTCATAGTCAGTGGTATGTTCGTGCCATTTGCTATTTTGATGATGCCGCTGGCAAAGCAGACAGCGGAGCTGGGATTGGCTAACTGGGTAGGAGTTATCATTCTTTATGTGGTATTTTATATGCCAATGAATATTATGTTGTATTCGGGTTATCTTGTAAATATCCCTATGGCCTTAGAGGAAGCGGCAAGGGTGGATGGCGCGTCAACTTGGACTACTTACTGGAAGATTATATTCCCAATAATGGGACCTATGCATGCTACGGTAGCAGTTATAACGGCTCTGGCAGTATGGAATGATGTTATGACTCCCCTGATAATTATGGCAGGTTCAGGAGAAAACACATTGCCGCTGGCACAGTTGAATTTCCAGTCACAGTTTGGAACAAACTATAATCTGGCGTTTGCTTCCTACCTGTTGTCACTGATACCGATTCTGATTTTTTATATGATTTGTCAGAAGCAGATTTTGAACGGAGTTACAAACGGAGCAGTGAAGTAGAAATATTATTTTTATATTGTGCCTGATAATAACAGGCCGGTTTTCAGGTGTGCTGTATCATTTGACGAAACTCAGATGATACAGTACACTGTTGTAAGGAAATGAAAAAAGAGTGTTGATTGGGCACAGAAGGAGAAATTATGGCAATATATTATCAGCATGAAGAACGTCTTTTTTCGCTGCATACAGAGCATTCGACATATCAGATGAAAGTGGATGATTTGGGATATCTTTTGCATTTGTATTATGGTGCTAAAATAACAGGAAATATGGATTATCTGCTGACATATTATGACAGGGGTTTTTCTGGTAATCCCTATGATGCGGGTGGCGACAAGACATATTCTCTGGATGTGCTTCCACAGGAGTATCCGGCAATGGGTACCGGAGACTATCGAAACAGCGCTCTTATTATACGTAATTCAGACGAATCGGAATGCTGCTGCTTACATTATGTAAGCCACAAGATAGAAAATGGTAAATATTCATTAAAAGGACTCCCGGCAGTTTACGCTTCGGACGAAGAGGCCCAGACTTTGGAGATTCTTCTGGAGGATTCTGTCAGTAATGTACAAGTGAAGCTTTTGTATGGAGTTCTGGAAAAGGAAGATATAATTACGAGAAGCGCCATAATCAGCAATCATGGTAACGGAAGTATTGTTGTGGAAAAGGCGGCTTCAGCATGCCTTGATTTTGTGACAGGGGATTATGATGTGTTAAGCTTCTGGGGAAGACATACAATGGAACGTAATCTTCAGCGCAGAGCAATCGAACACGGAAGTTATTCAATTGGGAGCCGCAGAGGAGCTTCAAGCCATCAGTACAATCCCGCAGTCATTCTTGCACAAAGGGATACGACAGAAAACTATGGAAAGTGCTATGGCATGGTTTTTGTTTACAGTGGGAATTTCCTGTTTGAGGCAGAGAAGGATCAGTATAACCAGACGAGGGTTATAATGGGACTGCACAATGAGCTGTTCAATTATCCGTTGGAACAAGGCGAGAATTTGGTGATTCCGGAAACGATTCTTGGTTTCACTGAACAGGGGCTTGCAAAGCTGTCCATGCAGTTCCACCGCTGTATCAGGGAACATATATGCAGAGGCAGATTTCAATATCAGACAAGACCTGTGCTCATCAATAGCTGGGAGGCGGCATACTTTGATTTTAATGGGGAGACTATCTGCAATCTGGCTAAAGATGCCGCAGAGCTTGGGATAGATATGGTTGTCATGGACGACGGCTGGTTCGGGAAACGTGACGACGACAACAGCGGACTTGGCGACTGGCAGGTCAATGAGCAGAAATTGGGCTGTACACTTGGAGAAATGATTGAGAAAATAAATGTACTTGGTGTAAAGTTTGGTATATGGATTGAACCGGAGATGGTTTCTGAGGACAGCAGCCTCTATAGAGAGCATCCGGAATGGGCGCTGCGGATTCCTTCAAGAAAACCCGTGCTTGCCAGAAATCAGTTGGTTCTTGATTTTTCAAGGGAAGATGTGAGGAATTATATATTTGATTCCATATGCGGAGTATTAGACCAGGGAAATATAGAATATATAAAATGGGATATGAACAGAAGCCTTGCAGATATATACTCTATGGAGAACAGTCAGGGAAAGGTTATATATGACTATGTGTTGGGGGTATATGATTTTCTGGAAAAGCTGCTGCAGAGATACCCCGATATCTTAATTGAAGGCTGCAGCGGCGGAGGCGGAAGATTTGATGCAGGAATGATGTATTATACTCCGCAGATATGGTGCAGCGACAATACGGATGCATTGGACAGGATACGGATCCAGTATGGGACTTCCTTCTTATATCCGGTTTCCACTATGGCGTCGCATGTATCGGCAGTGCCTAACCACCAGACAGGGCGAAGAGTGAGCCTGCATACAAGAGGAGTTGTGGCTATGGGAGGTATATTTGGATATGAGCTTGACCCCAAAACGATTACTAAAGAAGAAAGAGAAGAAATAAAAGAGCAGATAGTGCAGTATAAGAAGTATGAAGAGTTGATTCGGAAAGGATATTATTACCGCCTTTCAAATCCCTACGAAGACCTCTATGCGGCATGGATGTTCACATCAGAAAACGGGGACAGAGCGCTTTTAAATGTAGTAATACTTGAAAATCATAGTAATATGGCGGTAAATTATGTTAAACTAAAAGGGTTGAAGCCGGATGCAATATATGAAGATACAGGAAGTGGTAAGAAGTATTATGGCTCCGCGCTTATGGAAGCGGGTATTCCAATGCCTATTGAAAAGGAAGAGTATTCGGCATATCAGATGGAATTGATTTCTGTGAGCAATGAGCCTGGTGATTGCTTACGGAGGGGTTTTGACTGATAAAAAAACATACTGCTATGGACATATAAGGAGATTACGACAATGAAGAAAAACGGTAAAAATCAGAAACAGCTTCAGGATGCAGAAGCAATTTATAAAGAACGATTCGATAAACACCATGATGAACTCAGGTGGCTCTATATGGAGTTATACGATAACAGCTCAATGTTTGCCGAACTATGTGACAATATGATGCGTTTCTTTACTGAAAGAAAGGAAGCGTTAAAGTCAATGGATAGCAAACGTGAATCCCGAAAAGACTGGTACAAGCAGAATGATATGCTGGGGATGATGTTTTACATTGATAATTTTGCCGGAAATATGAAGGGCGTGAAATCCAAGTTGGATTACATTGAGAAGTGCAATGTGAATTATATACACCTGATGCCGTTTCTGGAAACCCCGGAAGGACGCTCGGATGGAGGGTATGCAGTATCGGATTTCCGCAAGGTGCAGGAAAACTTAGGCTCCATGAAAGAACTGGAAGCTTTGACGAATGCCTGTCATAAGAAGGGAATCAATGTCTGCATGGACTTTGTCATGAACCATACATCTGAGGATCATGAGTGGGCAAAAAAAGCCAGACAGGGCGATGGCGAATATATGAGTCGCTATTTCTTCTTTGATAATTCTGATCTGCCATCGCTTTATGAAAAGACAGTACCACAGGTGTTTCCTACGACGGCGCCGGGTAATTTTACATGGCTTCCGGATGCCGGACACTTTGTAATGACTACTTTTTATCCGTACCAATGGGATTTGAATTATAAGAATCCGAGAGTTTTCAATGAGATGATGTACAACTTCCTGTATCTGGCAAACAGAGGGATTGATATTATACGTATTGATGCTGTTCCGTATATATGGAAAGAACTGAATACATCATGCAGGAATCTTCCGCAGGTTCATACGATTGTGCGTATGATGCGAATGATCAGCGAGATTGTCTGTCCGGGCGTCCTTCTGCTTGGAGAGGTGGTCATGGAGCCGGCGAAGGTAGTGCCTTACTTTGGAACGGTAGAAAAGCCTGAATGCCATATGCTTTATAATGTTACTACTATGGCGACGACCTGGCATACCGTTGCGACAAGAGATGTGAGGCTGCTGAAAAGACAGCTGGACATCGTTAATTCGCTGCCTGAGGATTATGTATTTTTGAATTACCTGCGCTGCCATGATGATATTGGCTGGGGACTTGATTACGACACTTTGAGGCTGGAAGGAATTGAGGAGCGCTCTCATAAAAAATATCTGAATGATTATTTTCAAGGATACGCGGGAGAAAGCAACAGCCGCGGTGAATTATATAATGCGGATCCGGTTACAGGAGACGCCAGATTCTGTGGAACGACTGCTTCCATGTGCGGAATAGAAAAAGCTGCTTCCAATCAGGATGACGAGATGATGGAAAAAGCAATCAGGCTGGATGTGATGCTTCATGCATACATGTTTATGCAGTCAGGAATACCGGTGCTCTATAGCGGTGATGAAATCGGACAGTTCAATGATTATACATACAAAGAAAATCCGAACAAGGCGGCTGATTCAAGATATATCCATCGTGGAGCAATGAACTGGACTCTGACGGAAAATATTTCAAAACGGAATACAATTGAAGGAAAAATTTTCAATGCGCTTGAGTGGTTAGAGCATATCCGTAAGTCTGAAAAGGTATTTGTGTCAAATGCGGATACATGGACTGTCGAAACAGGCGATAATTCTGTGTTGTGCATGGGAAGATATTTTGACGGAGATAAGATTATCGGATTATTCAATTTTAGCGAATATGATAAGACGGTAAGCGTTAATGAAACTGACGATGGATATGCGGATATGGTTTCAGGCAAAGAAATGAAATTGAATGAAGTCCATATACCGGCTTATGGATTTTATTATTTAAAGAAGAAATAAAATTTTTCGATTTACCAGAACATCGGCAGAATAAACAAAAACGGAGCGATTACGCTTGCGACGAGCCCCGTTTTTGTTTATTCTGCCTATATTCGAACCTTACGAAACTGTTATTATTCCCCAGCATTTGTATATTTTATGCCGAAATCCGCAATTGTCCCATCTTCAATTCTGGCCTCAATTATTGTATTAATCTTATCGAGCAGCTCGGTGTTGCCCTTTTTAACCGCAATGGCATATTCCTCTGACTCGAAAGCCTCAGAATCTTCTACAATCTTAAGTCCGGCGTTGTCATGTACATACTTTTTGGCGGTCGCTGAATCGATTACGACTACATCACAATTACCGTTAATCAGTTCCATAACTGCGTCCGTTCCGGATTCATATGATTCATAAGGATATCCCATACCGATTACACAGCTTTCTCCTGTGTAGCCTTCTATGACACAGATTTTCTTGTCCTTCATATCGGAAGCCCTGAATACATCGGAATCTTCTTTCACGATCATAACCTGAGTAGCAGTATAGTAAGGAATGGAAAAATCAGCCTGTTCAAGTCTCTGATCTGATACGGTCATACCTGCGATTACGGCATCAACCTGATCGTTCTGTAGCGCATCTAACAGAGATTCAAAATCCATATTCACAATGGCTGTCGTCATATCACTTTCTTCGGCAATCATTTTCGCGATAGCTATATCAATGCCGTCATATTGGTCGATAAGACCGTTGTCTGTTTCAAATTCAAAAGGCGGAAACTCGGCGTTGGTTCCGAATGTAAGTGTGCCGCCGTTGTTTTTTCCGCATGCTGTGAGAGTGGATATAAGTACAATCATAATAAGCAATAATGATGCATATTTTACATTATTTTTCATAGGAATCCTCCTGAATTATCATATCTTTGTTTGTTTAAACTGCGTTTATTGTATCATAAATGAATTGGATTGAAAAGCATTATTATAGAAACGAAATGATGTATCATCCGTAATATGAAGCGGCAGAAATTTTCAGGCAAAAATTTATAGAATTTTTATTGCATATTAGTTTGGTGAGGAATAAAATGTTAAAAGCACTATTTAATAGGCGGAAAGGGTGAAAATATAAAATATGCTTAAAGTATTAGGGGCACAAATAAAGGAATTTAAAAGGGATTCCTTTCTTACACCTGTTTTCATGATTTTAGAGGTTATTATGGAAATGATTATTCCAATGCTGATGGCATCTATTATTGATGACGGCGTGAATGCGGGTAATATGAATCATATATATAAAATCGGAGCGCTCATGGTGGTAACTGCGCTTGTTGGTCTGTGGGGAGGCATCATGGGAGCTAAGTATGGGGCAAGAGCTTCAACAGGCTTCGCAAGAAACTTAAGAAAAGCAATGTTTGAAAATATTCAGACTTACTCATTCTCAAGCATTGATAAATATTCTACATCAAGTCTGATTACCAGACTTACTACTGATGTGACAAATATGCAGAATTCATATCAGATGATACTCAGAATGGCAATGCGTGCACCGGCATCCATGATTATTGCTATGGTAATGGCATTCACTATTAATGCCAGACTTGCATCCGTTTACCTTGTGGCAGTTGTGTTTCTTGCATGCTGCATTTCACTTATTATACCGAGGGCTACGAAACATTTTCGTCAGGTATTTGAAAAATATGATGAGCTGAACGCAAGCGTACAGGAAAACGTATCTGCAATCAGGGTAGTTAAGGCATATGTGCGGGAAGATTATGAAACCGATAAATTCCAGAAAGCAAACAGCAATATCTATAATATGTTTCTGCGCGCGGAAAAACTTGTGGTTATGAATATGCCGCTGATGCAGGTTACCGTGTATAGCTGCATACTGCTGATTTCATGGTTCGGCGCCAAAATGATTGTTGCCGGAGGACTGACTACCGGTGAAATGATGAGCCTGCTTACATATTGCATGAACATACTTATGAATCTTATGATGATATCCATGATTTTCGTAATGCTGACCATGAGCTATGCAAGTGCAAAACGTATTGCGGAAGTTTTAGAAGAGAAGTCAGATCTTCACAATCCCGAAAATCCGGTCTTTGAAGTCAGGGATGGAAGCATAAGCTTCAGAAATGTTGATTTTGCATACAACAAGTCAGGGAAATCGGTGCTAAAGAATATAAACCTTGATATTAAATCGGGCGAAACGATCGGTATTATCGGCGGAACAGGAAGTGCGAAATCGAGCCTTGTAAATCTGATAAGCCGTCTCTATGATGTGACTTCGGGTGAGATATTGGTAGGCGGTTTGGATGTCAGAAAATATGATATGGAAGCGCTTAGAAATCAGGTATCCGTTGTGCTTCAGAAAAATGTGCTATTTAGTGGAACCATTTTAGAAAATTTAAGATGGGGTGATAAAGAAGCTACGGAAGAAGAATGCATAAGGGCATGTAAGCTTGCCTGCGCGGATGAGTTCATACAGAATTTGCCTGATAAATATAATACCCATATAGAACAGGGCGGAACTAATGTTTCAGGAGGTCAGAAACAGAGGCTTTGTATAGCGAGGGCGCTTTTAAAAAAGCCTAAGATATTGATATTGGATGACAGCACAAGTGCAGTCGATACCGCTACTGATGCCAGAATCAGAAAGGCATTTGCAGAGGAGATACCGGATACGACTAAGCTGATAATCGCGCAGAGAGTCAGCAGCGTACAGAATGCAGACAGAATTATTGTAATGGATAACGGTGAAGTAACTGCGTTTGGTACGCATGATGAGTTGCTGGAAACAAGTCCGATATACCGCGAGGTATTCGAGTCGCAGACCGGTGGGAATGCTGACTTCGATCAGAATGGAGGTGACATGTAATGCCGGGACCAATGGGAAGAGGACCAAGAGGCGCTAAGCCGAAGATTGAAAATCCGGGAAAGCTTTTTAAGCGTCTGATGGGATATGTATTAAAAAATTACACGCCGCATGTAATTATAGTAGTAATTTGTATTTTTGCGGGAGTACTTTGTAATATTCAGGGAACCTTATTTACACAGACATTGATTGACGGATATATTTTGCCTTTACTTGGAAGTGATAATCCTGATTTTTCGGGGCTTGCACAGGCAATTATGAGAGTTGCGTGTTTTTATGCTCTGGGAGCAGCATCTTCCTATGTTTATAATCGTATTATGATAAATGTCAGCCAGGGAACTATGAGAAATATCAGAAACGATATGTTCAATAATATGGAAACTCTGCCTATAAAATATTTTGATACGCATGCGCATGGAGATATCATGTCCTGTTATACAAATGATATTGATACATTAAGGCAGATGATAAGCCAGAGTATCCCGCAATGCCTTAACAGTGCAATTACAATTGTCAGTGTATTAATCAGTATGATTGTATTAAGTGTGCCGCTTACGATTGTCACGTTGGTAATGGTAACGCTCGTGTTATTTGTAACAAAAAAGGCTACCGGACTGTCCGGAAGATATTTCATGTCACAGCAGAAAGCAATCGGTGCGGTGAATGGATATGTAGAGGAAATGATGGAAGGGCAGAAGGTAGTAAAGGTATTCTGTCATGAGGAAGAAAGTATCAGACGTTTTAATGAACTGAATGACGAACTGTTTGACAGCGCTTATAATGCGAACCAATTTGGTAATATGCTTGGTCCGATTAACGCACAGCTTGGAAACTTAAGCTATGTGGTATGTGCTATTGTAGGTGGAGCATTAGCGATTGGAAATATCGGGGGACTGACTCTTGGTAAACTGGCAAGCTTTCTGACTTTTAACAGGAGCTTCAATATGCCGATTAACCAGGTAAGTATGCAGTTTAACTCGATTGTTATGGCGCTTGCCGGAGCAGACAGAGTATTTAAACTGATTGATGAAACACCGGAGATAGATAACGGCTATGTTACTCTTGTAAATGCAAAAGAAGTAAACGGAGAACTTGTTGAAACAGACGAGCATACCGGTGTGTGGGCGTGGAAGCATTTCCATAAGGACAGCAATACGACGACATACCAGAAGCTGGAAGGCAAGGTTGAGTTCGATGATGTGGATTTCGGATATACGGATGATAAGATGATACTCCATAATATTGTCATGTATGCTAAGCCCGGACAGAAAATTGCATTTGTCGGCTCGACGGGAGCCGGCAAAACAACCATTACTAATCTGATTAACCGTTTTTATGATATTCAGGATGGTAAGATAAGGTATGATTCAATTAATATAAATAAAATTAAGAAGGCGGAATTAAGGCGTTCGCTCGGTATTGTTTTACAGGATACGCATCTGTTTACCGCTACTGTAATGGAAAATATCCGTTATGGAAAACTGGACGCTACGGACGAGGAAGTTATAGCGGCAGCAAAACTGGCTAATGCTCATGAATTCATAGAGCGGCTGCCGGCAGGTTACAATACGTTACTGACAGGAGACGGAGCCAATTTAAGTCAGGGACAGAGACAGCTTCTTGCAATTGCAAGGGCGGCGATTGCCAATCCGCCGGCTCTTATTCTGGACGAAGCAACAAGCTCTATCGATACCCGTACCGAGAAGATTGTGCAGGATGGTATGGATAAGCTTATGAAGGGAAGAACAACCTTTGTGATTGCGCATAGATTGTCTACGGTTAGAAACAGCGATTGCATCATGGTTCTTGAGCATGGAAGGATTATTGAACGTGGTACGCATGATGAATTGATAGAAGCGAAGGGTAAATATTATCAGTTGTATACCGGAAATTCTATTGCGGGATAATAAGTAAATTGCCAGAAAAAAGGACGTCATGCTTTGCAGGACGTCCTTAAAATTATTTATTTTCTCTCTTATATTCCAGCGCTGCATTTACAAATCCTCTGAACAGCGGATGCGGCCTGTTCGGTCTGGATTTCAGTTCCGGATGTGCCTGTGTGGCAAGGAAGAACGGATGCTCAGGCAACTCACACATCTCGACGATACGGCTGTCAGGAGAAAGACCTGAGAGCTTCATACCGTATTCAGTCAGGACATTGCGATAATCATTGTTTACTTCGTAGCGGTGCCTGTGTCTTTCATTAATAGTTTTTTCTCCATATAGCGCATATGCTTTTGAAGTCTCATTCAAAATACATGGATATGAACCAAGTCTTAATGTTCCGCCGATATCTTCCACACCATTCTGGTCAGGCATCAGTGCAATTACAGGATGCGTTGTAGAAGGATTTAATTCTATGCTGTGTGCATCGTTATAACCAATTACATTTCTTGCAAATTCTACAATGGATAACTGCATTCCGAGACACAGACCCAGATAAGGAATTTTGTGCTCTCTTGCATACTGAATAGAATGAATCATTCCTTCAATGCCTCTGTCGCCAAAACCGCCGGGAACCAGAATGCCGTTTACATCGCCTAAGATATCCGATACATTATCCGGTGTAACGGTTTCGGAGTCTACCCACTTAATATTGACAACACAACGATTGGAAATACCGCCATGCTTTAATGCCTCTACTACGCTTATGTATGCGTCATGAAGCTGTGTATATTTGCCTACGAGGGCGACTGTAACTTCATCAGTAGGTGTTCTTAAGGAATCCACCATAGCCATCCAGTCGGTAAGATCAGGTTCCGGACAGTCTAAGTTAAGACATTCACAGGCTACCTGAGCTAAGTGCTCTTTTTCCATTGTGAGAGGTGCTTCGTATAAATATTCTACATCCAGATTCTGTAGTACATGATTGCTTGGTACATTACAGAATAATGCAATCTTGTCCTTTAATGCCTGATCCAGAGGATATTCGCTGCGGCATACTATTATATCAGGGCGTATACCCATTCCCTGTAACTCCTTAACACTTGCCTGTGTAGGCTTAGTTTTCATTTCCTGAGAAGCCCTCAGATAAGGAATAAGAGTAACATGAATCAGAATCGCATTTTCACTGCCGACTTCATGTTGGAATTGGCGAATTGATTCAAGGAATGGCTGACTCTCAATATCGCCCACAGTACCGCCTACCTCAATAATGGCAATTCTGGTTTCTTCATCGACAAAATTACGGTAAAAACGACTTTTGATTTCATTTGTAATATGCGGAATGACCTGAACGGTTCCGCCGCCATAGTCGCCACGTCGTTCTTTCTGCAGAACGGACCAATATACTTTTCCTGTCGTCACATTAGAATTCTTGTCCAGATTTTCATCAATGAATCTTTCATAATGGCCTAAGTCCAAATCCGTTTCCGTACCATCTTCCGTAACGAAAACTTCTCCATGCTGAATAGGGTTCATGGTCCCGGGATCAATATTAATATAAGGATCAAATTTCTGCATGGTTACTTTGTAGCCACGCGCCTTTAACAATCTTCCCAAAGATGCGGCTGTTATTCCCTTACCTAGACCGGAAACAACGCCACCAGTTACGAATACATACTTAACTGCCATATTAATACCCATGCTCCTTCCTCAACCTGAGAATCTATTTTTCTATTATACAATGTTAATATAGGAAAAATCTACTGAAATTGCAAAAATTTGTGAAAAATCTTTATAAATCTTTTATACTTATGTCTATAATTTCACAATTCTCTTATTGATTTATAAAATAGTGTTCCATATAATAGGAATAGATGAAAAATAGAAGCAGCAGAAAGTTCATTGGCTGACGCATCTATTAGAAAGCGAGGATATCTCCAGAAATGGAAAACAACCTTAACCAATATGATGGTAATTATAATAATGGTAACAACCAAAATCGTGGACCGGAACAAAACGGAGGCTCAGGAGGTCCGGGAAACAATGGGAATAACCCTAAAAAGCAAAGTCTTATTATACTTTTAATTGCAGCGTTGATTACGCTGTTCAGTATCAGCATGTTTATGAAATTCATGTCCGGTTCGACGAATCAGGAAATCAGTTATAATGAATTTATAGATATGATAGGTAAGGGAGAAATTAAAAGTGTGGTGGTGGATTCCGACAGAATCGTAATTTATCCTGTCGTGAGTGGACAGACAATTTCAATATTTTCATACTATGCTCCGACTACGACCTACTATACCGGAAAAATGGAGGACGATGAAACTCTGACAGCAAGGCTGCTGGAGCATGGTATAGAGGTAAAAAGGCAGGTATCAGACAGTTCAAGTATAATAATTACTATTTTGTTATATTATATTTTACCTGTCCTGCTAATGTGGGGACTGCTCAGCCTTTTGTTCCGTAAGATGGGCAATGGAGGTCCTATGGGGGTTGGCAAGAGTAATGCTAAGGTATATGTGCAGAAAGAGACAGGGATAACTTTTCAGGATG
This sequence comes from Lachnospiraceae bacterium, assembly GCA_029062885.1. GTDB lineage: Bacteria > Bacillota > Clostridia > Lachnospirales > Lachnospiraceae > UBA3282. The sequence goes on from JAIDPH010000094.1 coordinate 17,880, forward strand.
TGGCAGGAGAAGATGAAGCTAAGGAATCACTCGTAGAAGTTGTAGATTTCCTGCACAATCCCGGGAAATATTCCAAGATAGGAGCGAGACTGCCTAAAGGAGCGCTTTTAGTCGGACCGCCCGGAACAGGTAAAACATTACTTGCAAAAGCAGTGGCAGGAGAAGCGCATGTACCGTTCTTTTCTTTATCGGGTTCTGACTTTATTGAACTGTATGTAGGTGTCGGAGCTTCTCGTGTCCGCGATTTGTTTAAGGAAGCGGAGAAAAATGCACCGTGCATTGTATTTATCGATGAAATTGATGCAATCGGAAGAAGTCGTGATTCAAAGTATGGAGGCGGAAATGAAGAACGTGAACAGACTTTGAACCAGCTGCTTTCTGAGATGGATGGTTTTGATGGTAAGAAGGGAATCATTATTCTGGCAGCAACCAACCGTCCTGAAATATTGGATAAAGCCCTGTTGAGGCCCGGACGTTTCGATAGAAGGATTATAGTAGATAAGCCTGATTTAAAAGGGCGTGTTGAAATACTGAAGGTTCATTCCAAGGATGTCCTTATGGATGAGACCGTCGATTTGGATGAAATTGCACTCGCTACTTCAGGTGCAGTCGGCTCCGATCTTGCAAACATGATTAATGAGGCAGCTATTAATGCTGTCAAAATGGGAAGAGAATTTGTCAGCCAGAAGGATCTTTTTGATGCGGTAGAACAGGTGCTTGTAGGAAAAGAGAAAAAAGACCGCATCATGAGTAAAGAAGAACGAAAGATTGTTTCTTATCATGAGGTCGGACATGCGCTTGTAAGCGCCTTGCAGAAGAATTCTGAGCCGGTGCAGAAGATTACGATTGTTCCCAGAACTATGGGTGCGCTTGGTTATGTCATGCATGTGCCAGAAGAGGAAAAATATCTGGATACGGAGGCAGAACTGCGTGACAGACTGGTAGGCCTGCTTGCGGGACGAGCTGCGGAGGAAATTGTATTTGACACTGTAACGACAGGAGCAGCTAATGATATAGAGCAGGCTACAAGCATCGCGCGTAACATGATTACCAGATTCGGTATGAGTAAGAAGTTCGGACTGATGGGACTTGCTACGGTAGAGAGCCAGTATCTGGATGGAAGCGCTTCCCTAACATGTTCGGATGTGACTGCAGCGGATATTGATACGGAAGTTATGAAGATGCTGCACGACAGCTATAAGCAGGCGAAGAAACTGCTAAAATCAAATAGAGAATTAATGGATAAACTGGCCGCATATCTGATTGAAAAAGAGACGATTACCGGTAAGGAATTTATGAAAATTTACCGGAAAGAGAAGGGGCTGCCGGAGCCGAAAGAAGATGAAGAGGGCGGCGATAACAAAGATAAGAAAGAAAAGAAAGAAGATAAAGCCGAGATTAAGAATACGACCAAAGATGAACCGGTAAATTCAGTGGGATATCAGCCCTACATGGATAAGCGGAGGCAGGAACCACAAGGGGCATTCAGGGAACAGGAAGAGAGGCGTCCGAATGAAGGAATATTTTCCCATGCCAATCCTATGCAGGAGCCATTGCAAAACAGTGATAATTTAGGAAACTTTTCACAGACGCTTGTACAAGAGACCGATAACCTGTCGATGCAGGAACAGCCGAATACAGATGAACCAGAGAGTGAAATTAAATAGAGCAGGCGAAAAGGCAAAGTCCCGGCGGACTTTGCCTTGTGTGTGCGTCAGATGGCGTATATTTCAAAAATGAGGGTTATGATGTTCGATGTAACAGAGGAATTAAGAAAACTCCCTAACAGTCCCGGAGTATATATTATGCATGATGCAGATGACACAATCATCTATGTGGGAAAAGCTGTCAATCTGCATAACAGAGTGCGCTCTTATTTTCGCAAAATCGTAGGACGTGGTCCGCAAATAGATATAATGGTGAAGCAGATTGCCCGGTTTGAATATATTGTAACGGACTCAGAGCTTGAAGCTCTTGTTCTGGAAAATAATCTGATAAAAGAGCATAGTCCTAAGTATAATACCATGCTGAAGGATGATAAGACCTATCCATATATCAAAGTTACTATGGGAGAGGATTATCCAAGAATTTTGTTCTCTCGGGATATGCAGAATTTCACTGATAAAAGAAAAAATGACAGAAGTAAATACTTTGGTCCATATACGAGCGCCGCGGCAGTGAAGGATACAATAGAGCTGATGAACAAGCTGTATCAGATAAGAACCTGTAACCGCAAGCTGCCAAGAGATATCGGCATAGAGCGACCCTGCCTGAATTATCATATTAAGCAGTGTCTTGCGCCCTGTCAGGGATATATCAGTAAGGAAGAATACAGAGAACGTGTAGAGCAGGCGTTGGATTTCCTGAACGGAAATTATAAACCCATTTTGCAGGAAATTGAGCAGAAAATGAATGAAGCGTCTGAAAAGCTTGATTATGAAGAGGCGATTCGTTACAGAGATTTGTATAACAATGTAAACAGCGTGGCACAGAAGCAGAAGATAACAGACAGCGACGGAGAAGATAAGGATATCATAGCGCTTGCAAAGGATGAGAACGATGCTGTAGTTCAGGTTTTTTTTGTAAGAGACGGAAAGTTAATCGGGCGGGAGCATTTTTATATGACTCATGTTTCGGGATATGACAATGCCCAGATACTGTTGGACTTTGTAAAGCAGTTTTATGCAGGAACTCCTTTTATTCCAAGAGAACTTATACTCCAGGAAGAGATAGCGGATGTTGAAATTCTGGAAAAGTGGCTTAGTACAAAAAAAGGACGCAGGGTATATTTGCGCGTACCTAAGAAGGGAAGCAAGGAGAAATTGGTGGAACTTGCGGCTCAGAATGCACAGCTCGTTTTAAGCAGGGATAAAGAGCGAATCAAAAGGGAAGAAGGGCGTACTATCGGAGCGGTGCGTGAGATTGCAGGACTGTTGGGAATGGAGTCAATCTATCGGATGGAGGCTTTTGATATTTCCAATATAAGCGGATTTGCCAATGTAGGTTCTATGGTAGTCTATGAAAAGGGAAAACCGAAACGCAGCGATTATCGAAAGTTTAAAATACAATCCGTATCCGGACCGGACGACTACGCCTGCATGAAAGAGGTGCTTACCAGACGATTCGTACATGGTATGGAAGAAAGAGAGGAACTTGACAGAAAACAGCTTGACAATGAATATGGAAGCTTTACGAAGTTTCCGGATCTGCTGCTTATGGACGGTGGCAAGGGTCAGGTCAATATAGCGTTGCAAGTGCTTGAAGAACTTCGAATTAATATTCCGGTGTGTGGAATGGTTAAGGATGATAACCATAGAACAAGGGGACTTTATTATAATAACATTGAAATACCAATAGATACTCATTCAGAAGGATTTAAGCTGATTACGCGGATACAGGATGAGGCGCACCGGTTTGCAATAGAATATCATCGTTCACTTCGTTCCAAAGCGCAGGTAAAATCAATGCTGGATGATATTCCGGGCATCGGTCCGGCAAGAAGAAAAGCGTTAATGAAGTACTTTAAATCCATTGATGAAATTAAGAACGCCGAAGTCGAGAAATTATGCGAGGTGCCGGAGATACCGGAGCATATAGCAAGACAGGTTTATGATTTTTTTCATACTGACAGCATTGATTGATATTAGGGATTTATTGTGTTAAACTATATAAAGCATGGAGAGAAGGAGTGGGGGCTATGTCAAATATCAGTTTATCAAAAGTAATCGAAAAAATGAATTGGGAGAATCTGACGCCGGAAATTGATATTTCCAAAATTAAAATTGCACAGCCGGATATCAACAGACCGGCATTGCAGCTGGCAGGATATTTTGAACATTTTGAGGCAACCCGTCTGCAGATAATCGGTTATGTAGAATATTCTTATATGAATGGGTTGGATGAAAAAGTACAGTTGGAAATATATGAGAAGCTGCTGAACAACCCGATTCCGGGAATTATTTTTTGCAGAGAGCTTAAGCCTAACGATCTGTTTAGAGAAGTTGCAGTTAAGTATGGGGTTCCGCTTTTAATGAGTAAAAAAGCAACTTCTGCATGTATGGCGGAGGTTATCAGATGGCTTAATGTTCAGTTGGCGCCATGCATTTCCATACACGGTGTATTGGTAGATGTATATGGAGAAGGAGTACTGATCACAGGTGAAAGCGGTATCGGAAAATCAGAAGCGGCGCTTGAACTGATCAAAAGAGGTCATCGTCTTATAACGGATGATGTGGTAGAATTACGGAGAGTCAGTGATGATACTCTCGTAGGCTCCGCACCGGATGTTACTAAACATTTTATAGAATTGCGTGGCATAGGAATTGTGAATGTAAAGGCACTTTTTGGTGCTTCCAGTGTAAAAGATACACAGTCAATTGATTTAGTCATACATTTGGAAGATTGGGACAAAGATAAAGAATATGACCGAATGGGTCTGGAAGAAGAATATATAGAATATCTTGGAAATAAAATTGTCTGCCATAATATTCCAATCAGACCTGGCCGGAGTTTGGCGATTATCTGCGAATCCGCGGCAGTTAACCATCGTGAGAAAAAAATGGGTTACAATGCGGCGCAGGAGCTGTATCAGCGCGTTCAGAAATCTCTTGCAAGGAGACGCGAAGAGGAAGAGGAGGATAATTAAAAATGGCAGGTTATGTATTTGGAGTAGATGTAGGTGGCACAACTGTTAAATTAGGATTATTTGATATAAACGGCAATGTCCTTGATAAATGGGAGATTCCGACCAGAACGGAAGATGGCGGGAAAAATATACTGCCGGATATTGCTGCGGATATTAAAGCGAAGATGGCTCAGAAAAATATTGTAAAAGACGATGTCGCGGGAGTAGGAGTAGGCGTTCCCGGTCCGGTAGACGGAAACGGTATTGTACATAAAGCTGTCAATCTTGGCTGGGAACAGTTCAATCTGAAAGAAAAGCTTACAGCGCTTCTTGACGGAATGCGTGTGGAAGGCGGTAATGATGCCAATGTTGCTGCACTTGGAGAAATGTGGAAGGGCGGCGGACAGGGACATAAGAATCTGGTTGCTGTTACGCTTGGAACCGGTGTCGGCGGAGGTATTATAATAGGTGGCGAGATTATGACCGGTGCGACCGGAGCCGGCGGAGAAATCGGACACATTCATGTTGAAGACCATGAGACAGAACGTTGCGGCTGCGGTAACTATGGCTGTCTGGAAGAATATGCGTCAGCGACCGGAATTGTCAGACTTGCCAACAGGGCTTTACAGTCAAGTGGCAAGGACAGTATCTTAAGAAAGGGAGAAATATCCGCCAAAACCGTTTTTGACGCGGTGAAAGCAGGAGACGAACTGGCAATAGAAATAGCTGAAAAATTCGGAGACTATCTGGGGAAAGGGCTTGGAATCATAGCGGGTGTTATCAATCCTGAGATTTTTGTAATAGGCGGAGGCGTATCTAAAGCAGGAGAAGTGCTGTTTGATTATATCAAGCCTTCTTTTGAAGCAACAGTTTTTCACGGATGCAGGGATACGATTTTTGCATTAGCTACTTTGGGAAATGATGCCGGAATTTATGGAGCTGCAAAAATGGTATTAGATTAGAGTTATCGGCATATACTGTACATGAGTCAATAAAAATTAGATATAAGAAATGAGACGATGAAAAATTGAGTTTTGGTACATCTGTGTATGATTATATTGAACATATTGTTCCGAAAGAAAGAATCTTTCTTGCAGAACCCATGAGCGGGCATACAACGTTCAGAGTAGGCGGCGAAGCAGAATGTTTGATTCTGGTAGAGCATGAAGAAGAACTATTAAAACTTGTTCCTTATTTTAATCAGGTAGGGCAGGATTATTTCATACTCGGTAACGGGAGTAATCTGCTGGTGGGAGATAAAGGCTATAGGGGAGTAGTGCTGAAACTTGGAAACGGCATGAATAAAATCACCGTGCAGGGAAATCGTATCTGTGTACAGGCGGGCGCTCTTTTATCTAAAACTGCGGCTGCAGCAAGGGACGCAGGTCTTACAGGGCTTGAGTTTGCGGCAGGTATACCCGGCAGTGTTGGCGGTGGCATTGTCATGAATGCGGGAGCGTATGACGGTGAGATGAAGCAGATAACGGAATCCGTCAGAGTGATGGACAATGATGGTAAAATTCTCATACTGGATAATGATACTATGGAATTTGGCTATCGTACCAGTGTAGTTAAGAACAGACCATTTATCGTGCTTGAAGCCGTATTGAGTCTGCAAACGGGAGAGAAGGAAGTTATTCAGGCAAAAATGGATGAACTGATGGCGAAACGGCAGAGTAAACAGCCGCTTAATTATCCAAGCGCAGGCAGTACCTTTAAACGTCCGGAGGGAAATTATGCGGGGAAATTGATTATGGATTCCGGCATGCGCGGGTATAGTATAGGTGGTGCGCAGGTTTCTAATAAACACTGTGGGTTCATTATTAATACGGGAAACGCGACGGCATCAGATATTAAAGAAGTGATTGAGGAAGTACAGGAAAAGGTTAAAGAACGCTGCCAGGTGAGTCTGGAGCCGGAGATTGTTTTTTTAGGAGACTTTTAGATATTGTAAATATACATTTTTGATAGCAAAGAAGGGAATATGGTTATAGGAATGAGATTCGTTGTAGTGACCGGAAT
>JAIDPH010000095.1 GCA_029062885.1 Lachnospiraceae bacterium
TTACATTGGGTTGGCAAGTGATTAATTCAAATATAATCCAAAAATTCCAATAAAATTTTACATTTTTTTTATTCGTAAGTATAGGCAAGATATAAAAAATATGGTATTCTTATAAATGCATGAAACAATTTTGTAATATTTTGTAATATATACATAAATGGGAGGAAAGGCATGAAAAAAATATGGAAAAAGTTTGCTGCGCTTGCACTTGCAGGAATTATGGCTTTGACGCCAACGAATTATGCGTATGCTGCGAATGCGGGCAATGCAATTGCTAAGGGAATTGACGTTTCAAAGCATAACGGGGCTATTAATTGGGCAAGCGTTGCTGCCGCGGGATATTCTTTTGCATTTATTAAAGTGGGCAGTACATATTCAGGTGTGGATCCGTTTTTTGATTATAATATCAGGGGAGCACAAAATGCGGGATTGAAGGTTGGTGTATATATATATTCATATGCGACAACAGTAGAGCAGGCTCAGAACGAGGCAAATTTGGTGATAGCATGGTTGAACAACTATACGGTCACATTCCCGGTAGTATATGATATTGAAGATTCATGCCATAAGGGTATGTCACCTGATCAGCTGCAGGCGCTCATCAATACATTTTGTATGACTGTCGCATCTGCCGGATATTATCCGATGGTATATTCAAGCAAGAACTGGTTCAATCAGAGAATAGGCAATGTATTATTTGACACATGGGTAGCGCAGTATGCGGATAATCTTGAATACAGTGGAGCGTCTTTCTGGCAGAGCAGCTCTTCAGGCATTGTTCCGGGAGTTAACTCGAAAGTAGATATTGACTATCAGTTCAAGGATTTTTCTAAATTGATAATTTCTGACGGTTTTGTTGACAGGTTCGGTCAGACGATGTTCTTTTCAGGATATAAGATGCAGCGTGGCTGGATAGATTACAATGATACAAGGTATTATCTGGGTGCTGATGGATTTCTTCAGAGAAACTGTTGGTTTGCAGATGGAAGCGGAACTTATTTCCTGTCAGCGGATGGAAGTATTTCCAGAGGACAGACTGCAATATTGGGACAGAATTATTACTTTGACATAAATGGTGTAATGCAGACAGGCTGGGTTGATTTACCGGGTATCGGAAGGTTCTATTATTCACCGCTTTCAGGTGCCATGGTTCAGGGCTGGTTTGCAGATACAACCGGAACATATTATTTATCTACTAAAGATGGGCATATGCTGGTTGGAGATGTAACAATAAACGGAAACGATTACTATTTCGGTGCAGACGGCGTAATGCAGACCGGTCTGGTGACTAAACCTGATGGAAATATGTATTTTTATGATGCAGCGGGAGCTTTGGTAAAGAATCAGCAGACATTGGCAGGCGATATTATATATGTATCTGACAAGAAGGGTGTTGTGACGCCGGTTCCTGTACCAGTGCCGCAGCCGGAAGCAGTACTGCCGGTACAATAAGAAGCCATAGGGCAGAACAAATCAGATTTTAGTATTTTAAGGTTGGAAGAATATAATTCTTTCAACCTTTTCTTTGCAAAGGATATCATTATGGTATATAATAAAAAATGTGTTATTGTGTCTTAAAGGTCAGTCGAATGCCGGAGGATGGGTATGAACTGCAAAGAAACAGAAAAAATGATTCCTGTGTTTTTACAGGATGATTTGAATAATAGAGAATTGGAACAGTTTATAGAGCATATTAAGGGCTGCCCGGAATGTACGGAGGAGCTTTCCATTCAGTTTCTGGTGTCGGAAGGACTGGAAAGGCTTGAGGCCGGTAATAATTTTAACCTGCAGAATGCTTTGGATAGCAGGATTAAAGCATCGGAATATGAAATCAAAGTGCATAGAGGACTAAAATATACGTTGATATGTTTTGAAGCCGCAGTTGCAGCCGCAATTGTGATTGCCGCTGTTGTAGTATTTAAGTTCTGATTAGGAGGAAACAGATGTCATGAGTAAGAAGGTTGTTTTGATAGACGGACACAGTATTTTGAACAGAGCCTTCTACGGTGTTCCTGATTTAACGAATAGTCAGGGAGTCCATACGAACGCTGTATATGGATTTTTGAATATTATGTTTAAAATTCTGGAAGAAGAGACACCGGACTTTCTGACAGTTGCTTTTGACGTTCACGCGCCGACATTCAGGCATGAAATATATAAGGAATATAAGGGAACCAGAAAGCAGATGCCGGAGGAGCTGCGTGAACAGGTCCCGCTGATGAAGAAAATGCTTCAGGCGATGAATATCTGCATTATGGAGAAGGCGGGTTTAGAGGCAGACGACATTCTGGGAACTTTAGCAAAACGCGCTGAAAAGGAAGGAATGGCTGTTTCATTGGTTTCCGGCGACAGGGATCTTTTACAGATTGCATCGGAGCATACCAAAATAAGAATCCCCAAGACCAAGGGGGGAAGGACAGAAGTAGAAGACTATTATGCCGCGGATGTAAAAGAAAAATATAAGGTAACTCCTCTTCAATTTATTGATTTGAAAGCATTGATGGGAGATACGGCCGACAATATACCGGGCGTGCCGAAAGTCGGTGAAAAAACGGCTACCGAGCTGATGGTGCAGTTTGGTTCTCTTGAAGAAATATATATAAGAATTGATGAAGTTACGAAGAAAGCTGTCAGGGAGTCTCTTATCAACAATAAGGAGCTGGCGGACTTAAGCAAGACGCTTGCAACCATAAATGTTGACAGTGACATTGATTTTTCCTTTGAAAATGCAAGGGTGGGAAACTTCTATACGGAAGAAGCCTATGTACTGTGTAAGCAATTGGAATTTAGAAATTTGTTGTCACGGTTTGAAACGGAGGCTGTAGTTAAAAACAGCCAGTCGGAATATTTCAAGACTTTAACTGAGTTAAACGAAATAGAAGCACTTTTTGCACAGATTGATAAGTTATGCGATGCATCGGAAAATGGTAAGAACGGATGTGAAATCGGACTTTCGGTGTTGAAGGATGGTAAAGGAGATGACACTCTTGCGGGCATAGCACTTGCACATTCCGAGAAGGAAGTTTACTTCATTCCGTGTCAGGGATTTATTACTGTGAAATACCTGTCCGGAAAATTAGTCAGGATAAATGAAAATAAGTTATGTAAACTTGATGTCTGCGATATCAAGCAGGCATATGATATGATTTGTACAGACGAAACTGAGAGTTATGCAGAGGTTGATGTAATGTCAGTTTATGAAGAAAAAAAGTATTTTGACATTCTTCTGGCTGCATATTTGCTCAATCCGATAAAAAATGATTATGATACGGAAGCCATTGCAAATGAATATCTGAATCTGATGCTCCCGGATAAAAAGCAGATTTGTGGAAAAGAAACTTTTGTCCGAACTATGGAAGAAAAGCCGAAGGAGTTTCAGGAATTTGCATGTTTTCAGGCGTATGTTGCGCTAATGTCGGCGAGTGTGCTTAAAGAAAAGTTAAAAGATGAAGGAATGCTCTCGCTGTTATATGATATAGAGATGCCTTTGACGAAAGTTTTATATGAAATGGAGCAGTCGGGCATTATGGTACGTCCTGACGAACTGAAAGCTTACGGTGAGGCGCTGACGGGGAGGATTGAGCAGCTGGAACAATCTATTTGCGAGCAGGCGGGTATACAGTTTAATATAAATTCGCCTAAACAGCTGGGAGAAGTTCTTTTTGAAAAAATGGGTATTCCGGGCGGAAAAAAGACTAAGACTGGTTATTCAACCTCAGCAGATGTCTTGGAAAAATTATCGCCGGATTACCCGATTGTTGCTGACATTCTGGAATATAGGGGACTAACAAAGCTGAAATCTACTTATGCGGATGGATTGGCAGCCTATATCGATGAAGGTAACAGAATCCACTCGACATTCAATCAGACAATTACGGCGACAGGAAGAATAAGTTCCACGGAACCAAACCTGCAGAATATTCCGATAAGAACTGAGCTTGGAAGAAGAATTCGTAAGATATTCATTCCGGCAGAGGGTTATCTGTTTATGGATGCGGATTATTCACAGATAGAATTAAGGGTTTTAGCGCATATGTCTGATGATGAGCAGCTGATAGAAGCATATCAGATGGAGCAGGACATTCATAGGATTACGGCATCCAAAGTATTCCACACGCCGTTTGAAGAGGTGACAGACCTGCAGAGAAGGAATGCAAAAGCCGTTAATTTTGGGATTGTTTACGGAATAAGCTCCTTCGGATTAAGTCAGGACCTTAGTATTTCCAAGAAGGAAGCGGCGGAATATATAGAACAGTATTTTGAGACTTATCCGGGAATAAAGACTTTCTTGGATAAACTGGTGGCAGATGCCAAGGCCTGCGGATATGTTAAAACCATGTTTGGCAGAAGAAGACCGATTCCGGAATTGTCATCAAGTAATTTTATGCAGCGTTCATTTGGAGAACGTGTTGCCATGAATTCACCTATACAGGGAACGGCGGCAGATATAATCAAGATTGCAATGATTCACGTGTGGGCGAGGCTGAAGAAGGAAGGGCTAAAATCAAAACTGATTCTTCAGGTGCATGATGAGTTGTTGATTGAGACATATGCACCAGAGGAAGAGAAGGTAAGGCAGATTTTGTCAGAAGAGATGCAGAAGGCAGCCGAGTTATCTGTAGCGCTGGAGATTGACCTTCATACCGGAATGACGTGGTACGATGCGAAATAGACTCTTGCTGGCGACGAACTTAGCCAAAATAAACAAAAACGGTGCTCGTCGCAAGCGTAATCGCACCTTATTTTGTTTATTTTGCCTAAGTTCTGGTTATTGAAGGAGAACTTCGCAATCGTCTATAATCCGAAAATATGGAAGGGAGTATGGGAATTAATAATGAGAATAATCGGCATTACAGGAGGTATAGGTGCGGGAAAATCTGAACTTTTAGCCTATATTGAAGGTAATTACAGCTGTAAGGTAATTTTGGCTGATAAAGTGGCGCATCAGGTAGAGGAACCGGGGCAGAAATGCTATGAAGAGTTGGTTGCCCTTCTGGGAAAATATATTTTGAGTCCGGATGGGACTATAGATAAGGTGAAGATGGCAGAGAAAATTTTTACAGATAAAAGTGTTCTGGAAAAAGTAAACGGCATCATACATCCGGCGGTAAAAGAGTATATCATGCAGGAAATCAGAGATGAACGCGAGAAAGGAAAGTTGGACTTCCTTTTCGTGGAAGCGGCGCTTTTGATTGAAGATGGGTATGGGCAGATAGTTGATGAGCTTTGGTATATATATTCGGAAATTGATATCAGGAGGAACAGGCTGAAAAAATCAAGAGCTTATTCCGATGAGAAGATAGATAGTATTCTAAAAGGGCAGCTGTCGGATGAAGAATTCAGGCAGCATTGCAGAGTAGTCATTGATAATAATGGGACTCTTGCAGATACCTGTAAACAGATTGATAAGAAATTGGAGGAATATCTGTGTCAGAGACAATGAAATTACCGGGTCAATTAGTATTTGGTCTGGATATTGGAACAAGGAGTATTGTAGGAACGGTAGGATATCGAACAGGAGAACACTTTCATGTTGTGGCGCAATGCATCAGAGAGCATGAGACGCGCGCCATGCTGGATGGGCAGATTCATGATATTCATAAAGTCGGTTCTACGATCAGTGAAGTAAAGCGCTGTCTGGAAGAAAAAACTGGCAGGAAGTATACCGACGTATGTATTGCGGCGGCAGGTCGTGTGCTGCGTACTATGACGACAAATGTGGAGTACGAGTTTCCGGCTGATAAAGAAGTAAATGGTGAGGATATATATGCTCTTGATTCCATGGGAGTTGAGAAGGCATACGAGGAATTCCTTAAAACTAATAATACCGAGATGAAATTTTATTGTGTAGGCTATTCGGTTGTACGATATTATTTAAATCACTATCCGATTGGAAATCTGGAAGGACATAAGGCGAAACACATTGGAGAGGATATCATTGCAACATTTCTTCCGGATGATGTAGTAGACGGCTTATATAAAGCGGTGGGACTTGCGGGACTTGAAGTTGCGAACCTTACACTCGAGCCCATTGCAGCGATTCAGGTAGCTATACCTGAGATGTATCGTATGTTAAATATAGCCTTGGTCGATGTGGGCGCTGGTACTTCCGATATTTCTATTACAAATGACGGAAGCATTATTGCTTACGGTATGATTCCTATTGCAGGCGATGCGTTGACAGAGGTAATTGCCAAGCACTGTCTGGTTGATTTTAAGACAGCAGAGCAAATTAAACGTGAAGCCGGGGAAAAAGAAACGATTGAATATAAAGATATTATGGGACTTTCCCAGACTATTTCCAGAGAAAAGGTACTGGAAGTGGCAGCTCCTGTCATCAAGGATATGACAAAGCAGGTTGCAGATAAGATTAAGGAGTTAAATGGTAATAAGTCTGTCAGTGCGGCGTTTGTGGTAGGCGGTGGCGGAAAACTGCCGGGATATACGGATGAACTGGCTTCGCAGCTAGGTATTCAGCATGAAAGGGTTGCGGTGCGCGGTGAAGAAGTCATGCTGAAGATAGTGTTCCATGAGGAGGATGCAAGGCGCGATTCTCTGATGGTAACGCCTATTGGAATCTGTCTTAGCTTCTATGAACAGAGCAATAACTTTATCTTTGTGTATTTTAATGATCAGAGAATTAAGCTTTATGATAATAATAAACTTGCAGTTGTAGATGCCGCGATGCAGGCGGAATTTGCGAATGCCGGACTTTTCCCGAAGCGTGGAAAGGAACTGAATTATTTTGTCAATGGCAAACCGCGTATTACAAGAGGTTCTTTAGGAGAAGCGGCCGTAATTACGGTAAACGGACAGGATGCAGATATTTATACTCAGATTCATGCTAACGATCAGATTAGGGTAGAGGAATCGACGGCAGGAGAGCCTGCAGCATTGGATATTAACCAGCTTCCGGAATATAACACAGCTTTATGGGTGGAAGTCAATGAGAAAAAAGTGGAGCTGCCCGTGTTCGCTATGGTAAATGGCAATTTACAATCAGGTTTTTATGGTATTAAAGAAAATGATTCAATTGAGTTTTTAAATTACTATACAGTCAGACAGATTGCGGAGTTTATGGATGTAATTATCAATCAGGATATGAACATCTATGTAAACAATAAACTGGCGGATATGGATACCAAGGTTTATGAGAATTTCTCTGTTATCTGGACGATGGAAGAATTACAGCTGTCAGACAGGGATATATATGGAAGCGGGGCTCCGGATACATATGCCAATCTGCCGGTGGATGACGGAAGCTATGTGAAGAGTGAGCCGCGAAAAGAAGAGACGAATTTGTTTATGGGAGAAAACAGTGTGTTTAACGCCGGAACCGAAGTGGAATCAGAAGGTGGCGGCGCTCCGGAAACAAATACAGATGCAGCAGAAACGGATGCAGGTACGACAGGAGCAAATGAAAATAAATCTGTGGAAGCAGTCAATGAAACTGAAGCGTCTGATAACAGTAAGTACAACATACCCAGAACCATTCAGGTTACAGTTAATGGGGAGCAGATTCGTCTGGAGGGTAAGACAGAGTATATATTTGTAGATGTATTTGATTACATAGACTTTGACTTGTCAGTACCGCAGGGAAGCGGTATTGCCACGAAACTGAATGAAAAGGATGCACAGTATATGGAGCCGATTCACAGCGGTGACGTGATAAAAATTTATTGGAAAGACTGAGATATTTATGAGATTATGCAGTATAGCAAGCGGCAGCAGCGGTAATTGTATTTATGCTGGTTCTGATGCAACGCACCTTTTGATTGATGCAGGCATCAGTTGCAAGCGTATTGAAGAGGGAATATCTACACTTGGTGTAAAAATATCGGAAGTGGATGCCATATTCATTACCCATGAACATGCAGATCATATAAACGGTTTAGGAGTTATTGCAAGAAAATATGGAATTCCTATTTACGGAACGGCAGGAACGATACAGGAGATAAAGAAGACCGCTTCTTTGGGGAATATAGACGATTCCCTTTTTCACTGTATCAGGGCAGATGAAAAATGCATAGTAAAGGATATGACTCTGTATCCTATGCGTACTTCTCATGATGCAGCAGATCCGGTAGCTTACAGAATAAGCCATGATAAAAAGAAAATGGGCATTATTACTGATTTGGGGTGTTATAATGATTACACTGTTGCCTGTCTTAAAGACCTGGATGTACTGTATCTGGAAGCAAATCATGATGTAAAAATGCTTCAGGTCGGACCATATCCGTATTTTTTGAAACAACGGATATTAGGCGATAAGGGGCATCTGTCCAACGAGACATCGGGCAAACTGCTTAGCAGACTGTTGAATGACCATTTGCAGGCTGTTGTGTTAGGGCATCTGAGTAAAGAAAATAATATGCCTGAGCTTGCTTATGAGGCGGTAAAATTGGAAATTATGATGTCGGAAACGGGATATAAAGAGGATGACTTCCCTATATATGTGGCTAAGAGGAATGAAGTATCAGAGATGATTGAGATATAATTATGAAGAAACACGAGTTTTATAGATTCTGACTTTGAAAGGAGCATGGTTTATTCATGAAGAAAACAATTATTACGGTAGTGGGAAAAGATACGGTTGGTATTATTGCGAAAGTGTGTACATATCTGGCGGATAACGGAATTAATATTCTGGATATTTCACAAACGATTGTACAGGACTATTTTAATATGATGATGATTGTAGATATGAATAAGGCAACTAAGGATTTTGGAGTTATCGTAGAAGAACTGGCTAAACTCGGTGAAAGTATAGGGGTTATTATTAAATGCCAGAAGGAAGAGATTTTTAATCAAATGCATAGAATTTGATGACATTTTTATAAGCCTATGTTTTAGATACATATATGTCGTATACGCAGAGAAAGGCATGGTTATTTAGATGATAAATATATTTGAAGTTGCAGAAACAAATGAGATGATTGAAAAAGAGAATCTGGATGTCAGGACAATCACGCTTGGTATTAGTTTGCTGGATTGTATAGATTCGGATTTAGATAAACTGAATGAGAAGATTTATAATAAAATATATGAGGCGGCAAAGGATTTAGTGGCTACAGGTGAGCAGATTTCGAGAGAGTATGGTATTCCGATTGTCAATAAAAGAATTTCAGTCACTCCGATTGCTCTTGTCGGCGCGGCGGCATGTAAATCATCAGACGATTTTGTGACGATTGCTCAGACGTTGGATAAAGTAGCGCATAAAGTAGGTGTAAATTTTATTGGCGGATATTCAGCTTTGGTTTCAAAGGGGATGACTATAGCGGACGAGCTTCTAATCCGTTCAATTCCGCAGGCATTGTCTGTTACGGAAAGAGTATGCAGCTCTGTCAACGTAGGCTCTACCAGAACAGGCATAGACATGGATGCCGTAAAGCTGATGGGTGAAGTGATTAAGCAGACGGCACAGGCAACCAGGGAATCCGATTCACTTGGCTGCGCTAAATTGGTAGTATTCTGTAATGCGCCGGATGATAATCCTTTCATGGCAGGGGCTTTTCATGGCGTGACAGAGGCGGATAAGATAATCAATGTCGGCGTCAGCGGTCCCGGTGTTGTTAAGACTGCGCTCAGCAAGGTAAGAGGCGAGAGCTTTGAGGTATTATGTGAAACAATAAAGAAAACTGCTTTCAAAGTGACGCGTGTGGGACAGCTTGTAGCAAAAGAGGCTTCAAAAAGACTTAATGTACCGTTCGGTATCGTGGATTTATCGCTTGCACCTACGCCGGCGATTGGAGACAGTGTTGCGGATATACTTTGTGAAATCGGATTGGAGTATGCCGGAGCTCCCGGCACAACGGCTGCGCTTGCCCTGCTTAATGATCAGGTGAAAAAGGGCGGTGTTATGGCGTCGTCTTATGTAGGAGGATTGAGCGGTGCTTTCATTCCGGTCAGCGAAGATCAGGGCATGATTGATGCAGTGACCGCAGGAGCGCTTACTCTGGAAAAACTGGAAGCAATGACATGCGTCTGCTCCGTAGGTCTTGATATGATTGCAATTCCAGGTGATACTAAGGAAACAACCATATCAGGTATCATAGCAGATGAAATGGCTATCGGCATGGTAAACCAGAAAACGACGGCAGTCCGTTTGATTCCCGTAATTGGTAAAGGCGTGGGTGAAACCGTAGAATTCGGCGGTCTGTTAGGCTATGCGCCTATAATGCCGGTTAATCAGTTCTCGTGCGATGCATTTATAAACCGCGGCGGAAGAATTCCGGCTCCGATACATAGCTTTAAGAATTGAGGCATTGAATCTATAAATAAAAAGTATCGTTTGTGAGAAACTCAAGAAGGAGCATGGTTATTGTTATGAAAGATGCGGAAAAAACAGTCGGAAAAATGATTGATAAATCAAGTACAAGCTTTATTTCATATGTAGATGATGAAGGATACCCTATCACAAAGGCTATGCTTAAGCCGAGAGAGCGGGAAGGAATAAAAACTATTTATTTTTCTACGAATACATCTTCTAATAAGGTGAAATATTTCAAGCAGAATAATAAGGCAAGCGTTTATTTTGTTGACAGGCGTTTTTTCCGTGGTGTCAGTCTGGTTGGAGCCGTAGAAGTATTAGAAACACAGGAAGCAAAAGAAAGAATTTGGCAAAAAGGTGATACTCTTTATTATAAAGAAGGAGTTACAGACCCGGATTACTGCGTTTTGAAATTTACGGCGGTAAAAGGGAGATATTATAGCAATTTTAAATCAGAGGATTTTGAAATCTGATTTCAAAACAGATTGAAATGACACCTGATAGAAGGTCATGAAACGAAAGGGTCAGGTTATATGATAAAAAAATCAAAATTTTTATTATACCAACTGCTATTGATTATCTTGATTTTATCAGGTTGCGCTTCAGGAAGGGAAAGTGATACCGTAGAATCTAGTGACAGTGATAAATTCGCACAGATAGAAGAAGAGCCGAATAAATTGCCTGACCAGGAGATAGCAGGTCAGGAAGCGAATGAAAACCAGGGTGTAACAGAAGAGGAAACGACGGATAGTCAGGAAGCAGAAGAACAGGAAGTGCCGGATAACCGGAATGCATCAGAACAGGATGCGGAAGACACTCAAGACGCATCAGAGCAGGAATATTGGAACGAACTCTCAGATGAGGAGTTGAACAATTTTACGGATTTTTTTCAAAGCAGAGAAAATTACGGTTTTTTGCTGTCGGATTATACAACCCCCACTGATGTTGATTTAAATGAAGTTTTTTATTGTGGTGCCGGAATTGCTGACCATGTATTGTCGGATGATATGGAGGCGGCATATGAACAAGAAACCGGTTGGCCGATAGAATTGGATGTTGAATGTCTTACAACCAGACAGATAGATGATTTTTTAATGGAGAAGACAGGATATTCATTAGAGGAAATGAACGAGCCTCTTGAGTGGGTCTATCTGGAACAACATGATTCTTATATTGGTCAGCATGGAGACACGAACTATATTCCGTTTGCCTGTATCAGTGGGAAAAAAATAGAAGAGGATGTTTTTGAACTTAAATATCAGAGTGTTTATGAGTTCCAAGGAGAATTGAGATGTGGTGATTATCACGGTGTTGTTACATTAATAAAAAACGGTGAAAATTATCTTTTTGTATCCAATCAGATACTTGACGACTCTGATTTATCAGGTCTTTCCTTGAAAGAGGTAAGCCAGCTTGATTTTTTTGCCGAAAATAAAGATACTTGGAATATCAGTAAATATATGACTAGGGCATTCTACTATGCGGTATTTGATTTAGACAATGACGGAAGATTAGAACTTATTACAAGCGCAATTTCCGGTACAGGACAGTATTCGGAAAATCATTTTTACCGTATAAATGATGATGAAATTGAGGAACTGCCACAGAAATATTCAGGAAAGAAGTTAGAATCAGACTCAGAATTGGATTTTGCTCTTTTTGACTATAAATATGCTTATACGAATGGAAAAGTAACATATTATCCTGCTTCTGATTTTATCAGAGACGGATTTCAATGGTCATCTTCTGCTGACGGAGCGTATTATCTCAAAGGCGGAACTGTGTATATTGATATATATAGGAGTGACTATACTTTATATAAAGATGATGGTGAAACTACCTGTTATGATGCTGATGGAAATGAAATTACGCAGGAAGCATGGGAAAAACTCGAAGAAGATTTCTATACCGGAATGGAGATCATCACTTATCCTATCTGCTGGGAGTATATAAGTCCCTCAGAGCTTAAGCAGGACACATATCAAAAAATATTCAGAGAGCTGGTAGAAAATTATAAAAAAGGGTTAGAGCAGAAGAAAAGGTAAGGTTATTATGATAAAGAAATCTCAGTTTACATTGTGTGGGGTAATATTAATTATATTGGTTTTATCAGGCTGCGCTTCAGGAGTGGAAAGCAATACTGTAGAATCTGGTATCAGTGATAAAGATGCACAAATAGAAGAAGAGGAGCAGAATGATATTCCAGATAATCCGGCAGTGGTAAAAGAACAGGAAATATCAGATAATCAGGAAGTGGTGAAAGAACAGGAAATGCCAGGTAATCATGATGAATCGTCGGTACTGAAAACATCGGATATTCAGGATGAGTTAGCTGAATGGAAAGCTTCGAACGAACTCTCAGATGAGGAGTTGAATGTTTTTACGGATTTTTTTCAAAGTATAGAAAATTATGGTTTTTTGCTGTCGGATTATACAACACCCACAGATGTTGATTTAAACGAGGTTTTTTATTGTGGTGCCGGATTCACCGCTTATGATTTGTCGGACGATGTGAAGGCGGCATATGAACAGGAAGTCGGTTGGCCGATAGAATTGGATGCTGAATGTCTTACAACTAAACAGATAGATGATTTTTTGATGGAGAAGACAGGATATTCATTAGAAGAAATGAATAAGCCTCTTAGCTGGGCATATTTGGAACAGTATGATTCTTATATTAGTCAGCATGGAGACACGAACTATATATCTTTTGCCTGTGTCAGTGGGAAAAGGATAGAAGAAGACGTTTTTGAACTAATATATCGAAGTACTTACACGAATTCCGAGGGGCAATTGGAATTTGGTAATTGGTATGGTACTGTTACCTTAAGAAAAAACGGTGAAAATTATCTTTTTATCTCAAATCAGGAAGTTTATATTCCTGATTTATCAGGATTGTCATTTAAAGCGGTAAAACAGCTTGAAGTTTTTGCTGAGAATAAAGATGTATGGAATATGAATGATTACGAGTCAATAGCCTATACAGTGGTTGATTTAGATAATGATGGAATTTTAGAACTGATTATAAATGCAAAGGACGGAACCGGTGGGAATTCGGAAAATCATTTTTACAGTACAGATGATGCGTTTACCAAAATGGAAGAACTGCCGCAGGAATATTATGAAGAACATTCAGAGTTTGATATTGCTGCTAATATTTTCGACCGTTATAGTGAAGCCTATACGGATGGTGAAGTAATCTATTATCCTGCATCTAATACTGTAAAAAACGGATTAAATGAGACATATTATTTTGAGGGAGCATATTATCTTAAAGACGGAATTGTATATAGTGTAATATATAGAAGTCAGTATGCTTTAAAGGTTGATGAAAACAGCTATGAACATATTTGGTATGATGCATACGGAAATGAAATTACTGAAGAAGAATGGATAAAACTGGATGATGATTTTTACACCGGAATGAAGGTTATAACTAATCCTGTATTCTGGTTGTGGATAGAACCTTCAGAAATTGAGCAGGCGCCTGTTGAGAAAATGCTTGATATACTGACAAAAAAGTATAAAAGCGGATTAGAGCGGCTGACGTGGTGAAATTACAGAATACCTTTCTTACGCCATCCGCCCTGCAGATATCTTACTATAGCTACGATAAGCGCAATCGCCCAGCCTGCGCAGAATGCCCACCAGATAATGTCTACGCCGGCTATATGTGCAAAACCAACAGTCAGAAATAACCGGATAAAAAAGCTCAGTAAAGTAGTTATTATAAACCAGCTCATGTCGCCGCTTCCTTTGAACGTAGCTTTCACCATCATAAATGTTGAGAATACTACGAGGAATGCACCGACTACCCTGATGTACGCTGAGCCTACTGCAATGACCTGTTCAAGATTTGATTCTGTTTCATCTATGAACATGCCGATGATTTGATTTGGAAAGAGCTCAAAAGCAACGGTAAGAGCGAGGGAAAGCGCTCCACAGCTGAGAATGGACGCCTTAAGTCCGGGCCAGATACGTTCCTCCTTACCGGCGCCCATATTCTGACCTACATAGTTAGAATATGCGTTACTGAAATTGATAGGAACAGCCGTAGCAAGATTAACAACCTTTGAAGCCGCAGCGCTGCCTGCCATAACAGCCGCGCCAAAACTGTTGATTGTCGCCTGCACGATGACTGAGCCTACCGATACAATAGACTGCTGCAATGCAGATGGCAGAGCAAATCTAAGCATCGTAAGAAGCAGCTCACCATCAAAAAACTTCATATCCTTGTTACATTCAAATTCCTTAAGCAGTTTAGGAATGTCTTTAATAGCCAAAAGAGCTGCCGCCAGTTGTGAAATTGCCGTTGCAAGCGCAGCCCCTCCGACTCCCCACTTTAGGCCGATAATAAAAAATAAATCCAATAAAACATTGATAACAGATGATATTATTAAGAACTTCAGGGGAGTACGCGAATCTCCTAGTGCCACATATACGCCATTTAGCGCATTATATACGAAAATGGGGATGCATCCCAAAAAGTATAAGCGTAAATAAATAACACTCATATCAATAATGTGGTCAGGTGTATTCACTACCATCAGAAGTGGTCTTGCTCCTATCCAAATGAAAATAGTCGATACAAGTGCAACTATAGCCGAGAATATTGTGGAAGTGGTGGTACATTTCCATATTTTCTCTGTTTTGCCGGCACCGAAATACTGTGCGATCACAATGGAGCCTCCCAGCGCGAACCCTGTCGCCAGCTGCACAAATACCGCAGTAATGCTGCTTGCGCTTCCGACTGCCGCCAGAGCATCTGTTCCAAGCCGCTTGCCTACGATTACAGTATCGATAACATTATAGAGCTGCTGAAATAGATTGGATAAAATCATCGGCACTGCAAAAAGGAGAATCGTGCTAAGCGGATTCCCCTCTGTCATCTTATGTGTTTTAGTTTCGGTATTGATTCCAAACATATTGTATCCTCGTGGATGATTACCTGTATACTAAAAATAACTTACTAATTATTTGTTTGCAGACCAGAATTTTTAAGTTTCTCGATTTCAGCGCGAAGTCTTTGAATTTCAACATCTTTGTCAGCGAGTTTAGCCTTCTGTGACTCAATAGTCCTCTCCATGGCCATTTTGTCCAGGTGATACTCCTCAATAGTTCTCTCCATAGCCATCTTATCCAGATAATACTC
>JAIDPH010000096.1 GCA_029062885.1 Lachnospiraceae bacterium
CATTGGTATAACAGCTCTTTTTTTGCGTAGAATTCATGTTCTGTAAAAAGACTAAAAATACTCTTTTGATTATGGTAGGCATTGGTGTAAAATGAGTTTATCAAGAGTCTTTTATTGAGCGGAATGTTGATGCAAAAGGCGACAGGCTCCAAGCCATAAGAGCTGATGATAATTTGCGTGGACAAGAAAACTTCATGAGGTGATAAATAAAATGAATGTGATGATAGAAGGACAAGTATATCGTGAATTTTACTGTATAGAAGAAACGGAGATGTGGGCAAGGAAGTATTATGCTGATCTGCTGGCTCTTCCCAAGGAAAATGAATTGCATAAAATGATTTCATACTATACGGGAAGCTACTATAAGTGGTATAATAAATTATTGCGAGATTACCTGCCTATTGATAGTGATAGATTTAGGGCAATTGACTCTGCAGATATAAGGGATGACATAAAAGAAATTCAGAAAATCATAGAAGTTCTTTGTAAGCACTCACTGCCAGAAAATATTATTGCTTATCGCTTTACACATAAAAAGGATATCAGGTCACTTTGTAATGGGAGTACTATCCATGTTGGATCAGAGTTCTCAGACAAGGCCTTTTACAGTACAACGCTTATCTGTTCTTTGTTAAATGATTTTAGGCGGCAGAATCATTGTAATTGTCTTTTGAAGCTTTATCTTCCAAAGGGATTACCAGGTGCTTATGTTTCACTTGATAAAGAGTGGTCATGTTTGGATGAACAAGAATTTTTATTGCCACCAAATATAAAATTCAAGATTCTGAAAATACACCATTTCACATATCCATTGCAAATTGAATGTATGGCAATTTATGGCTAATATCATTAAGATTGATTTACATATGGTTATGAATAATTAGATATGGAGAAGATTATGGTAACAACAATAGCATCAGTTATTAACAGTATTGCACTCAATGTATTTTCCTGTGTTGTTTATGATAAGGGGAAGGTTTTTCTTGCACCTCTTGAGAAGGAGCAAATTAAGGAGAGGATTTATAGTTGGACAGAAAAATTTTTTTCTACACATTCAGAAATGGTTTTTGAATCATCACAATTCTATGATTATATTACCTATCAAAAACCATTTGATAAGATTTGTGGATATGTTTTTGATGCAAGTAAATCTGCTGTGATTGACGAACAGGGGATTGTGAGAAATCTCACTTCGGAATGTAAAAAATCTATTATTGATGCAGGAGGAAACTGTTCTATTCCTGAGGAAAGTGCTATTCGAGATTTGTTTTATGGTGTGTTGATTCTTTGTAAAGAGATATTATCTGAAGAAACATCCAAGGGCGAAAAACTAATTTTGTACCAGAATCGACAGAACAATGTTAAATTTGATATGGGCATTAAGGACATTAGTTCTAAAATTGATGATTTGGAAGCAAAACTTACACATCGAGATCAGATATCAGATTCTGTAATTATCGAGGATGCTTACAAAATTCTTTCAAATGCAATGTGGGAGGGGAAACTTACAAAGGTATATAATTTTCTCCCTGTGCTTGCCGGAAAGAACGATGATTTGGAGAATGCAGTCAAAATCAAGCTTTCGATTCTTTCTGATTACGATCTTTTAACAGAAGATCCGTTGGCTTTATGCCAGAGCATAAAAAATACAGTATTAAGGGATGATGTGTTTCGGCTATTGATTCTTGAAAACTTTTCGACACCAGATAGGTTAGTGCCTTATGTGGAGGTGGTCTCAGATCTGACTTTAAAGAATATTGCAGTATCTATTGCTGCTGGGCGTTTTGAGGATGTGATAATTGAATCAAAGTCAAGACAGAATAATATAACTTGTTATAATTGCGAAATTGCTGCTGGAATGGAAACGGAGGAATGGCTTACTAAGCGACTTTGTGTTTTAAAATTGAACCCACTGCCTATATGCAATCTTTCAAAAACGATTACTGAATCGATACCACAGCCTAACTTTATTGATCAACTTTATATATGGGAGCATTATCTGAATGAGGTGATTGCGTTTGACCTTAATAGGGAACGTACAAATTCTGAGAAATTTCGTGATGCCATTGATGTGATTAAAAAAAGTGTTGATATCTACAGGCATGCGCAAGTGGATTTGCAAAAGCGGTTTTATCTGTGTCTGATACGTGGGATGCTATTGGCAGAGGACAAAGATGTAAAAGATGTACTTGATTCTATTCCACAGAAAGTTGCCGGATCCCCGGAAATCGAAGCATATAAATTTATTCAGGAGATTAGGGAGGGGAGGACGGATCAAGATAGTATAATTCGATTTGTTCTCCGCACGGAACAATATTGGGTTTTACTCAATTACTGTGCAAGTCTTGGAAATGACCAAAAAGCCTTGGATGTGATTAATCAAGTAAAGTGGTTGCTTGACCAGAGTTTTGAAATATTTGAATATGCAGTGATCACTACCAGTCATGCTATAGGAAATCAAGGTGCACTGCATCTTTTGAAGGAACATGAAAAAAACTATTCTGATTATATTGAATTCTGGGTCAGAGTTTACCAGATGTCGGAAACGGATGTGGATCGTCAATGGGCAATAGATTCGGTTATTGCAAAAATGCAAATTGATGAATGTAAAGCAGGAAGTCTTTATGACAGGAAATTATTGGCAGATATTTTGATAAGGGAAAAGAGATTTACAGAAGCAATAAGCATATTAACAGCCATTGAACAGGTGGATGGTGGTAATTTGGATATTACATATAGGAAGATTGAAGCTTATATGAATAGTGGACGTCAGATAGATGTTCTTACGGAAATTAATGGGCATTATGATAAGCTTAAAGATGATGTGCGGATTCTGGATTTATTGCTTTCGATTTCTTTGATTAATAAACGGTCTATTGAGGATGATGTACTTGCGCACGCAAAAGAATTTAGTAATGCAAGAGTTTTGATGCTGGCTGCAGAGACTGAGTATATTAGGAAAAACATCAACGAGGCAAAAAAGCTTGCGATGCAGTCAATGTTAATATCTAGCCTGGATCATGAAGAACATTTCGATATTGCAAGTAAGTATTTTATGGGAGATGATTCCACAGACGATAACGCACCTAAACGTATAAAAGAGAATACATTTTTTGTTGCGGAAAACCAGCGGAATCATACTCGCCTGACATTTTGCATTTATAAGGAAAATGTATTGCCGGAGATAGAATATCAATGGAAAGATGCTTGGCATATTCATATTGATGATGCAGTTAATATGGATTATATGCGGTTGACAGTTGGAGACGAGATTAGTTTTAAGGACAGTTTATATAAAATAGTCCGTATTGGTTCGTTAGAAGCATTTTATTTTCAAGTGTGCCTTGAAAGTATGATTAGGCGAAACAGGGCGTGGGCTATTACTGGAAAGGGCGCTGAAGATATGCTTCAGGGAATTATAGAAGCATATAGGCAGCATCCTGGTTGGAATAAGAAAGACTGGGATAAAATGTATTCAGATTTTTCCCAATCTCCGCTCCCTGTTTTTGCGCTTAAATCATATGTGAATTTGGAATATGGACAGTTGATGCAGGTTATAATGGATGATTCTTCTGTGATTATTAGGGAATATGTGTTTCCAACAAGAAATTATATAGGCAGGGAATATGTTGTAACCTATACAGCATTAGTTGAGATGTATAAATTGGGTATCAATCTCAAAGAATTTTGCGGCGATTCTATAATAGTTCCCCATTCTGTAGTTGTGGAAGCTGAACAGGAGGCTGATGCCATATATAAGAGCAATAATAGGGAAATTGTAGCTTCGTTATCTGTTCAAGATGAAAAAGTGCAACTTTTTGAGTCAGAAGAAGAGGTCAAACGGGAAAATATCCGTCAGGCTATGAGGTTTAAGAATTATGTTTCAGGATTTTCAATTATAGAAAATAAGCAAGATATGATAATTCAGGAACTACAAAATGAGGATATTACGGAGGTTATAGGTATCTGTGATTATGATGCACTCATGCTTGCACATACAAGGGGAGCTGTTTTGATTACTGGAGAAATGCTGGTTGCAGGTTTTACAAAGTTAGACGCAATAAAAGCAGATGTTGCTGGTATAGCGGATTTTCTTTGCCTAATCGGAATGCCTATTATGAAACTATTTGATGTTATGAGGCAGATGTTCCAGTATCGCTTTTATGCGGTAATAACACCAACAGTGACACTGTATATCAGAAATCATTATGATATTGCTGACGAAGCAGAAAAACAAGAAATTGTTGAAAAATGGAATGATGTTCTGCAAATGCCTAAGAATCTTAAGGATGAGAATTATAGGAATAGATTTAAAGGAGCATGTTTTGAAACTATGCGTATGCTAAAAGAGGAGGAGGTGGATTTAAGACATCCTATTTTGCAGGCATTTTATTGGGCGGCGTTCTATTACAACGATTACAGGATAAATTACTATATTGAAAACGGGACGTTCTATTATGATATTGTCCAGATTGATAGAGAGAAAGAAATCTTGGGTACGGGATTATCTGAAGAGAATGATTAAGACAATGTTGTTGAAACAATTTCGATTCAGCTTGACAGATTTTGCGAGAAGGAAACTGTGGGGGTACGATATGCTTAAAAATGGACAGGTGGAAAATGTCGGTTGATTCGGTAGGAATTTCGGGGTATAATAATAGCGAGGTCATGTGCCTTTTGTGGATGGCTCATGTATTCCCGGCAGATACACAGAAGGAGGCGACCAATGAGCGTAGAAATCAATAATGCAGTAAATGCAGCGGATACTGAAGCACAATATGATGAAAAGGCAAAACGCCTGTTAAGCAACAAGATTATACTGGCACATATTTTGGTAAAGGCTGTTGATGAGTTTCAGGGAATGAATCCAAAGGATGTTGTGCCTTATATTGAGGGAGACCCACTCATAAGTGTGGTTCCGGTGGAGCCAGGGCTGACAAAAACATCAACAATGTCATCTGCAGGCGGTCTGAAAGCCGGGCAGCGAATTATTGGACTGCA
>JAIDPH010000097.1 GCA_029062885.1 Lachnospiraceae bacterium
TAAGAATTGTCATATCTTGATTCTTACCAAAAAAGAGGTATTTTTTTCCAAAGACACAAACTATTTTACACTACCACCCCCGAAAGTCTTTATTACACCAATAATCAATCAGCCAGATTGCATTTTCATCTGTACTTACAACATTCAACGATTTTAAGTATTCTTTTCTCTCTTCTGATACTTTCTTTTTCAATTCGTCATAAGATAAGTTTTTAAGTATCTTCTCAGTGCTTTCCTTGACTTCAAAAATATATGAATAAAGTTCTCCCAGATTAAGCTGTTTTGAAAAGTCTGCAATCTGTTGTTTTACAAGTTCATTTCCTGTTGTAATTATAGGCGAATTGATACGCTCCTGATAATTGCCTGCAAAGAATACTTGTTCATATTCGGCTATTAATACATGCGCAACGATATCTTCAATACGAAAAATATGCCACATTGAATAAGCTATCGTTTTACTATGATAACCGTCTGCATTTATAAAAGGTATTGCATCAAATTCTTCTCTGCTTAATTCATCATTGAATGATGTAAAGGTTTGCATTAGCTGATTACGTAAATTGAACAAAGTAGCAATACCCGCTTCATAGGTATCTTTCTTTTTTATTTGCATTTGCATTGCTTTATTAAGTTCAGACCATTCCTTATTCATAACCATTACCTCCAGCTGCTTCTAGTATAACACAAAGCGTATGGGCTGTGTGAGAGAATCATTGATTTATGATATGAATAGGCGGAAATTGTGTTTTTGTTAAAAATAAATTATAATTACAGTTATTGAATCACAATTGGAAAGGAAGATATATATGTTCTGGGATAAAGTATCCGGATTATATGATTTTTTTGAAACGGTATACAACGGTAAGGTGTATCAGAATTTGGGTAAAAAAGTAGCTGAAGAAATCGAGCAAAATGATATTGTGCTGGAGTGCGCTTGTGGTACGGGCGCAATCAGCAAGTATATTGCTCCTAAGTGCAAACAATTAATTGCAACGGATTTTTCCGAAGGTATGTTAAAACAGACTGCTAAAAACTGTCGGCAGTATGGCAATATTAAATTAAGACGTGCAGATATGACACATATAAAATGCCGTAACAACAGATTTGATAAGGTCGTCGCAGGAAATGTTATACATTTGCTGGAAGAGCCTGTTGCTGCAATAAAAGAATTAGAAAGAGTATGTAAAACAGGCGGTAAAATCATTATTCCGACATATATTAATGCTTCCGATGGAGTTAATCAAATGGCGGTTCGTTTGCTTGAATTGGCAGGTGCAAATTTTAAACGGCAATTTAATATTAATACATATAAAAAATTCTTTGAAGATGCAGGATATCAAAATGTTGATTATTATGTTATTGATGGAAGAATGCCCTGCGCTATAGCAATTATTATCAAGCAATAAACGGTTCGAATCCAATAATCAATTTATATAAAGTTATACCTTTTATAGTGGCAAACTACATCCTTTTATGCTAGACTTGATTTATATTAAGCTCGCTACAGGAGAGGACAATAATAATTAACCTGATTACCGGGTCCCCTCTTTATTAAACAGCAGTCGGGCATATCAAGGAGGGAATCAAATGAAACTGGCAGTTCTGGAACGAAACAGCGCAGGTACGGATATTGATATATCTGCACTTGAAAAATTCGGAGAGGTTACATATTATTCTAATACATCTGCCGAAAATACCGCAGAAAGGGTAAAAGATCTTGACATTATTATTGCCAATAAAGCCCCGTTAAATGAGAGCACTTTAAAAGACGCTCCAAACGTAAAGCTTATATGTCTTTTTGCAACAGGATATGATAATGTGGATTTAGAATACTGCAAATCCAGAGGTATCAAAGTTGCCAATGTCGTTAATTACTGTTCATCCGCAGTCGCACAACATACTCTTCTGCTTGCACTGGCGTTGTCAGAGAAATTAGCACACTATGATGATTATGTAAAATCGGGCGCATATAGTGCACAATCATTTTTTTCCAACTTTGACAGGACATTTAATGAACTGGAAGGAAAAACATGGGGCATTGTCGGCATGGGAAGTATCGGGCATAGGGTGGCTTCTATAGCACAAGCTTTCGGCTGTCACGTCATTTTTTATTCTGCATCCGGAAAGAGTACCTGCACGGAATACGAAAGAGTGGAATTTGATACATTGCTCAAAGAATCTGATATTTTATCACTCCACTGCCCACTCAGCGACAGGACGAGGAATCTTATTAATAAGGACGCTTTTGATAAAATGAAAAAATCAGCAATCCTGATTAATGTTGCAAGGGGACCTGTCGTAAATACACAGGATTTATATCAGGCGCTTATAGAAGAAAAGATTGCCGCTGCCGGTTTAGATGTACTGGAAAAGGAGCCGATGGAGCAATCAAATCCTTTGAGTCAGATTAAGGACAGCACTAAATTGATTATTACTCCCCATATGTCATGGGCAAGCATAGAGGCCAGAACACGGCTGATTGAAGAGGTTGTTAAAAATATCGAAGCATTCTTAGACGGAAAGAACAGAAATGTTGTCAACTTATAGGAGGATTATTTATGGGAATCGTAATTAAAAATGCACTAGTAATCGTACCACAGGGAGCAGAAGATATCATTAAGGAAACAAGTATTTATATAGAAAAAGACCGGATTACCGGAATCGGTCAGGTGCCTTCCGGCTTTCAAGAGGACAAGATAATTGACGGGACGGATAAACTGGTTATTCCCGGGCTGATTAACTGCCATACGCATTCTTATATGTCTTTCATGAGAAATGTTGCAGATGACCTGTCTTTTATGGATTGGCTCTTTGGCACTATAGACCCGATTGAACAGCAGATGACTGATGAGGATACCTACTGGGGCGCTAATCTGGCTATAATTGAAATGATGAAAAGCGGAACTACCTGCTTTAATGATATGCAAATGAATATTCACCAGACTACACGCGCAGTTAAAGAATCCGGTATGCGTGCAGTAATATGCCGCGGTCTTGTCGGAAACGGCAATGACGAAGGCGGCCAAATGAGGCTGCGTCAGGCATATGAGGAACGCGACGCTGCAAAAGACTGCGACAGGCTGACCTTTATGCTGGGTCCCCACGCCCCTTATACCTGTGACGATGAATTCTTAAAAATTGTTTCAAGCGAAGCCAAAAAAAACGGCATGGGAATACATATCCATTTATCAGAAAGCGTCAGTGAAATCGAGCAGATTCAGGAGAAGTACGGCTGTACACCAATCGAACTGGCTGAAAAAACAGGGATATTTGACATTCCCGCGATTGCAGCGCATTGCGTTCAGGTAACGGACAAAGACATCGACATTTTGAAAGCACATAATGTCAGCGTTGTCACCAATCCTGCAAGTAATATGAAACTGGGTAACGGGTTCGCACCGATTGCAAAAATGCTGGATAAAGGCGTCAATGTCTGCCTTGGCACAGATGGCGCGGCAAGCAATAACTGTTTGAATATGTTCCACGAGCTTAGCCTGCTTACACTTATTCACAAGGGAACAGGTAAAACTCCGCAGTGCATAAGCGCCAAAGAAGGCTTCCGTATTGCAACAATAAACGGCGCCAAAGCATTAGGGTTAGATAAAGAAATCGGTTCTATAGAAGTGGGTAAAAAAGCAGATTTGGCTATTCTGGACTTGAACAACCCGTCTCTTACTCCAAGAAATAACCTGATTGCAGGACTTTCCTATTCTGCAAACGGTTCAGAAGTAGATACTGTTATCATTGACGGCCAGATTACAATGGAACACCGTAAACTACTGACGATAGACGAAGAGTTGGTTTATAAGAAAATAAATGATATTATATCAAGGATGGAGCTGGATAAGAAGGTTTACTAAAAGATATTAATTATTATTCAGGATTGTATGGTGAATTATTTGAGCAAAATCAACAATTCCCAACAAACACATTATTCAGACGTTTTCTCGCGATATCAGCCAGCCGATGTATTTGCGCTATATCTGTTGCTCCTTTATCAAGCATATGATATCGTGGGAAAAAGCGCGTCACGTGAAGCGGAATCTTTTTTCCGGCAGAGTCTTCTACAGAAGCAATCCATGACGCTTCCTCTTCCATTTCTGAAACTTCGTCATTTTCCCCCGGTACAATCAAAGTAGTAAGTTCCACATGGCAGTCCGCGGCTGCACGGATAATGAATTTTTTCACAGTTTCCAGACTACCATCGAGTTTTTCATAGTATTCCTGACTAAACCCTTTTAAATCAATGTTCATCGCATCAATGTAAGGCAAAAGTTCTTCCAATATCGGAAGTTCCGCCGTCCCATTCGTCACCAGCACATTTTTCATTCCGGCTGCTTTCACTAAGACGGCAGTATCACGCACATATTCCCAGCCAATCAGAGGTTCGTTATAGGTATACGCCACTCCGATGTTTCCGGTGTCTTTATATGCCAATGCCTTATCAGCCAACATACGCGGCGTCATTTCTATTGTATGGGCGTTCTCACTGTCTACCATGGAAATCTCATAGTTCTGGCAAAAAGGACAACGTAAATTACAGCCAAAACTTCCGACGGATAAAATCATGCTCCCCGGATAAAACATATTCAACGGCTTTTTCTCAATCGGATCAAGCGCAATGGATGTTATCTGTCCATAATTTGTGCATACAATTTGACCGTTCTCATTTTTTCTTGCCCTACAAATTCCTGTCTGACCGGAGTTTAAGGAGCAATGATGCATACATACCTGACAGACCTCTTTCATACTGACAATAATACCTTCCTCTTATTCCAAAATATTCACTTCCATGCTATTTCCTAATAATGCCTGACTACTTCAAACCTTTCCAGTTCAACTTTTTCTTTCGTACTGATACCCGCCTTATCCTTTGCTATCGCTATCTGTTCTTCTACCGTATCTATACCCTCTAAGTTTGGAAGCAACAGTCCGCGCTTATAGCCTTTAGTCACAATCACACCATACCGCCGCACGTCTAACTCATCCGGAGAATCTATCTGCTCTATCTCTCCCAGAACATCTACGCTGATTGTCAGTTTGTCCAGTTCCACAGGCTCTATCGGGTAAAACCTCGGGTCTCTGGAAGAAGCGCTGATAGCGTTATTTATGATTTCTTCCGCTATAGACGCCTGTACAGCCTGAATAGTGCCGATACAGCCGCGAAGGTTTCCGTTTTCCTTAATCGACACAAAAGTTCCCGCCTGACGTTCATACATTTCCTGCGGAAGTCCATCCGGGACCTTTATCTTTTCCCCTGTCCGCACATAGGTTTCTATTGTCTTTCGGGCAAGCTGTACATAGGCGTCTTCACATACCTGAAAACAACAGATTCCGTAACCGACTCCAAAAGTTCCCTCATAGGAAAGCTTTTCGGCTTTCACTTTCTTTTTATCTAAGGCACCTGCCATAATCGTAAAAGAACGATGACCGCATTCTCCCACCTTTTCACAGAAATCCTCGGGAAATTCCAGAAGCTCTCCGAAATCACCCCTGCCCATTACATCCATAATACGGGCGTCATATGCAGGTCCTTCTTCCCGATATCCATATGGACCGTCTTCTTTCAGCCTGTGTGATAAATCCCCGCTGGCGATAATAACAACATTCCGATTCAACGCATTCGCCGCTTCCTGAATGCACTGTCCTAACCCATAATGCATATTAAGCGGAAGCCCTGACAAGCCGATTCTGACAAGCTGATAGTCTGTCCAATACTGATTTACAAAATACAGAGGAACCATAGTACCGTGGTCTAACTTCCTGTCATGTTCTCCCAAAGTGCCTGCCGGCAAATCTTTTTCATCCGCCAATGCGCACAGTTTCTCTACAAAAGCGGTATCATAAGAAACCTCCATTTGTTCCTCGGGCGCGCGGAACTGCCCAAAATCTCCGTGGGCTCCTTTTCCCGGTGATATGTGGAAGTAATCGGCATACATAACCTGATGAGGGGATATGAGAACGATTGTCTCGGGTCGACACGCTGCAATTCTGCGCGCGGCTTCGTGATATGCATCGATTGTTTTTTGGATTTTTCGCTCCTCACCTCTGCCGATAGCCGGAATAATTAAAGGTGGGTGAGGGAGCATGAAGGTTGATGTGATTGGCATGATGGTGGGGTCCTTTCGTTGGCTACTCATATATTATGCTTATAATATATTAAATGTCCACTTATGTCAACCTTTCAAAACCTTCTATTTATTACAATAACCCTTCTATTGAACAATCAAATAACTACTAACCGCATAAACCGTCACTCCGTTAAAATCTAACTGCGACCAGCCGTTATCGCCTACGGCCGTTCTAATCAAATACTCTCCATTGTGCAGAACCCCCACTACGGTGTCCGCACTTGCCGTACTTGGTTCCGTTCTTAAGTTCGTCTCAATCTTGGCAGTTACCTGCTCATATACCGGCGTGTAAACAGGTCCCTGCGGCGGGGCCTGCTGCCCGGTATCCGTCATATCGGTGGTCAGGTAGCTGGTAACTGCATACAAGGTCTGCCCATTGTATATTACTCTTGACCAGCCGTTATGTCCGATACCCGTTCGTGTAGCGGTATCCCCATGTATAAGCTTAGCCACAATCGAAGCGTCATTCAACGTACTTGGCTCGGACCGCAGATTGGTCTCCTGCTTAGCTGTCACCGTCTCGTTTACTTCTGTAAAAATAATTCCTACCTCCGGATTGGCTTCAACCGTCTCGGGAGGATTTTCGTCTTTTGCTTCAGCCTCCTGCAAATATCCAAAATAAGCGATATTAACATCTGTCTTTTTAGATATGCCTGCCACAATTCCCTGCCCGGTATACTGCCACATAGCATGAGTGCCTGTGTAGCTGGATGCAGTGGTCTGTGGATAAGGCTGGTCGGGATACTGCGCTACCCATATTTTGTATCTTGAAGAAAGAGTATCCGTATTCCACTGTGCATTGCCTTCAAGTTCCCCTTTGGAAGCATAGAACATAGGAGTATAACCCGCGGCTGATATTTCATCAAGGAATGCGCATGCAAGCTCAGTTCTTGCGGAAGCATCCAGACCATACTGTCTGCTGTCCGTCGACTGGAAATCCTCACAGTTATAAGCCACCGGGTATGTAATCCTGTATTTGGCAATGATATCCTTGGTAAATGCGGCTTCCGCCCTTGCCTCTTCTTTAGTGACAGCCGAAGAAAAGAAGTATGCGCCTATCTTGACTCCTGCCGCCTGCGCCTCCTGCATATTATATCTGGCAGTAGGATCTTCGAAAATCTCGCCGGTGGATTTGGCCCTGTAGCCCACACGAATCATGGCAAATTCCACGCCTGACTCTTTGACCTTACTCCAGTCAATAGTTCCCTGGTATTTAGATACATCTATTCCTATAGTAACGCCAGAGATTTCATTCTCGTTAATAGCTGCTACGGTCACTTCCGCACCGTTTCCTTCATTACTTTGCGCATCGAAGTTCTGAGGGTCCTGCTCGTCATCCAGCGCGCCTACGGAAATTTCCTCCTGCACATCAGAAATCCCAGTTAAGTCTGACGCCGTATCATGTTCATCGGTTTCGGTTTCGTCTGTGTTCTCTGTATCTTCATTCCCTAAGGCCGCATCTATATTATCTGCTCCCGCTTCATCTAATAATTGGGATTCTTCATTTTCAATCAATTCAGGCTGCGGCAGTTCCTTCGGGCTTCCGGTGCTTCTCAATAAAGTTATACATACGATAATTATCGCGATTACGCCTGCCACTCCGACTACCGCCATGCCAAACAGAATTTTTCTCCTGTCTATGCCTTCCAGGTCAAAATCCATGTCGTCTTCATCTTCGTCATCATCTGATTCCCAATCAGCTTCCGATTCGGCCTCATCCCATTCCAAATCTTCCATATCTAAATCCAGGATTTCTTCATTTTGTGCTTTTTTAGTGGGAGCTGTTTTTCTTTTCGTGTCTCTTTTCACATCATTTTTCCTGCTGCTTTCTCAACCTGAAATTATGTCCTTAGCATCCTTGTTAATATTATTTAGGCAATTGCCTAAAATAATATATAACATAAAGAAATAATGATGTCAACTGCCTTATAGCTGCAATAACAAGACATACCCCAATTATAAGAGCCGCATATTGTCCAAATCCATCCCAATCATTTCTATATACTCTGCCTATAAATGGAATCACCAAAACTGTAAGAATATACCAGAAAGCAGGAATAATAAGTTTCAGAGAAAACTTGGGAGCATTACCCTGCTGTAAAGAACAGGTTTCATTGTAAAAATTTATTTCAGAATGCATGAATACACGCCGGCAGAAGAAGTCTGCTAACGGATATGCAGCACACATAAATGAAAAATAAGTTGCGGTTCCAATAATAGTGTGCAATCTGTCCTGTGTAAGTAAGCCGCCTATAAACTCCAGATTTTCAAGTGCAATAGGAACATAAATGGAAGCCGTAATGCGTATTCCATTTACAAAGATTGTGAACACATATGAAAAGATAATGCTAAAACCGAACCACATATATCCTAACCGCGCGGACTTAATACGATATAAAAAAGAAAAAATAAGCATCAGAAAGATTATCAACATAAACCGGCAGCCGGAGCATGTGGGAGCAATCAAAAATCTATAAAAATAATTTACATATCCCATATGCGGAAGGTATTCAAAACGAATGCCGCTAAGGACACTGACCCACAATGCAGTGGGGGTCAGTATCCAGCAAAGAGCATCGCTATCGTTAATCTTACTAACATATCTCATTACAAATGCAAGAATGATTGTCATAAGGTAGAGCGGTAAATATTTTCTAATTGTTGTCATGTTTTGAAATAATTTCATGCGTCAACCTCTTTCTCATGACCTGAATCAGGCTATGCAGTCCGTTCAGTCTTTTTTCTGAGCAAAACCGGCATAAATATAAGCAGTAACAATGCGGCAAAAAGAATCACTTCTTCCGGCTCCGAACCTATTCTGAAACCAACTGCCAGATTGGATACTTCAAGCGGAAGATGCTGCGGCTGATTGACATCAGTACTTTCGCCATCGGGATTCCTTACAACGTCCAATACGGCAATAAACGAAGTATATGGAGTTATCATGCTATAATTTAGCCCAATCTGTGTAACTTCTTCCTGTACATCAGGGTTATCACCGCCTGCGCCGTAATCAGTCAGGCGCTCCACACGCTTGCGTGCCCACAGATAACCAAGAACATCATTTTCTCCTGCTATGGCATCCGCAACGGAAATGCTCTGTGAGTATGCTCCCCCGCCTGTCATTCCGCTGATGTTAATGGTTCCTGTAGCCTCTCCATGCCACTTACCAAGTAATACTATGGGTTTATTTGCGTAAAGAGTAGGCAATATGGCCGGTTCAACATCATAGGCGTCAAAACCTTCAAATGACACCTTAATATCAGTCAGAATAGGCGACTGTATGTATGTGCGGAATTTTTCTGCAATCTCATCAGCCTCTTCTTCCTCTGTTACGATGAACGGTTCTCCCTGACCGATTGTGGCAATTCCTTCAATCAGTCTACGGTTGACTGCTCTGCCGATTCCAAAGGAAAAGAACTCAGCCTTATCCATATTTTCATTAACAATCCCGAACACTTCTGCTTCACCATATACATATCCATCGGATATAATTACAATATTACGTGCAACATCCTTATCAGCCGGTGTACTCAAAGCATCTTCAAGTGCTTCGGCAATCTCAGTGCCCCCGGCGCCTTGCTGCTCACTGATCATTTTTACGGCCTTCTTAATATTTTCTTCCGTTGCGGGAACTGAGTGGTTCGCCATTTTATATGATGTTCCCGAAAATAAAATCAAGTTAAAAGTATCCGTTTCCCGCAAACCCGAAACTAGATTGTTAATCAGTTTTTTTGCGGTACTTAATGGGAATCCGGACATAGAACCGGATACATCCAGAACGAATATATATTCTCTGGGCGGAATTTCCTCAATTTCATAACGTTCCGGCGGCTGTATCATAAGCATAAATACGTTTTCATTTTCACCTTGGTTTACAATCAGACCTGTCCCGATTTCATCTCCGGTAAGCCTATAATCAAGGATGAAATCACGATTTCCGGCGTAGTCTGACGGATCCGCCAGCGTAACGTGCGCGCTTGTATTTTCAGTCCATCCGATATCAATACTGTGTGAACTGCTCTCAAGAGATGTAATAGGTACTGCAGATGAAACAGTTACATCAATATCATATTCATCTGTAGGGGGAGTGCCTTCGGAAAGATATGGAGTTCCTACCCATTCTTCCCTGCCGCCGCAGTCATCTATAAGCGGACTCACATAGCGCGGACCGACAACGGTAGGAAAAACAAACTGGTAGTTTCCATCAATTGGCGTAATCAGCTCAGTATAATGCAACTCAATACTGACCACATCGCCCGGCATGATATTAGCTACATCCATAGTGAAAACATTCGATCTTTCCTCGGAAAGCATCGAAGCGCTTTTTCCTTCACTTTTGGCAGCCTCAAATTCCTCTTCAGCCTCTTCTTTTTCCTTAATTACAGCTGTAACAAGCTGGTTTCCAATCCGCATCTGCATTCCGTGTATGGTGACTTTAGTGGACGCCGGAAATATATACTGCGCATTGATAGGTTTCGTTCCTTCATTTGCATAAGTCTGCACCACATATGTGTCTGCGATCATTCCATTTATATTCGCCTTCACACTGGTCTTTTTTAAAGGGAAGCAGTCCACTCCCACTTCCTCGCTCTCCACATAAAAATATGGAGCGTAGGTCTTGTCTTCATCTTCTTCCTGGCTTTCTTCTGCATGAACTACAGGCATATAGGTCGTGAGAAGCAAAATTACGGAAAAAATACATAATAGTCTTCTGTTCTTCTTCATGTTAAACTTGATCCTCCATTCTTACTCAACGTGTGAGTTTGTACCTGTGGATATGATATAATAGGAAAGCATCATAGCTGCATCATTTTTGCATCAAATGAGCATAACTTTTGAATCAAAGTAGCATCATTTTTGCATCAAAGTTGCATCATGATGTCAGGTGACACCCTCATACTGATGTGGTGAGTATTTATTATGGCGGATTGCACAATACTATATTTTGTATTTGTAGTTCGAAATAATGATAAAATATTTGTAACATCTCCTTGTTTATGGTATAAATGCCTTATCTGATATTCATATAATAATCAGGTCTATTTCATTAAATTTATTATCTTATAATGTCTTGCAATGTCTAAATAAGCCATCAACATATGGCTGTCTACTACGAAAGGTATCCATCTATGTCCCTTAAACCACGCGTCAACTGGCACGAAGCCGCGTCTTGTGCTTTTCAGATTGAACTTAAATACTATTCTGAATTTTTGGAATATATAACGGAATACATTCTTGGAAAAAACAGCTACCAGATTGATTTACTTATCATCAAAAAACTGACGGACGAAATAATTCCAAAGAACATAGCGCGCATTTTCAAATCCTTCAACCTTCTTGAAATCAAGGGAATCGGTTCTTCTATAAGTATAGATTCATATTATAAAGCTATCGGATATGCCGGGTTACTTATCGACCAGATGGGGAAATCAGGGCATGACTCTCACAGAAAGCAATATTCCAGCCTGGATGTCAGTCTGACACTCTTAAGCTGTCACTATCCACGGAAACTCATGAAGCATCTCCGAAAGGAAAGAAAAATAACTATTGCAAAAGCTTGTTCAGGGGTATATTATATCAATAAAGAGACATTTACTATACAGATTATCGTTACCAAAGAACTGTCTCCTGAAGATAATTTATATCTGCACTGCCTCACTGACAAACTACAGGATACCGCTCTGGCTAACCGCCTTGCTAATGATTATAAACTGCATCAGGAACAGTATATTTATATTAAGTACATGCATCAAATAACCACTGCCAATAACAAAAAAAGGGATGATCAGCTATGGTTTGTGAAGGAATATTAAATTTATGTGGTACAAGCTCTAAGGAAATCATTGAACGTACTAAAAAGGAGGATGCTGAATATTATTTGCCGAAGATTGAACAGTTGTCGTTCCAAAATAGTGATTTGACTTCTCGAAACAGTGATTTGACTGCCCGGAATAATAATTTATCTTCGCAAGTTACTTACTTGCAATCCCTGTTAAAAAAGAATAATATTCCGTTCGATTTTATATCTGAAACTACAGGTAACTGATGGAACAGGTTATTCCAACCACAAAAGCGTATGGCTAGTATTACTTGTTCCATACGCCTTTACCAATACTAATATCCCAATCCCCTGCTCACAATCGTTCCATCCATTGCATTTATCGTCATCATGCTTTCAGGAGTAACGCCGTCATAAACTCTGTCAACTACCAGGTCCACCTCTCCTGCGGAATTTTTATAGGTTTTAGTGCCAAAGAAATCCCATACTGGAATCAGCGTTCCCTCCGTAGAGCCTTTCTCCCTGACTCTCATATAGCTTAAGATTACCTTATCTACCTGAATATCAACTGTATCTCCCTCGTTATTAAAACTATCAGCATACTTTTTTAAAATCATATCTTCAAAAATATTGCTGATATCGGAAAACGGCAGCAGGAATACGTACTCATCAGACAAATTCTCGATTATATACGGATTTATCCACTCAAACGTACGGAGACCGTCATTAGTATAAATAAATGTCATTTCTTCATATGGCCAGTATACGGTTTCCGGAACAAATTCTTCACCATTTTCCATAGCTTGTATTAATTTTTCTGCATCATAATCTGCCATCATTCCGCCGTCTTCATAAGTATAAGTAATTGGAATATCATCTTCTACTCTGTAAAGATGCACGCCGTATCCCATCCCGGCAAGATATTTTGAATCAAGATACTCCGAAATACTCATAGCATCCTCATTTGCAATCCAGCAGGCATAATATCCTCCTCCCTGAACGGAATACTCGCCA
The DNA here is from genome assembly GCA_029062885.1 of Lachnospiraceae bacterium. Classification (GTDB taxonomy): domain Bacteria; phylum Bacillota; class Clostridia; order Lachnospirales; family Lachnospiraceae; genus UBA3282. The sequence goes on from JAIDPH010000097.1 coordinate 12,928, forward strand.
ATCCCCATTTGATTTATAGCCTCTGTTATTTCATTCATAATTTCTTCCGGCGGCGTATTCATATTCATATATCCCTGTATAAATTTGATATCTTTCATAGATTCCGGCAGATTTTCAGGGTCAGGCTGCGAATTGGAAAAAGACAGATAATCTCCGTTTCCATCCTGTTTCTCAATCATAAACTTAACCCTATGCCTTGCTGCTGTCGCATTATTATCTATCTGAAGCCAATAATCCTGCCCATTCACCGTAACATTACCGGTAAAAGCCTCTTCACCGCCCCCGGACAAAGCCTGATTATCTATGTTAAGCGACCCTTCTCCGCCAAGCAGCACCCTGTTTATCACAGCATAATCCTCCGGTGTAAAAGTGCGCGCCGTAACTTTCTTAATCTTTATTCCCGGCACATCAGGTATTGTGACTACAGCATCCACTTTTACCGAAACAACATCGCTGGACAATTCCGTTTGATAGATTTCCGGCGCCTGTACCTGCTCGGCGACATTCCCGGATGCCATTTCATCTCCTGCAGTCATCTGCCCCGACATAAGCTCCTCATCCTGTTCCTTTACCACAACCACTTCCTCTTGCGGTTCTGCACTGCCGCACCCCGACACTGTCAAAATACACCATCCTGTCGCCAATACAGTCACAGCCATTTTCTTCAAATTATGCTTCTTCTTCATTATCATTTCTACACTACTCCTTCCATTTATAAATATGATTAGGAAATTGTAAAACTCCATCTCAATAGCCAGAACTTTGTATAGAAGTTTCTCCAACATCTATCCACATCATATCCCGTATGCCTGTAAAAGGTATACAACAGAATGTAAACATTTTGTAAAATTCAAATTCACATGCCGCCAAAAACAATCGATACCTCAGTTCCTGCCCCTATCTTACTCTTAATCTCAATTTCCGCCCCATGCAGCTCAGCAATCTTACCGCAGATCGCCAGTCCCAGCCCGCAGCCGCCTGCCTTTCTGCTGCGTGCTTTATCTACCATATAGAAAGCCTCTGTCACTCTGGGAATCTCATCTTCAGGAATCCCGCAGCCTGAGTCTCGAACCATAATTATATTCTCTTTTGCTTCCATATATATATCCGAACCGTTATCGCTTGCTTTAATTGCATTATCGACCAAGTTAGTCAATAAACTTATGATTAAATCCTTATCCAAAAGCCTCTTTTCCATATGGCAAGAAAAGCTAAGAGAAATATTCTTCTTTTTCAAATTGTTCTCTTCTATTTCTGTGACAGCCGAAAACAAATCTTTTATATAAACCTCTTCCATACATATACTGTCGTTATCATACATACCAATCAGGCTCATCAGTTTACTGCTAATTCGCTCCAGTCTGCCGCATTCATCATAAATATGCTGCAATGCCCTCTCCTTCTGCTCTTCCTTAAGCTTTACATGCAAAAGGGAATCGGCATAACCCATAATAGAAGTCATAGGAGTTTTCATCTCATGCGTCAGGCTTCCAAGCATCTGCCTGCGCCTCTCGGATTCAAGCGACAGCTCTGTAACCTGATTTTCAATCTGCTCCGCCATACCATTAAAAGCTGCTGCCATCTCACCTATTTCATCACTCGTATGCACATCTGCGCGCCTCGCCAGTGTGCCTCTGCTGATATCCTGCGCCGCGTGCTGTAATTCCCGTAAAGGCTTCAGTGCCCTCCTGGTCATTAGGAAAACCAAAACTACTGCCGCCAGTGCCGCTGCAAGATAGATTAGAACATAAAAAAATGCCTGCGTACGGATATCTTCATAAATACTTGAAATATCCCGTACCAGCACAAGCTTGTACTTACGTCGCCCCGTCGTCTGTATTCCGCTGCCCATAACCAGAATATACCTGTCTTCTATCTTTTGAATAATACTGTCCGCTTCAAGTCTTCCCCATCTTTCATCTCCGGGATTGACCAGTTCAAAAGGAGTCAGGTTACAAAGCACCTGCTCCCCCTCTATCAGAATATACATGGAAGCGCCGTATTTTCTTATTACATAATTATAAAAAGAATTTTCAGCTGCATCGCTAAAATTCTGTAACGGCTCATATTCTAATTCATTACCGACTGCATACATTGTCGACTTAAGCTGCTGCCTATAATTCTCTATTGTAGTTTCCCTATTATAAAGAGCCGAATGGTAAATGACCGCTCCTCCTGATATCCCTACACTCACAAGCAATGTCGCTGCCGTTATTAATGACATTTTAGTCCATAGCTTCATTGTCCAAATCCTCCAGTCTGTATCCGTGCTTGGAAACAGTGCGGATCACATCATAAAAATCCAGCTTCTTTCGCAGCTGTCCGATATGCACATCCACTGTACGGGTCTCTCCTATATATTCAGCTCCCCACAGCCTGCCCAGCAGTTCTTCC
>JAIDPH010000098.1 GCA_029062885.1 Lachnospiraceae bacterium
AGAGGACGGGCGTACTCAACGTATTTTTATCATGGGAAACGGATGATGAAAGCCAGAATCTCCGCGATTATGAAGGAGGACAAAAAGTGGGATTTTCCGGCGTATTGCGGTATCGGAATTTTAGTACTTGATGTGGCGTTTAATCTTTATCGCATCGGCGGTGGTTTGTATGAGAGTTATAGGGTAAGAACAGGAGCAGAGCGGGCAGCAGAGTCTTTTTATGAGGGGTATGATCTGCCGGATGGTTTCACGCAGGCGGTAATCGATGAGATGACAAAGCTGGAGCCTGTTTCTGAGGATGCTTATTATAATGAGCGGAACAGAGAAGATGTTTATGAATGGAAAGAGTATGCGGAACTTCCGTATGAAGCAGAAAGCCCTTGGCAGGTCAGGCTGCATGATGCGGATAATTACGGGGATGCGGTTCTTCTGTTATTGCAGCGGTATGCATCGTATTTTGACGATCAGAGCAGGGCATCGCAGTGGACTTTGGAAGATTCGTGGTATACGATAGCCGATTCCGTATACAGCAGACTGCTTGCGGGAGATAAGAATGAGGCTGTCTTTTCAGTGATCTGCAAATATTATATTGGATACGAGGAGAGCGAGCTTGCAGAGTTCCCACAGGAGTTGAAAGACCGGGCACAGATTGCGCATGAAAAAGATGGTTATTATGCATATTTTGACTGGACGCTGCAGATTTGTATGGTAAAGGATTATGTTTTTGAGCTGGAGGGAATCGCGGAAACGACAGATGTTCTTCAGGCTTATATGGCGCGGTATGCGCGGGCAGATTTTTCGGATATTCCGAAGGTAGATCTGGTTTATGGAATAAAGACAGAGCCATTGGGAACAAGTAGCGACGAAGATGCCGCTTTGTCGGCAGATGTAAGTGAAAATGCGTATCAGGTTGATACCAGCGAGGGCGCTTTACAGATAAGCGGTGCAGACGGGGTGTGGCAAGAGGTGCCGGTTACATTGGAAGAACTCTTTGAGAGAGGGGATGAAATGGACGGAAAACTGACTTCTTTACAACCCGGCAGCTATCAGGTAGATGAGAATAAGATTATATTTGCATACGGAGGAGACAGTGCGGTGCCGTTTTCCGTTGTTTTTTATGATGAGGAGAGCCGGAGTTTTAAGAAATCCGTCGTTACGTATGAGTTTTCCGGCGGCAGGAGAATTTACGTGAATTTTCCGGAAAATGGGCAGGATGGTTTCTTGATTTTTACGGGAGAGCGTGTTGTTTGGCATGAAATGTCAGTCTTATTCCGTACAGAAGACGGCGGAAAATCGTGGCAGCATGTAGGCGTGGTGCCGGATCTGCTCACGGAAGGTCATTCCCTGACAATGGGAGCTATGTTTATTAATAACAGCGTAGGCTTTGTGACCATTCGGAGTTCGGAGAAACCGGATATCTGGCGGACGCAGGATGGCGGGAAGACGTGGGAATATCAGGAACTTATGGATGCGCCGGAGTATTATTCTATAGCATATGCGCCGGAAGTGCATGACGATATTTTATGTCTGTATGTAGGCATGGAGGAGTATTCGGAATATGGCGGAACCAAAGCAAAATTTGAATCAACCGACCAAGGAAGAACATGGGAATATAAAGGACTTGTCATACGAAAATAGCAGAGTGTCGCTTTTTTGGAAAACTGTATGGTATGTGGGAACAAGACCGATTAACTTGATTTTATATGGTATTAGTTGGTTTCACTTATATTTTCTGTGTCAGTTTGGCAGGTTGCATAAGAATATACCTATTTTGCTTTTTTGCCTAGTATGGTGGATAGGGGTTACGGGGTATGGTCTTTATCTATGGATTTGTTATAGCAGAAAAGGGCTGCTAAGTGAATCATGGAGCGGTGTTTCGGAAGTCAGGGCAGAAGATGTGAAGTGGTATATTAGGCGAGATAGTTACTGTCAGCTTTTCCTGCAAGATAAATCTGTGATTATAACGAATTTGCAGGAACTTGACCATGACGAAAAGGATTTTCTGGATTTAAAATTATCGACGGTAAATGCTGTGGGAAAAAGGAAGTATAGACTGGCAGCGGGCATTTCTCTGGTGATTGTTACGGTATATGGAAGTGCTCTTGTGATAAAAAGCGCGGTGCCTTATAATGGGAAACTTTCATGGTATCTGGATGATCTGAAGGATAAAAGAAGCATCACACTGGTGCACGATAATATCTATGAGTCGGGCATAGACGGGATTATGAAAGATATCAGGGATAAGGTGAAGTTGCCGGAAAAATTATGTCTGGCAACGAGTTTCAACTTGCATTTTGCGCCGGATGGAACGATACAGACGTTTGATACGATGCTGTGCGGTTTTGATGAAAACGGTGATTTTGTGGACAGCTACTTAATAACATATAAAGCTGCCCGATCAAAGAAAATAGATATTTATCTGGGTGGCGCAGATAGAGAGGTTTTTGATATTGAAAAAGATTTTAAACCGCTTGTTGAGGCAGTTTCCGTAATGCCGTTAAAGGAGACGGTGGCAGAATGGAACGGGCAGAAATGCTTTGGTATCTTGTATTACGGGGCGCGTGAGTGGCACTCTTCGGAAGGGATATGTTATCTGAATCACAAGGGAGAGAGCAGGATGCCGGCGGTGGGAGAATATTATTTCTCGGGATACAGCGTATCCGTATTTTGTCCAGAAAATGAAGCAATTGCACCGATTCGCTATTTATATATGGGGTATCAGAATTTTCCTGTGGAAGAAGTAGGGTATGTAGCAGATTATTATCCGGAAGAACCATCCGATTATATGACAAATGATGATTTGACAGGCGAAGCAGGGTATATGGCGGATGATGAAACAGAGGCGGAAGAATATGTCGTAAAGAAAGGAGATACCCTTTGGAAAATCGCCGAAGAAATGTTAGGCTCTTCATTCAGATATGCAGAGATCTATGAACTTAACAAAGCGACGATCGAAGAAACGGCGCGGTATAAAGGGAAAAAAGATTCCGGCGATGGATACTGGATTTTTCAGGGAACATTGTTACAAATGCCGGAGCAGAAGGTTGATGGAGAAGCTGACAGTTAGGATGAAACAGATACTATGAAAAAGGCATTAAAATAATTTTGGGCATTATCGTACCGCGCCAGAGAAAGAGATTTGTGTGGCGTATTTGCCTAATATTAAAATTGTAATGTGGGAGGAATGATGAAATTTTATAAATTTTTTAGGTGCTTTTTTCTAATTATTGTGGTGGGAATTACGCTGTTACTGGAATTAGCATCAAAATATTTATTGAAGCAGAATATAGAATTTACTGATAAGCTGGTAATCTTTAAAAT
>JAIDPH010000099.1 GCA_029062885.1 Lachnospiraceae bacterium
AGGTGCCGACGCTTACGCGGAGAGTAAAAAAGTATGATAAAAGTAATGCTGATTGATGATGAACCGGAGATCAGAAAACTGCTTCACAAAATGGTGGAAAAACAGGCGGACTATCAGGTAGTGTCAGAAAATGGTGATTTTGCCGGAGCAATGGTGGATTTTGCCAGATATAAACCGGATGTAGTATTTATGGACATTGACTTGAATGGGGAAAGCGGACTGGAGTGCGCCAGAGTGCTTACGGAGCTTGATCCGAAGCTGAAGATAATTTTTGCCACGGCACACAGTGAGTACATGGCAAATGCTTTTGAGATTTATGCGTTCGACTATCTGGTAAAGCCATTTAATATGGAGCGGATGGTAAAAACTTTGGACCGTATCAGAAACAGCATGGCGGAAAGTGCTACGGTAAAAAACGACTTGCCTGATAAGGTAATGAAGCCGGAGCATTATAAAAATAAGCTTTTGATCAAAGGGAAAGAGCAGGTGCATCTGCTGAATATGGAAGAGATTATTTTGGTTGAAAGGCTGGAAGGTTATACCAGCATTGTTACTGCCAGGGAGCGGCACCGAACCTCCATTTCCCTTTCCGATATTGAGGAAAAGCTAAGTACCGGAGAGTTCATGCGCTGCCATAAATCCTATATTATCAACATTTCGCAAATCGTACAGATTGAGCCTTACGGCAGATGGACTTATGTGGTGAAGTTTAAAGATACGGACGAAACTGCATTGATGACGGCTCAGAACTATGAGAAAATCAAAAAAATGTTTGCATAAGGCTTGGTTGTGGATAGCTACGTTTTATAATATCCCAACCGGCCCCCCAATCACTTCCCGTTCCACATACAGTATACGGTCGGGTCTTACCTGCATACTCCACTTTACTAAAGTCAGTTTGCCGCGTTCCACTTCAATACATGTAATGCATCTGGGATGCACACAGCTTCCTGTGTTGTAGTAAAAGGAAGGTTCCTCTGGCATCACCGGACGATGGGTGTGTCCGGTGATCAGAATACGATGATTTTCCTCTGCAAAACGGCGCAGCTTTTCCTCGCATTTTTCTTTTACTTCATAATTTTTAGCCGCGCTGGTAGGGTCTAAGATACCTAGATTTTCAAGCGGATTCCAGAAATACCGTACCAGAAAACGGGCTACACGCCAGAAGGTGGAATTGAGCAGACTGGCCTGATGTCCGTGGGTCAGATACAGTGATCTTTCGGGAACGGCTTCGGGGCGCAGGATGAGCGCCTCGTGATAAGCCGGATTTTTCTTCTGTACTATATCGTGATTGCCGTAAATCAGATACAGCCTGTTATGCGAATTGAAGCAGGAAAGCAGATCATAGACGTCACTGTGCATTTCAGTAATATTACGCAGGTTCCTGTTTTCCCACAACTCTTCCCCGTCGCCAAGTTCAATATAGGTAAAGCCGTTTCGATAATAATGCTCTATCGCAGCAAAGTATAAGTGTTGATTCTTTAAAAAATTGTCGGAGGACGTACCCACGCCTCTGTGACAGTCACTTACAAGGACATATTTAGAGCACATATTGAAAGGGAGGATTGGGGCCTGCGCAAAGGCACGTTCCAGACGGCTGGAGGTACTCATGACTCATCCTCCTCACGCGTATGACATGTGTGATAACATTTTGGCGGGTGACAGCCGTTTTTCTTATGACAGTGTCTGTTGAATCTGCGCAGACGTAGCAGTCTTCTGAAAGCAAAAGGAAGAGAGTAGTAGAGAAAAAGAATACGGTCTTCCGTACAGAGGAATGGTCTTGTTATCCAAATATACAGTTTGCAGAATATCCGGTTGAGGAATTGGGACAGACAGCGCCAAAAGCGCGTTGACAGATTGAAACTTATATTCTTACCGGTTCGGAATAGGAAAGAAAGACAATGTCCATGTATGGAGATATCTTTCATGTCATATCCTGTATTATAGAGTCCATCATAAAAAGCGTCGCACATTTGCGTAGTGGGGAAACAGATGGAAACTTCCAGACACAGATTCGAAGGCTCTGTAAAAAGGCCGGGCAAAAATATAGTCAGCCACCAATGCCGTTCGGAAATCTGAATGCATTCATTTTCAGTTTCGTCGCACAGACGTAAGGTGCAGGGAAGCATCTCGTAGTCTTCGACGGCAGTGAAAAAAGCTGTCTTGTATTCATCTTCCGATAGAAGGCGGTCAGCGTGATAAATGCCGATCTCTGCTCCGGTATTGATACCGTATTGACCCTTCCAGAGCTCGATCAGCCATGTTTTGCCACGGTAATCAAAATAGATTGGAAGGGCATCGAAAACCATCTGAAAACGGGGAGCCATATAATCGTAGAGCCATGTGTAGCCGGCATCTTTCTGCCATGCATCCAGAGTGGAAGAGAAGAAACCATCGCGGCAATGATAATCATAGCCGAACGGAGCGGCGAGTTGTGATAATTCTGAACATTTCTGACATTTATCCATGCACTTAATCCGGCGTATGATCTTTTTTCTGCGGACACAGGAGAATATCATGCAGAATAGAGCGAGTAGTAACAAAATAAATAGGGCGAAATACATAATCTGTAACCTATGATCCTACGTGTTTTACTTTATTTTATGCATGGAAATTATAAGAGTGTCAAAAAATGTAAATTATGCTTGCAATTTGTTTTTTATTTCCTCCGTCGAGCGTGTGACCGTAGCGATGGAAGCAGTAGCGGAAACTTATGTTTGACGGGTACGGTTTTCATTGATATGATAAGATATGATAACATCGGAGGTAATATTTATGTCAGAAAATGTTACAAAATCGAAAGATTATATGAAGGAAATTTTTAGTTATGTGATGCTGGTGGCAGGTGCGATGATCGCTGCTATTGCCATTGAAGAATTTCTGGTTCCATGTACGATTCTGGATGGCGGAATCGTGGGAATATCGATTATGATCAATAATCTCAGCAAGATTCCTCTGGGAGCTCTGACTTTTGTCCTCAACCTTCCGTTCCTGATCGTCGGTATGCGGAAGCTGGGGAAAAAATTTATTGCCAAATCTGCTGTTGCAATGGTGACATTTTCGTGTTTTCTGGAAATATTTGCGCCGCTTAGGGATATGACACATGATTATCTTCTGGCTGTCTGTTTCGGCGGAGTGTTTCTGGGAATAGGTGTAGGACTCGTCATTCGCTCCGGCGGCTGCTTAGATGGAACGGAGACGGTGGCAATCTTTTTGAACCGGCGTTTTAATTTTCCGGTGGGACAGACGGTTCTTTTAATCAATGTTATGATCTATACTACCGCAGGATGTCTGTTTGGATTTGACCGGGCAATGTATAGCC